>JALSPC010000141.1 GCA_026986155.1 bacterium
CGCTCAGGGCCATCTACGGCTTACTGCCCTGCTGGGAGGGCCGCCTCCGCTTCAAGGGAGAGGATATCACCCACCTTCCCGCGACCCGTCGGGTCCCGAAGGGGATGGCCCTCGTCCACCAGGATGTCAACATCTTTCCCAACCTGACCATCCGGGAGAACCTGGAAATGGGTGCCTACCTCGTCACGGACACCGGGGAGAAAAAGGCCCGCATGGACCGCCTCTTCAGCCAGCTCCCCTTTCTTTACGAGAAACGGAAACACGCGGCCCGTTCCCTCTCCGGCGGCGAGCGGCAGCTTTTGGCCATCGCGATGGCCCTCATGACGAACCCCGATCTCCTGCTCCTGGACGAGCCGTCCATGGGGCTCGCCCCCCGGATGATGGACCAGGTCTTCTCCTGGATCCGGACCATCCACGCGGTGGGAAAATCGATTCTCATGGTGGAGCAAAACGCCAAGCAGGCCCTGGAGCTCGCCCATCGCGGATACGTCCTGGACCTGGGGGCCAACCGCTTCGAGGGCGACGCGAAAATGTTACTCAACGACCCCAAGGTGAAACGCCTCTACCTGGGGGGAGGAGACACGGATGAAGATCTATCGTGACGTGACGGAGACCGTGGGGCGCACACCCCTCGTTCGGCTCAACAGGATACCGCCCGCGAATGAGACTATATGGGCAAAGCTGGAGTCTTTCAACCCCTGCTCCAGCGTGAAGGACCGGCTCGGGGCCGCCATGGTGGCGGCGGCGGAAAGGACCGGAAAGGTGGGCACTGAAACCATCTTCCTCGAGGCCACCAGCGGAAACACGGGCATCGGGCTGGCCGTGGCCTGCGCCGCGAAGGGCTACCGGCTGGCCATCGTCATGCCGGAGGATATGAGCGAGGAGCGCAAGCAGCTTCTGCGGGCCCTGGGCGCGGAATTGATCCTCACCCCCGCGGTGGAAGGGATTCCCGGCGCCGTGAAAAGGGCGGAAGAGATGGCCCGGAATGATCCCCGCTACCTTCCCACGCGCCAGTTCGAAAACCCCGTCAACCCGGAGATCCACGAACAGACGACCGCACGGGAGATCTGGGAGGACACCGACGGGGAGGTGGAGGCCGTCGTGGCCGGGGTGGGAACCGGCGGAACCCTCACGGGCATCGCCCGGTTTCTCAAGGAAAAACGGCCCGGTATCGCCATCGTCGCCGTGGAACCCGCTGGCTCCGCGGTCCTTTCCGGGGAGGAGCGCGGGGCCCACGCCATCCAGGGCATCGGTGCGGGCTTCATTCCCCCCGTCTGCGACCTGAACCTCTTGGACCACATCATCGCCGTCACGGACGAGGACGCCTTCGCCATGACACGGCGGCTCGCCAGGGAAGAAGGCATCTTCGCCGGGATCTCTTCGGGCGCGGCCCTGGCGGCGGCCCTCTACCTCATGGTCGAGGGCACCCTGTCGGGGAAAAAGACCGTCGTCATCCTCCCTGACGGCGGCGATCGGTATCTCTCAACGGGAGTGTTTGAAGGATAGGCGAAAAGCGCGAATTTACTGGATGAACAGAATGAAATTATTGAAAATTTGAAGGACATTCCTCTCGGTCCTACCATGCCAACGGCAGACAATAAAAGGTTTTATAATCCGCAGAAAGATCAAAAACTTTCTTATAGGAGAGGCAGGAGGCACATCAAAAAACATGGAATCTCTAAAGGATTGCCTGGACTCCGTAAACGTCAGCGTATTCACTTTTAATCATCAGCTTTGCTTGATCGGCATAGATATCTTAAAACCTTGACGGAACCTCGGCACTCCCCCCTTGACAAAAAAAACTCCCCTTGATAATTGGGTAGATGTGGGATAATTTTCCTTTCTCGATTATCGGGAAAGGGATTTGTTTTTTGAGTGTTTAAAACCATCAAAAGGGAGGACGCGAGCATTGTCACAATTAGCCGAGAGAGCACCATTGTTCACGGATGAGATGGAAGGGGGGTTGACCCTCACGCTGGCGACGGAAGAAGCCACCCGGTGCCTGCTCTGTTTTGACGCGCCGTGCAGCCAGGCCTGCCCGGCGGGAACCGACCCGGGGGCCTTCATTCGTAAACTTCGTTTCAGGAACGTCACGGGGGCCATCCGCACCATTAAGACCAACAATCCCTTCGGCTGGACCTGCGGGGCCGTCTGTCCGACGGCGCAACTCTGTGAATTGGCCTGTTCCAGGACACAGATCGACCGCCCCATACAGATTGGGAAAATCCAGCGTTTTATCGTGGAACACGGCTGGAATATGGGTTTTTCGCCCATCAAGAAACAGGCGGCCGCCAAGGGGAAGATCGCCGTCGTCGGAAGCGGGCCCGCTGGCCTCACCTGCGCGCGGGAATTGGCCCTAAGCGGTTACGAGGTCACCGTCTTTGAAAAGAAGGGCCTTCCCGGCGGGAACCTCCGCTACGGGATCCCCCCCTTCCGGCTCTCGGAGAAGGGTGTCGAACGGGAAATCAATGAGATCGCCGCGCTGGGCGTGACAATCAAGACCAACACGCCCATCGAGGGAAAAGACGGCTTGGAAAAGCTGAAAGATCAAGGATTCAAGGCTGTTTTCCTCTCCCCCGGTCTCTGGCGGCCTATCCGGCTTGGGATCGAAGGCAGTAACCTCGATGGCGTCATGAGCGCCACGGATTTTCTCGGAACCCTGCGGGGCCCGGACTCCGACGCTCTCGCGGCCAAGGTGAAAGGCAAAACCGTCGCCGTCATCGGCGGGGGCTCCGTGGCCATGGACACCGCCCAGTGGGCGAAGAAGCTCGGCGCCAAGGATATCTACGTCCTCTACCGCAGGTCCTACACGGAAATGCCCGCCGAGGAAAAGGAAAAGATCCAGGCCTTAAACGACGGCATTCACTTTCTCATCCTGACCCAGCCCGTCAAATACAACGGCAACGGCACCCTCAAGTCCATCGTGTGCCGCCGGACACGCCTGGGAGGCCCGGATGACTCCGGCCGGCGGCGTCCCGAAGAGGTTCCCGGGTCCGATTTCGAGATGTCCTTCGACATGGCCATCGAGGCCCTCGCTACCCAACCGGAAGCCGAGCTGAAAGACTTCGAGGGCATCACCTGGAATGGCGCCCTCGTCTCCGCAGAAGGGGAATCCCTTCGGACGTCTCTTCCCTACGTCTATGCGGGCGGAGATATCGTTCGGGGGCCCGCCCTGGTCGTGGAAGCCGTGGCGGACGGGAAACGGGCCGCCGAGGCCATCGTAAACCACTTGGAAGGGAAGGGGGAATAGGATAATGAAAGACTTGAGTATCGATTTCTGTGGCGTAAAATTCATGAATCCGTTCATGCTTTCCTCGTCCCCCGTGTCGAACTGCGCGGAGATGATCGCCCGCGCCTTCGATGCCGGATGGGGAGGCGTCGCGTACAAGACCCTCGCGACACAGGTTACCAAGATCATCCATCCATCACCCAGGCTCAACAAATACAATAACCAGGCCTGCCGGATGATCGGCCTCCAGAACGTGGAGCAGATCTCCGACCGTCCCCTGGAGCACAACCTGAAAGATATCAAGTGGCTGAAAAAGCACTATCCCAAGCACATCGTCGTCGCCAGCATCATGGGATTCTCCAACAAGGAATGGGAGATCCTGGGCAAGGCGGCCGAGGACGCCGGCGCGGACATGCTGGAGTTGAACTTTTCCTGCCCCCACATGGCCATCGAGGGATCCGGATCCAAGGTGGGACAGGCCTTCGACCTCCTTGAAATGTTCACGGAAACGGTCAAGAACGCGGTGTCCATCCCCGTCATGGCCAAGATGACCCCCAATATCACCGACATGAATGAACCGGCCATGTTCGCCAAGAAGGGCGGCGCGGATGCCATCTCCGCCATCAATACCATCTCCGCCATTACCGAGATTGGCCTGGACGACCTGGTCCCCAAGCCCAACGTCTTCGGCAAGGGAGCGGCCAGCGGCTATTCTGGCCCTTGCGTCAAGCCGGTCGCCCTTCGGTTCATGGCCGACATGGCGCAGAATGCCGACTTGGGGCTTCCCATCTCCGGTATCGGCGGTATCGAAACCTGGATCGACGTCCTGGAGTTTCTGCTTTTGGGCGCCTCCACCATCCAGGTGACCACGGGCATCATCCACTACGGCTACCGCATCGTGGAAGACATGGCGGAAGGCCTCTCCGACTACATGGAGGAGAAAGGCTTCGACACGGTCGCGGACATCGTCGGCAAGGCCCTGCCCCACGTCCACCATACCGATGAGTTCGACCTCTCCCGTCAGGGCGTGGTGGAATACGACCTAGACCGCTGTATCGGGTGCGGGCAGTGCTACATCATCTGCCAGGACGCCGGGGGACAAGCCCTCTCGTGGGACGCGGAAAATCGCCGCCCGGTGATGGACGAGGACCGGTGCCTGAGCTGCATGGCCTGTTCCTTCATCTGCCCCGTGGAAGACATGATCCACTACAAGGAAATGCCAAAGGGCTGGGTCCGGCACGACCCGGAACCCTTGGAGGATTAAGCGAAAAGCCGCCCTTTCGGGCGGCTTTTTTTTAAACACATTTCAAGTCTTGACGTCTTGGATCAAACGGACTCATCTTGACATCCCCCTATCCTTTTTATAAGGATGAACTGCCCATGGAAAATCTCATATCCGTATTGAACACGCTGGAACCCGGCATCGTCATCTTCGACAAACGTTACAAGATCGTCCATATCAACCGGGTTGTTCTGGTCCTCTTTTCGGAGTTCTCCTCGGCGGATATATTCGAAAAATCCCTCCTCGACCTACACCAGGCCTCCTCGTCCGAAAAGATTTCCCGGATGATCGCCCTCCTTAGCACCTCCAAACGACAGATCCCCTTTTCCATCAAGATCTTCTCCAGGGACAACCGCGTCAAATACCTCCTCATGAAACTCATCGCGCTTTTGTCTTACGATGCGGGAGAAACGGAGGAATCGCTCTGCTGCGCCCTTCTCTACGACATCACCGCCTTCATCTCCGACCAAACCATGCGCCTCCTGAAGATCCCCGTCGGCATCAAGAACGAGATCAAGCTCATCGACCTGAGAGACGTGGTCTTCATCGAGGCAGACAACGTCTATAGCCGCGTCTTCACAACTACCCGGGACTACTTTTCCGGCCTTTCCCTCGGCACCCTCCAGGACCGGCTCCCGGGTAAATACTTCATGCGGATTCACCGGAGCTACATCGTCAACCTCACGAAGATTACCAAGGTCTCCAAGGAACGGGGCGCCGTCTATGTCAGCCTCCAGGGGATCGATGAATCCCTCCCCGTCAGCCGGAACAGGTCGCGGGAGTTCCTCACCCGCCTGGGCCTGAAATAGCTGTTCACCACCGGATAGAACCGCCCGCAAATCAGAACGGCTTTTTATCAATTTCCAATTGCCTTTTCTCAGCCCTTATGTCATAGTAAATAGGATCTTATTGTTTCTTGAACCGGGCCCTGCCAGGCATGGAGAAGGAGGGCCACCATCCATGAGGAGGAAAGGGAGGCGCGCACTTTGACACGGAGTTATTTTTCGGCCGGGTATCTCCCAATCCCCATACACCTTTCAAAGGAGGTGAGACGATGAATACCGTCATGGTCAAACCGGAACGCTGTATCGGGTGCCGGCACTGCGAGGTTGCCTGCGCCATCGAGCATTCCCAGAGCAAGACCCTCTTCGGGGCGATCGCTGAAGATCCGGTCCCGAAGCCGCGGATTCACGTGGAGGTGGGTCCGGGACTCCTGACCTTTCCCAACCGCTGCCGCCACTGTGACCCCGCCCCTTGCCTCCAGGTCTGCCCCACCGGGGCCCTGAGCCGCGACGCCGAAACCGACTCGGTCCTCGTGGATTACGCCAAGTGCATCGCCTGCGGGGCCTGCGCCATGGTCTGCCCCTTCGGCATCATCCAATTCGAGAGGACCTACCAGGTGGCCCTGGAGCGGAACGTGAACACCAAGTGCGACCACTGCATCGACCGCCAGCGCGAGGGAAGAATCCCCGCCTGCGTGGAGGCATGCAAGACCGGCGCCCTGGAATTCGGCGACATCAACGACCTCATCCGGACAACCCGGAAGGACTTCACGTTCAAGATGCTCACGCCGTCGGGGGGCGAACCCGAGGTGCCGGAGGTTCCCGAAAACATTCGGGCCTTCAGGGATATCATGAAGAAAATCACGGAAATGGGAATTTTCCAGGAATAAATCCCCAGGAGGGGAAGGAGGGTAGCCATGTATGTCGATCCAAAAGTCCTGAAAGAGGAATCTGAAAAGCGGTCCCTGGACAAAACGGACCAGGAAATCGTCCAGAAGGCCATGGAAGATGGCATCGAAACGGTATGGGACCGCCTCGAAAAACAACAGCCCCAGTGCGGGTTCGGCCAACTGGGCGTCTGCTGTAACCGCTGCGTCATGGGCCCCTGCCGCATCGACCCCTTCGGCGGGGAACCGAAACGCGGCGTCTGCGGCGCCACCAACGACCTGATCACGGCGCGGAACGTCCTGGACGACCTGGCGACCGGCGCGGCGGCCCACTCGGACCACGGGCGCGAGGTTATCCAGGTCTTGCTGGAAACGGCGGAAGGGAAATCCCAGGGATACCAGATCCAGGACGTGGAGAAACTGAAGACCGTGGCGGCCGAGTACGGCATCGAGTCGGAGGGCCGGGAGAAAGAGGCCATCGCCAAGGACCTGGCCCTGGCCATGCTGGAGGAATTCGGCACCATCAAAAACGAGATCCAGCTCGTCCAGCGGGCGCCGGAAAAGACCCGGGAGATGTGGAAAAAGTTCGGCATCGTTCCCCGAAGCGTGGACCGGGAGATCGTGGAGGCCATGCACCGGGTGCACATGGGCGTTGGCGCGGACTACGTGAACATCCTCCTGCACGCCCTCAGGGCCTCCCTCTCCGACGGGTGGGGCGGGTCCATGATGGCCACGGAAGGTTCGGATATCCTTTTCGGAACCCCTAAGCCGACCACGGCCCTGGCCAACCTGGGCGTCCTGAAGAAGGACGAGGTCAACCTCGTGCTCCATGGCCATAACCCCATCCTGTCCGAAATGGTGGTCATCGCGGCCGACGATCCAGAGCTGAAGAAGATGGCCGAGGAAAAGGGCGCCAAGGGCATCAATCTGGTGGGCTTGTGCTGCACCGGGAACGAACTCCTCATGCGGCACGGCATCCCCATCGCGGGCAACGAACTGGATCAGGAACTGGCCATCGCCACGGGCAGCGTGGACGTGATGGTCATCGACTACCAGTGCATCTTTCCCTCCATCACCGACACGGCCAAGTGCTACCACACCAAGGTGGTCTCCACCAGCCCCCTCTCCAAGGTTCCCGGCGCCACCCACATGGAATTCCACCCGGACAGTGCCCTGGACACGGCCAAGGAGATCGTGAAACTGGCCATCGAAAACTATCCCAACCGGAACCCGGACCGCGTCCGCATTCCTGACAAACCGATGAAGATGATGGCCGGCTTCTCCGAGGAGGTCATCCGCGGGGCCCTGGGTGGCAGTTACAAACCGCTCATCGACGCCATCGTGGCCGGCAAGATCCGCGGCGCCGTGGGCATCGTGGGCTGCAACAACCCCAAGGTTAAGCAGGATTTCGGGCACATCACCCTCGGCAAGGAACTCATCAAGCGGGATATCCTGGTGGTGGAGACGGGCTGCGCCGCCATCGCCAGCGGCAAGGCGGGCTTGCTCCTTCCCGAGGCGGCGAGCCTGGCCGGCGACGGCCTCCGTTCCGTCTGCGAGGCCCTGAAGATCCCGCCGGTCCTCCACATGGGCTCCTGCGTGGACTGCTCCCGCATCCTCGTGTTGGCCGCCAACATCGCCAAGGAGCTGAACGTGGGCATCGAGGACCTGCCCCTGGGCGGCGCGGCGCCGGAGTGGTATTCCCAGAAGGCCATCTCCATCGGGGCCTACTTCGTGGCGTCCGGCGTTTTCACCGTGCTGGACCTGCCGCTGAAGGTCTTCGGCAGCCCCAACGTGGTCAATCTGCTCACGGACGGATTGAACGGTCTCATCAACGCCGCCTTCGCCATCGAACCCGACCCGGTCAAGGCCGCCGACATCCTGGAAGCGGTCATCGAGAAGAAACGGAAGGGCCTCGGGATCTAAATGGACACGGCGCGGCTGAACGAAATCGTCGAAAGATACCCGGCCCCCGCGGGGAAAATCCTCGGCATCCTGGAACAGGTGCAGCGGGAGGTCGGGTACCTTCCCAAGGACATTCTGCAATTCCTCGCGAAAAGGCTGGAGGTTTCCCTCTCCGAGCTCTACAGCCTGGCCACCTTTTACTCCTTCTTCACCCTGGCGCCGCTCGGCGAGCATGTGGTGACCGTCTGCATGGGCACCGCCTGCCACGTCAAGGGGGCCCCGGAGCTGGTGGCCACCCTCAAGCGCCTCCTCGGGGTCGAGGTGGACGAGGTCACCAGGGACGGGAAGTTCCTCCTGACCACCGAGGACAACCACTTTTCCCTCACTTCCGCCCGCTGCTTCGGCGCGTGCAGCATGGCGCCTGTCTTGCGGGTGGACAACAAGATCTTCGGATACATAACCCCGGACAGGATCCCCGCGATCCTCGAACAATTCGGATGGAAAGAGAGCCAGCATCGTGGATCTTGACGCCCTGAAAGCGGCCCGACAAAAGGGCCTTCAAAAACTCCTGCCGGACCGTCCCCGCGTCGCGGTGGGCCTGGCCACCTGCGGCATCGCCGCGGGCGGCGACCGCGTTTACGCCGCCCTCGAGGCGGCCATCCGTGACCGCGGGCTCGACATGGAGCTCGCCAAGGTGGGATGCATCGGCTACTGCCGGGAGGAGCCCCTCGTCAACATCCAGATTCCCGGAAAGCCCTGCGTGATCCTCCACCGGGTGACGGAGGCCGACGCGGAGGAGATCGTCCGTGCCGTGGCGGCAGGCGACGTGCCCCGCCGGCTCGCCCTCTGCCGCGTCGAGACATGGGACCCCCTCGTGGGCGAAAAACTCGACTTCGGCACGGGGTTCGACGACATCCCCGCCTACGCGGACATCCCCTACTTCGCGCCCCAGCGGAAAATCGTCCTGCGGGACGCGGGGTTCATCAACCCGGAAGACATCGACGAATACTTCGCCGTGGGCGGCTACCGCGCGCTTTACAAGGCCCTCACGGAGATGACGCCGGAGGCGGTCATCGACGAGGTCATCGCCTCGGGCCTGAGGGGACGCGGGGGCGCGGGCTTTCCCACCGGCACGAAGTGGAACTTCACGAAAGTGGAGAAGAGCCTCCGGAAATACATCATCTGCAACGCCGACGAGGGGGATCCGGGCGCCTACATGAACCGCAACGAGATGGAGAGTGACCCCCACATGATCCTGGAGGGAATGCTCATCGGCGCCTACGCCATCGGCGCCCGCGAGGGCATCATCTACGTCCGGGCGGAGTATCCCCTGGCCATCGCGCGTCTCACCCGGGCCATGGAGGAGGCGCGGGCCCACGGCCTTTTGGGCAAGAACATCTTCGGGACGGATTTCAGCTTCGAGCTGACCCTCGCGGAGGGCGCCGGCGCCTTCGTCTGCGGGGAGGAAACCGCCCTCATCGCCTCCATCGAGGGGAAGACGGGACGTCCCCGGCCAAGGCCCCCCTTTCCCGCCCAGAAGGGGCTCTGGGGGATGCCCACCAACATCAACAACGTGGAGACCTGGACGAACATCCCCGTCATCATAAGCCGGGGCGGCGACTGGTTCGCCGGCATCGGGGCGGAAAAGAACACCGGCACCAAGGTCTATTCCCTCGTGGGAGAGGTCCAGCGCGTCGGGCTGGTGGAGGTCCCCCTGGGAACCCCCATCCGCACCCTCGTCTACGACGTGGGAAACGGTGGCATCGACGGCCGGGACATCAAGGCCGTCCAGACGGGCGGCCCCTCCGGCGGTTGCATCCCCGCGTCTCTGTTCGACACCCCCATGGACTACGAGCACCTCACCGCCGTGGGCTCCATCATGGGCTCCGGCGGAGTCGTCGTCATGGACGAAACCACCTCCATGGTGGACACGGCACGGTTCTTCATCGGCTTCACCCACGAGGAGTCGTGCGGGAAGTGCGCCCCCTGCCGGGAGGGCCTCAAGCACATGCTGATGATTCTCGACAAGATTCTCTCCGGCAAGGCGACCCGGGAGAACCTCGACCTCCTGGAGGAGCTCTCCGGCACCATCAAGAAAACCTCCCTGTGCGGGCTGGGGCAGACCGCCCCGAATCCCGTGCTCACCACGCTGAAGTATTTCCGGAACGAATACGACGCCACCCTGAAGGGAGCCAAGTGACATGACCCAGGTCATCATCGACGGGAAGCCATGTGCCGCGGAAGAGGGGGAAACCCTGCTTGTCGTCGCGCGCCGGGAAGGCATCGACATCCCCGCCTTCTGCTTTGAGGAAAGCCTCGCCTCCTACGGGGCCTGCCGGATGTGCCTTGTGGAGGTGGTCAAGGGAGCCCGCCCGGGCATCACCACCTCTTGCACGCTCCAGGCCGCGGACGGGCTGGAGGTCCTCACCGAAACCCCGGAAATCACGGGGCTCCGCAAGGCGCTGATCGAGCTCTACCTGGCCCAGGCGCCGCGGGCGGAATCCATCAAGGCCCTGGCCAGGCGCTACGGCGTGGAAAAGACCCGGTTCGCCCGGAAGGTCGTCAAGGAAGACCCCCTCCAGAACCGCTGCATCCTCTGCGGCCTGTGCGTCCGCGTCTGCGGCGAGATCATGGGCGCGGGGGCCATCAACTACATCGGCCGGGGGCAGTTCACGGAGATCAACACCCCCTTCTACGAAGAAAACGAGGCCTGCATGGGGTGCGGCGCCTGTGCCGAGGTTTGCCCCACGGGGGCCATCGCCCTCGAGGACAGAACCGATACCCGCGTCATGAAATCGTGGAGTGAAACCAAGGTTCCCCTCGCGCGCTGCGCCGCCTGCGGAACTTTCTTCGCGCCCGTCCCGTTCACCCGCTACGCCCACGAGAAACTGGACCCGGGCATTTTAGACGCCCTGAAGGACCTCTGCCCCGCCTGCCGGAGCAAGGCGGCGGCACGGAAGGCGATTCTCCTGAAGAAGGAAGGAGTTATTCCTCCGGAGCCTGAGCTCCAGGCCTGACGGTTTTTATACGACCCCTGGCCGAAAACCGTTTCGGGTTGCCAAAAAGTCGGAAATCCTGAACCATTAGATGCGGCGGTGCTCATATTCCCGCTTCGTTTGCCTCTTCTTCCTTTACTTCGATGACGAGGCAAAGTTCTTTACTCGAAAGTATCGTTATACTGTTTTCTTATCTCACGTTTTAGAATCTTTCCCGTCGGGCTCTTGGACATGGTTTTGAGAAAATAACCTTTTGGGAAACCTTAAAGAAGGGCAGTTCTTTTTTGCGGCGAGCGAGGAGTTCCTCCTCGGTGATTGTCTCTTTCCGTGGCAGCTTGACCACGGCCATGACTATCTACACCCATTGGGGGCAAGGAAACCTATGTCCACCGCCCCCTCGGCGGGGAACAGGCAGATGGCCCTTTTCATCTTCTTGGGATCCGGAAATTCATAGAACCCTGAAGAAATTTTCCCTGGCAAGAGATATTGGGGAGTGAACTTGAGGTATGACATTTAGAAAAAAATTTAAAGAATCGTTTTTCCGAAGAGGGAGACAGTGAGGTCCACGGCCGTTTCCGCCGACCGGTTTTTGAGATCGATGATGGGGTTGATTTCCACGATGTCCATGGAGACGGGGGCGTGGATATCTGCGATAATCTCCATCAGGAGATGGGCCTCCCGGTAGGTCAGCCCTCCAGGGACCGGCGTGCCGACCCCCGGCGCCACCATCGGGTCGAGGCAGTCCATGTCGAGGCTCACGTGGATCCGCTCCATGTGCCGGAGGTGGTCCAGCGCCTCGTGGGTGACGACGCTGATGCCACGCTCGTCGATGTCCCGCATGGTGTAGACGGTGACACCGCTTTCCTTTAGAAGGGTCTTTTCGTCGGGGTCCAGGTTTCGGACGCCGATGATGACCACATTCTCCGGGTCGAGTTTCCTGCCCTTTTTCCCCACGTTGACCAGCTCCGGGTAGCCTCGCCCCGTCAGCACGGCCAGGGCCATGCCGTGTATGTTCCCGGAGGGGGAAATTTCCGGGGTATTGAAATCGCCGTGGGCGTCCACCCAGATGACCCCAACGGGTGAGACGTCCGCCATGCCCCCGATGGTTCCGATGGCGATGGAGTGGTCGCCGCCCAGGAAAACGGGAAGCCACCCCTCCGAAACGGCGTCCCGTGCCGCCGCGCAGGCCTTGAGGCAGGCCTCCCGGATGGCGGGGAGGAGATCC
Source organism: bacterium (assembly GCA_026986155.1). Classification (GTDB taxonomy): domain Bacteria; phylum Desulfobacterota; class S145-22; order S145-22; family S145-22; genus JAOZMY01. Next base: position 12,304 of record JALSPC010000141.1, read on the forward strand.
TCAGAGAGGAGAGACCCGCGGACCGGCACGGGGATGTTCCCCGCGTCCTGAACCGCGTATCCCAGCGCTTCGAGCCGTTCCCTCAGTCCCGCGTAGCGTATGGCGCTGGGACCCACGTCAACGCCCCGCTGTTTCTGACCCAGGTCCGTGGGGATGCCGATGATTTTTATCTTGTCTCTCGGCATCATTCGCACGCGGGGGCGGGTTTCGCCAGGTTGTTCCAGAGGTTGATCATGAAATCCTGCACGTTCGTGAGAATGGCCATGGCCTGGCCGGAACCGCGGTTGGCCAGCTTATCCGCGCTGAACTCGCTCATGTCCACGATATAGAAGAAGACCGGCCGGACCGTCCCGGCCGGTTCCACGTGGTAACTGGGAGTCATGTTGCCGAAGGCGATGGAATGGAGCATAGTGGCCAGGGTGATGACGGTGGTCGCCTTTCGGGCGTGCGCCCGCATGGCATCCTGGGCCTCGTAGGCGTTGCCGATGACCTCGGGCAGGGGCCCGTCGTCCCGGATGGACCCGGCCAGGACGTAGGGCACGTTCTGTTTTTCGCAGGCGTAGATGATGCCGTCGCGGATGCCGAGCACGGGCAGTGCCGCCCGGATGCTCCCCTCCCGGCGCACCGTGTTGAGGATGTCCAGGTGGTTGTAGTGGCCGAGGGGCTGGATCTCCTGGGTGTAGATGTCCTGCCCCAGGCCCGTCCGGAAGTGGCCCGCCTCAAGATCGTGGGTGGCCAGGGCGTTTCCCGCCATCAGGGCGTGACAGTAGCCGTTTTCGATGAGGGCCTGCATGGCGTCCCGGCTGTCTTTGTCGAAGGCGACGGCGGGGCCCATGACCCAGACGATGTATCCGTGATCCCGGTCGTGACGGAGGATGTTGTAGAGCTGGTCGTAGGAACGGGAAAAGGGCGTTTCACGGGTGCCCCGCGTCCGGAAGGAGAACTTGTCCCCCGTCTTCCCGGTTTCGAAGGCGAAGCCGTTCGTGTGGACATAGATACCCTCCTCTCCGTTTTCAGTCCTTCCCATCACCACCCGGTCTCCAGCCTTGAGCCGGCGGGGCTCCACCACCTCGATAGTCTCTCCCCTGAGGACGAGAACGCAGTCCATCCGGCTCTCGCGGGCCAGGACCCATCGCCCGCCGCCCAGGTGGACGTATTCCGGGTGGTTCGAGGTGGCGTGAAACCCCTCCGGGGCCACGCCATCCTTGATGACGTCCGCTGTCCGTGCCGCCGGCGCGGCAATGAGTGGGGCGGCGTTGAAGTCCGGGGGATCATAGGGGGGATAAGGTGGGATCATGGGTTGCCTCCTTTAAGGCATTTATCGCGGGTCAAGCATAGTTTTTCCACTTCTTCCACGTTCGTTGACTTCTTAACGAAAGCGGCCGGGCTTGTCAATTGTGGGCGACATGGGGGAAGAACGGACGATGCCGGGAGTCGATAACACATGGAAAATCGCCAAGCGGTATGGTAGAAGACGATTCAAACATTGAAATATTTATGATTTTCTGCGGAAAGACCCATGATGAAAAAGAAACAGAAGAGAAGGACCGAGGAACCTGTTGCTGTCTTGAGACAGATTAAGAATATCCTTCGCGTCATCTATTCCGCGGAGGTGGCCGAAGAACTCGTCCGGCGTCTCAAGAACCGGATGGACATCTACGGCCGCAACGAGATCATCCGGCTGAAGCGGAAGCGCTACCGGGACAAGCCGGTCCTGACGGAGAGGGATTCCGTTCTCATCACCTACGCGGATAATGTGACCACGAAAGGGGAGAAACCCCTTGAGACACTGCACAGGTTCATGCGCAAATACGTGAAGGACATCGTGACGGGGGTTCACATCCTTCCCTTCTTCCCCAGCAGTTCCGACGGCGGCTTCGCGGTGATGGACTACAAGGCGGTGGCGCCGGAATTCGGCGACTGGAACCATATCCATGCCATCGCCCGGGATTACCACCTCATGGCGGATCTTGTTCTGAACCACGTGTCGAGCAAATCTGAATGGTTCCGGAAATTTCTCCTGGGAGACCGGCGGTACCGGGACTATTTCATCTGGTTCGACCATGAGGCGCGGATGCCCGAGGTCTTCAGGCCGCGGGAAACCCCGCTCTTGACGAAATTCGAGACGGACTGGGGAACGAAATACGTCTGGACCACCTTCAGCGCCGACCAGGTGGACTTGAACTACCGGAACCCGGAGGTCCTCATGCGGATGATCGACGTTCTCCTCTTCTACCTGGCCCAGGGGGTGGAAATCATCAGACTCGACGCGGTGGGCTACGTCTGGAAGGAGGCGCACACGAGCTGCGTGAACCTTTCCAAGACGCACCAGATCGTGAAACTCTTCCGGCACATCCTCAGATACACGGCCCCCTACGCCATGATGCTGGCGGAGGCCAACTTCCCCTACAAGGACAACATCTCCTACTTCGGCGAGGGGGACGAGGCGCACATGGTCTACCAGTTTTCCCTCCCGCCCCTGGTCCTGGACGCCTTCGCGCGCGGCGACGCCTCCCGCGTCAACCAACTCAACGAGGTGACCCGGGACGATCTCCTCTTCTTCGATTTCCTCGCCTCCCACGACGGCATCGGGGTGTTGGGGGCCGAGGGCTTTCTGACGGAGGAGGAGATCGACAACCTGGTGAAGCTTACCCTCGCCCACGGGGGCCTGGTCTCCTACCGGGTAAAGGACGGCGTGAAGAAACCCTACGAGCTCAATATCACCTATTTTGACGCCATCAACGACCCACACAATCCCGAGGATCCCCTCGCGGTCAAACGTTTCATGGCCTCCCAGGCCGTTATGCTTTCCTTGAGGGGGGTGCCGGGCATCTACATCCACAGCCTTCTCGGGTCCAGGAACTACTACGAGGGGGTGGAAAAGACCGGCGTCAACAGGATGATTAACCGGGAAAAGTTGTCGTTAGAAGCGCTTGAAACCGCCCTGCGGGACAAGAATTCCCTGAGATTCCGGGTCCTGGAGAGCTACCTCAAGCTCCTCGACGCGAGAAAGGAAATCCGCTCTTTCCATCCGGGCAGCAAACGAAAAGTCATCCGGATCGATGACCGCCTCGCCGCCGTGCAGCGGCGCTACCGGGGCCAGGAGGTTCTCGCCATCATCAACGTGAGCTCGGACGAGATCCAGCTTCCCGGTTACGAAATGCGGTTCAATCTCATCGATAGAACCTTCTTTGACGGGCGAGTCGAACCATACGGGGTTTACGCCCTCGAGTGAGGTCATCGTTTCTTGAGCTCCTTCACCAGCGCTTCCACGGCGCGGGTCGCGGGAAGCCGGATGAAGACGTCGGAGAGGATCTCGGTGTAGGCGGAGGGTCCCAGGTTGATCTCGATAATCCTGGCGCCGCGCTGTCTTGCCTGGCGCGGAATTCCCCCCACCGGGAAGACGACCCCCGTGGTGCCGATGACGAGCATCACCTCCAGGTCCTTCAAGAGTTCCTCCGTCCCCCTGAGCGCGGCGAAGGGAATTCCCTCCCCGAAGAAGACAAAATCGGGTTTCAGGATGGTCCCGCACGTGGGGCAGGCGGGTGGAAGTCCCAGCCGCTCGAAGTCCGCCGCGACACGACACCCGCCGTGGGTGCAGACGAGCAACCGAGTATTCCCGTGAAATTCCACCACGGTTCTACTCCCCGCCGCGTGGTGGAGGTTGTCGATGTTCTGGGTGATGACGCCGGCCAGGAGCCCCTCGTGTTCCATCCACGCCAGCCCCTCGTGGGCCGCGTTGGGGCGGGCCTTTTGTAACGGTTCGAAGAACATCGCGTGGATAACGGGCCAGCAGTCCTCCCGGTGTCGCTTGAAATAATGGATGTCCAGGTATTTCGTGTCTATCTTCGACCAGATGCCGTCGGGACCCCGGAAGTCGGGGATACCGCTTTCCACGGAAATCCCCGCGCCCGTGAAGGCGACGGTCTTTCGGCTTTTCCGCAGGAGATCGGCGGCCCTTTTAACGGGAGAATCATCCCATTTTTTTCCCATGACGTAAGTTTAAGGGATGCCATCCGCCTTGACAATCCCTTTCTGGATTGGATATGATTTCAACCGATGCCGGAGTGGTGAAACTGGTAGACGCAGGGGACTCAAAATCCCCCGGGCCTTGCGCTCATGTCGGTTCGAGTCCGACCTCCGGCACCATCTTTTTTATTCCCCGTGAAATTTTAAGAAGCGAAGGGCGACGAGACCGCCGAGGGTGATTATCCCGACGATAGAGATCCCCGCCCCGAACGAACCCAGGTCTCCCGCGGCGCCGATCATGGCGGGCAGCGCCCCGCCCCCGATGAGAAAACTGAAGGGGACCGTCAATGACACCACGACGTTTCGAATATCCTCGGAGGTGATCTTCGAGAGGGCGGCGAACCCGGCGGGAAAGAAACAGACGGCGAAAACGGGCTGGAGAAAGATCATGGGGATGAGAAGGTTCCCCTTGAAAACCCCCAGGAGGATGCACGAGACCCCGCTCGTGGCGAAGATGATGGCGATGGCCTTCTTGGGGCCAATCTTGTCCGTGAGCCACCCGGAAACGAGGGTCATGAAGAGGCTCGAGACCCTGGACAGCCCGATGAGGGTGTTGATCCAGGCCTGGTCAAATCCCCTCTCGGTGACCAGGTAGAGAGGGAGCATGGTGTAGATCCCCAGTCCGCCGCCCACGCCCAGGCCGAAGATAAAGATCATGATCCAGAAGCTCCGGTTCGCCATGAGGGTTTTCAGGGTCTTCAGGTCGGGGGACTGGCCGGGAAAGTTTCCCCCGCGTCCGAGCCTTAAGAAAGCAAGGCTCACGACAATGATGCAGCCCCCGATGAGGAAAAAGACCTGCCGCCAAGTCATCCAGCGAAGGAGAAGCTCCGCCCAGAGGGGCGCGGTGATGAAGGCGAGGTTCGGAGCCCACTCGTGGACGGAAAAGGCCTTGCCCCAGTTATCCGGTGAAACGAGATGGGTGATGGCGGCGATCCCGGAGGGGAGGTATAGGCCACTGAAGATGCCGAGCGCCAGGAGGCAGAAGACAATTCCCCGGTATGAGGGAAACAGGGGAAGGACAAAGAGGGTCGCGCCGATACCGAGCCCGCTCAGGGCGATGACGTGCTTGTGGGTCATGCGTGCGTTGACGAACCCGGAAAACAGCATGGCCACGCAGTACCCCAGGGAGATGAAAAAGAAGAAAGACCCGGCCTTCGTGTGGCTGATGGCAAGCCCCTTTTCAATAGTCGGCATAAGCGGCGCGAAGATGATGCGCGAGAGAAAATTCAGGTAGAAGATACCCGCCAGGAATGCGATATGGGGGATGGCGGCCCGGAGGGTTCCAGGAAAGGGGACGGCGGGGTCCGTGGCGCCGCGTGACGTTTTGTTGCTTCCGTTGTCTTCCATGATTGGGTGTGATATGCCAGATTTCCATTTTCATGGCAATGGGGCGATGTTAAATTCCTCTCTTTTTATTGTCCCTGCGTTGTTTTTGTGTTTTTGAAGGGGGTTTTTGATGGCTTCCCCGGAATTCCATCTGAAAGGGCTTGATTTTTTAAAATGTTTATGTTACCTTGCGCAAAATTTAGTTCGCTTGGAAGGCGGGCGTTTAGCCCGCCTTCTATTTGAGGGGAAACAAATGAGAGACCTCGAAGTGGTCGAGGGGGTTTGCAGGGAGATTGGGGACTGGATGGGACTGGAGATCGTGGATGTGGAATTCGTTCCGGGAAACCGGGGGTGGGTTCTGCGTGTCACCATCGACAAGGAGGGGGGCGTCACTGTCGGCGATTGCGCCGCCTTCAGCCATCAACTCGATCCGCGCCTTGACGTGGAGGATTGCTTTCCCGGTCAGGTCTATACCCTCGAAGTTTCCTCGCCGGGTTTGACCCGCCCCTTGAAGAGGCTGCGGGACTATACCTGGTTCAAGGGGAGGAAGGTCAAGATTAGGACGTCCCGTGAGATAGAAGGCCGGAAGGTATTCAAAGGGGTTCTCGAAGGGGAACATGATGGCCGGGTAACGATCAAGAACGATGGGGGAGCTGTGACAATCCCCTATGATGATATCGTGAAGGCCAACCTGGAGTTTGAATGGTAACCACATTACCCATGCAGGGAGGATGATGAGGCATGGCGCCATCATTGGATTATGTCATTGAACAGGTTCAACGGGAGAAAGGAATCTCCCGGGAGGTCATCGTTGACGCCATAGAAACGGCGATATTGACGGCGGTCAAGAAGAAGATGGGACAGGATCTCGATCTGGAGGCCCAGTACAACCCGGAGACGGGGGAGATCGAGGTTTTCCAGTTCAGAACCGTGGTAGAGGAGGTTGAAGACCCGGACACGGAGATATCGCTCGAGGAGGCCCGACGCGAACTGGACGAGGAAAGTGAAATCGGGGACAGCATCGGGATCAAGGTAGACACCAGCGACCTGGGAAGGATCGCGGCCCAAACTGCAAAACAGGTTATCATGCAGAAGGTGAGGGACGCGGAACTGGAGAGTATCTACGAGCAATACAAGGACCGTAAGGGGGATCTCATCAGCGGAACCGTGCAGCGCATCGAACGGGGAGGTCACGTCCTGGTTAATCTTGGAAAGACAGAGGCCTTGCTTCCCGTAAGCGAGCAGATACCCAACGAGGCCTTCCGGCGTGGAGAGCGCGTGCGCGCCTTGATTATCGACGTTCGGAAAGAGACGCGGGGCCCCCAGATCATCCTTTCCCGAACGCATCCGGGGTTTTTAATACGCCTCTTCGAACTGGAAGTCCCCGAGATCGCCTCGGGAGATGTGAAGATCGTCAACGCCGTCCGGGATCCAGGACATCGGGCGAAGATCGCCGTTTACACGAAGGATTCGCACATCGATCCCGTGGGTTCCTGCGTGGGGGTCCGAGGGTCGAGGGTCCAAAACATCGTCCAGGAGCTTCGAGGGGAGCGGATCGACATCATCCCTTGGACTCCGGATTACACAAAATTTATCTGTAGCGCCCTTGCCCCCGCGAAGATATCCAAAGTCTTCATCGATGAGGAGAACCGTTCCATCGAGGTCATCGTGGAGGATGACCAGCTCTCACTGGCCATCGGAAAAAAGGGGCAGAACGTGCGGCTGGCTTCCAAGTTGACGGAGTGGCGCATCGATATCCGGAGCGAGACGGAACTGGAAGAGACCTTCAAGAAGGCGGTGGCCGATTTCATGGAGAAGCTTGGAATTGGCGAGGTCTTGGCGAGGATGCTCTACAGCGAGGGCTTTACGAGCATTGAGGAAATAGCCGAGGTCGACCTAGAAGAATTGCTGGAGATTGAGGGTCTGGAAGAGGAAAGGGCGCGCTGGATTTACGAGAAGGCCCGGGCAGCCGTGGGACCATCTGCGGAGTCCGGAGAAACAGGGAAGGCAGATGAGATCGCTTCCCCGGTGGTGCCGGGCGAAGATCTGAAGACCTTGCCCGGTGTCGGCCCGAAACTCGCGGAACAACTTACGGCTGCCGGGATCGTCTCGGTTGAGAAGTTGGCTACCCTGTCCCTCGAGGAACTGACAAAGGTTCCCGGGGTCGGGGAAAAGAAGGCCCAGGCGCTGATAGAAGCCGCCAATGAGGCGTTGGAACAGGGAGATGACGCTTAGAAGTCCCATCAGAACCTGCATAGGATGCCGGAAGAAAAGGGAAAAATCCTCCTTGATCCGATTTGCTTTTACCCTGGATGGGGGCATCCAGCTCGACCGGCGCCAGAGGCTGCCGGGTCGGGGGGCGTATGTGTGTCCAGACGTGGCGTGTCTGGAAAAGGCGTGGGGGAAAAAGGCCTTTGCGCGCGCGCTGAAAATCGCTCCATCCCGACAGAAGCACCTCGACCAGGATAGCCTTGAGAGGTTGAAAGTGGAGATGGCCAGCCTCCTGCCGGGTGATAAGGATAGATGCAAAGAAGGAGAGTTAGATGAGCAAACTTGACGACTTCCTGGAGTTGGCTCGTAAAAAAGGGTTAAGCGAGAAAGAGCGGATGGCGGAACTCAAACGTCTCGGCTTCAAGCTCACCAAAGAAGAAGTGGCCGAACAGCTTCAAGAGTCTGAGAAGGAGGTGACTTCCGGGGAAGGGGAAGACGCTTCCAAGGTGAAGGTGATCGAGAAGCGAATCAAAGGCAATATTATCCGTCGCCGAAAGCGCAAGGTCGTCAAACCGAAGGCCGAGGAAAAGAAGCCGGAGGAAACGCCCGAAGAGCCTGCCCCGGAAGCGAAAGAGGAAATTCAACCCGCGCCGGAGGCACCGGAAACGCCTGCCGGGGAAGCGCCAGGGAAGGCAGAGGCGGAGAAGGAAGCAAAACCCGAAGCGGCGCCCCCGAAGGCGGAAATCCAGGAGACCGAGACGCCCGAGGCGGAAGGCCCGGAAAAGGGCGTCCCCGAAAAAACCGAGGAGGTTGCCGAGAAGTCCGCTGAGGAAACGCCAGCGAAGAAGGAAGAAACGGCCGCGCCGGAAACACCCAAGGAAGCCGCGCCGCCTGTGAAAGAGGCCAGGCCCAAGAAAAAGAAGAAGAAAAAGAAGGAAGAGGACGCGCGCGTAACGGGATTCGTCGACCTGACCGCTATCCTGGAGAAGGAAAAACTCGAAGCGGAAAGACGCGAGGCGAAGAAAGAAAAGACCGCCAAGCCTTCGGCGGGCGTGGAGGCGGAGATGCCGGCGATCGGCGTGCCCGAGGCGGTGGAAAAACCCAAAGAGACCGCCGAAAAGACCCCTTCTAAAAAACGCCACAAGGTCAGGCGGAGATGGGTCGAGCGAGATTTCAGGAAGGAACTGAACGAGTATCTCGCCGGCGCGAAAGGGCAGGGAGACGAGGCCCTCCGGGCGTCCAGGAAACACAGGAAGGAAAAGCGGGGCGCCAAAAAAGAAACAGTGAGCACGGCACCGACGAAAGAGAGCAAGCGTGTCATCCGTATCCTTGACAAGATTTCCGTGGGCGAACTGGCCAAGCGGATGGGTGTCAAGGTCGAGGAGGTCATGTTCAAGCTGATGGATCTGGGGATCCAGGCGAGTATCAATGAGACTGTGGATGCGGATACGGCGAGCCTCATCGCCTCCGAGTTTTCTTATTCCATCGAGGATGCGTCCAAGGATATCGAGGGGGTCCTCTATGATGAAGAGGGGCGCGAAGAAGACCTGGCGCCCAGGCCGCCGGTGGTGACGGTGATGGGTCACGTGGACCATGGCAAGACTCTCCTGCTTGACGCGATCCGCAAGACCCGGGTGGTGGACGAGGAGGCGGGTGGAATCACCCAGCACATCGGCGCCTACGAGGTTACCGTGGGAGACGGGAAACGGGTCGTCTTTATCGACACACCCGGCCACGAGGCCTTTACGGAGATGCGGGCGCGGGGCGCTCAGATCACCGATATCGTCATCCTGGTGGTGGCGGCCGATGACGGCGTCATGCCGCAAACCGTTGAGGCCATCAACCACGCCAAGGCGGCGGAGGTTCCCATCATCGTGGCCATCAACAAGATTGACAAGCCCCAGGCCCAACCCGAACGGGTCCGGCAGGCCCTGATGGAGCATGGCCTGGTGCCGGAAGAGCTCGGGGGCGATACCTTGTTCGTCGAGGTCTCGGCGAAGACGGGACAGGGGATCGACAACCTGCTGGAAATGATCCTCCTCCAGGCGGAAATGATGGATTTGAAGGGGAATCCCAAGCGGAAGGCCCGGGCCGTCGTTCTCGAATCCGGGATGGATCGGAACCGGGGTATCACGGCGACCGTCATCGTTAAGAAAGGAACCCTGAAGAAGGGCGATTTCTTCGTGGTGGGCTCCAGCTACGGGAAGATCCGTTCCCTCATGAACGACAAAGGAAAAACCGTCAAGTCGGCGGGGCCCTCGTCTCCCGTGCTGGTCCTGGGCTTCTCCGAGATCCCGGAGGTGGGCGAGACCCTTTATGTAGTGAAAAACGAGAAGGAGGCCAAGCAGATTGCCTCCTATCGCCGCTCCAAGGCCCTGGAGGAAAAGATGCAGGCGCAGGCCGCTGTTTCCCTCGACGAACTCTTCGAGAAGATAAAAGAGGGGGAGATCAATGAACTGAACGTCATCGTCAAGGCCGACGTGATGGGGAGCCTGAAGGCCGTTTGCGACGCACTCGGCAAACTGGGGAACGAAGAGGTCCGCGTGAACATCGTCCACCAGGCGGTGGGCGGAATCAGCGAGTCCGATATCAACCTGGCCACGGCCTCCCAGGCCATCGTGATCGGGTTCAACGTTCGTCCCGAACCGAAGGCGCGGAACCTGGCCAAGAAGGAGGGCATCGAGATTCGGCTCTACTCCATCATCTACGACCTAATCGACGATGTGACCAAGGCCCTTACCGGCATGCTGGCGCCCAAGCGCGAGGAAAAGGTGCTGGGCCGTGCCGAGGTCCGAGCCACCTTCTCCGTTCCGAAGATCGGCATGGTGGCCGGTTGCTACGTGTTGGAGGGAGAGATTCCCCGGAGCGCCTTTGTCCACCTGTTGCGGGACAACGTGGTGGTCTACGACGGGAAAATCGCCTCCTTGAAACGCTTCAAGGAAGATGTAAAAAATGTCCAGGCCGGTTACGAGTGCGGGCTGGGAATCGAAAACTTCAACGACATCAAGGTGGGAGATATTATCGAGGCCTATGTCATGGAGGAGACCGCGGCGGAACTGTAGCGGGAAGGGACCATGGTGATAGGATACGGGATGATCGACCTTTTCATGGACGGGGTCGGCTCTTTGAAGGGAAAACGGCGGATCTTGCTCAAGATCCTCGACCGGACGCGCAACAAGTTTCCCGTTTCCATCACCGAGGTGGACATGCAGGACCTGTGGCAGCGCGCACGCCTGGGATACTGCGTCGTAGGGACCAACCAGGCGATCGTGGAGCGGACCGTTGAACAAGTTTGCCGATTTGTGGAGTCCCTCCACCTGGCGCAGGTGACCCAGGTCGAAACGGGCATCGTGATAGAAAAGGGACAGAGGGTTTAGCAGCCATGAGAGGACAACGAACAACACGGGTGGGAGACAGGATCCGGGAGGTCGTCTCCCAGCTTCTGGTCAAGAAGGTCAAGGACCCGAGGGTGTCGTTCTGCACCATTACCCATGTCCAGATGACGGCGGATTTGAAGATCGCCCGGGTCTATTTTTCCGTCATCGACGAGCTCCAGGACTGGCGCAAGACCATGAAGGGATTGAACAGCGCCAAGGGATACATCCGTCACGAGCTGGGCAAACAGGTCGTTTTGAAGACGGTTCCCCAGATCGAGTTTATTCACGACGACACCTTCGAGGAGATGGACCGCATCCGGAACCTCCTGGAAAGGGTGAAGGCTGAGCCTTTATGAAAAAGATCGGTGAAGCGATATTAAAACACGAACGCTTTCTTGTCACGAGCCACGTGGAGCCCGACGGGGACGCCGTGGGTTCCGTCCTGGGAATGTGGCACGCGCTTACAGCCTTGGGGAAAGAGGTTGTGGCCTGCCTGGCCGATCCCGTCCCGCTCATCTACCGGTTTCTTCCCGGTTCCCGAGAGGTGCGCAACGAAATACCCCTCGATTTTACCCCGGATGTCCTCATCGTCCTGGATTGCAGCGAACTCGATCGGGCCGGAAAAATTATCGACGGGATAGACCTCGGATCCGTGCTCGTGATTAATATCGATCACCATGACAGCAACACGGGGTTTGGAGGCCTTTCCCTCGTCCGGGAAAACGCGGCCACCGGGGAGCTTGTTTACCTTCTCCTGCGGGAAATGGGGATACCCCTGACCGAGGCGTTGGGAAAATGTCTCTACACGGCGATCCTGACCGACACGGGGGGATTCCGCTACCGAAATACCACGCGGCGCAGCCTGCAGATCGCCGCGGAGATTGTGGGGCTGGGGATCAATCCCGGGGAGATCGCAGAAAGAGCCTGCGAGAGCTACCCCCTGGAACGGTTTCAGATTTTGGGCAAGGCCCTGAGAAACCTGCGCGTGAGCTGCGGGGGCAAGGTGGCGGATTTTTTTGTCACGCAGAAGATGTTCAACGGGAGTGATGTCTCCCCCAGCATCGTGGAGGGATTCGTGAATTATCCCCGCGAGATCAATGGAGTCCTGGTAAGCGTCTTTATCCGCGAAAAGGCGGAGGGCCGATACCGCGTGAGCCTCCGGTCGAAGGGGGACGCCGACGTGGCCACCGTGGCCATGGCCTTTGGGGGCGGCGGGCACCGGAACGCGGCGGGGTGCGTGGTTGAAGGTGAACTGGAGACCGTGAGAAAACGCGTCTTGAACCGTGTTTGTGAAGTAATCGAGAAGGGACAGTGCTGATGGAAAAGAAGGGGGGATTTCTGATTCTCGACAAGCCGGAGGGGATGATCTCGAACCAGGCACTGGGACGGATCAAGCGGCTTTTCAAGGTCAAGAAAGCGGGGTATATCGGGACCCTGGACCCCTTTGCCACGGGCGTGCTGCCCATCGCCCTGAATCAGGGGACACGCCTGATTCCCTACTTCGAAAACGAGATCAAGACCTATGAGGGGGAGATCGAGCTGGGGATGGAAACGGACACCATGGACACCTCGGGCAAGGTGATCGCCACCGCCGCGCCCCCCGACTTGAGTTTCAAAGAGGTCCAGGCCGTGTTCAAGCGTTTCACCGGGGTTATCGAACAGGTTCCTCCCATGTTCTCGGCCCGCAAGGTGAAGGGAGTTCCCCTCTACCGGATGGCCCGGAAGGGACAGGAGGTGGAGCGAGGTGTCAAGCGGGTCGTGATTCACGCGTTTATCCTTGAGTCCATCGATGGCGCCAAGTTGCGTTTTTCTGTTTCCTGCTCCAAGGGGACCTACATCCGCGCGCTGGCCCACGACGTGGGAAAGGAAATCGGCTGCGGCGCGGTCCTCTCGCGTCTCCGGCGGGTGAAGAGCGGGTGTTTTAAACTCGAGGATGCCATCACGCTCGAGGAACTGAAGGCGCTGGACTTTGAGGAACGCTGGGAGCGGGTATTGAGCAACCGGGAGGTTCTCGCCTCCTGGGAGGAGATCGTCGTCCCCGACGAGGTGGCGCGCGCCGTCTTTAACGGGAGGGCCATCACCTGGCTGGACGTGAAGCGGTATGACCTGCCATTGATAAAAGTTGAAGATCCCATTAAAATAGTCTCAAAAGATGGACGCCTGGCGGCCCTCGTTCGGAGCCGGGCGGCGAGGAAGAAAGAGGGAGAAGAAAAAAGCGACCTTTCTCCCGTGATATATGAACTTGAGAAGGTGTTCGCACCTTAAAGGAAAAAAGGAGGCGTAGAATGACTCTAACGGCTGAGAAAAAAGGAGAAATCATCCAGAAATTCCGGGTCCACGAATCGGATACGGGATCCCCGGAGGTGCAGGTCGCGTTACTGACGGAGAGGATCAGCTATCTGACCGACCACTTCAAAGTGCACAAGAAGGATCACCATTCCCGCCGCGGGCTTTTGAAACTCGTCGGGCAGAGGCGGAGGCTTCTCGATTACCTGAAGAGCAAGGACGTGGAACGGTATAGAAGGCTGATCAAGGAACTGGGTTTAAGAAGGTAATCAAAATTTTTGCATGCAGCACATAGGAGAACGGAAAGTAATGAATATTAAAGAAACATTGATGGTGGGGGGGCGCCCCCTGACCATCGAGACTGGAAAGGTGGCACGTCAGGCCGACGGCGCGGTAGTGGTAACCCATGGAGACACGGTGGTCCTGGTCACGGCGGTGTCTGAGCGCGTCAAGAGGGAGGGACTCGATTTCTTCCCGTTGACCGTGAACTACCAGGAAATGACCTTTGCCGCGGGGAAGATTCCCGGGGGATTCTTCAAGCGGGAGGGGAAGCCTTCCGAGCGGGAGACCCTTATCTCGAGGCTTATCGACCGACCCATTCGGCCGCTTTTCCCCAAGGGGTACAAGAACGAGACCCAGGTCATCGCGACGGTCCTCTCGTTCGATCAGGTGAACGATCCAGCCGTCCTCGGCATCCTCGGGGCCTCCGCCTCGCTCAGCATCTCGGACATCCCCTTCGAGGGGCCCATCGCCGCCGCGCGCGTGGGCCGCGTCAACGGGGAATTCATCGCCTTCCCCACGGAAGAACAGCTGGCGGAAAGTGACATCGACCTGGTAGTCGCGGGGAACCGCGAAGCCGTCCTCATGGTGGAGGCGGGCGCCAAGTTCGCCTCGGAAGACGACATGGTCGCGGCCATCCTTTTCGGGCACGAGGCGATCCAGCCCCTCATCGACGTCCAGGAGAAGCTGGTCGAAACGTTGGGTGTGGAAAAACGAGAGTTCGAGGTGGAATCGGTGGATGACGCCCTTGTCACCTGGGTCAGGGAAAAGGCCAACGGCCTCATCCGGGAAGCCCTCCTGATTCCAGTCAAGAAAGAACGTCAGTTGCGCCTGAAGGAAGTTTACAATGAAGTTATAAACGCCCTCCCGGAGGAATTCGAGGAGCAGCGTTCCGCCGCAAAGGGCTGCCTCGAGGACCTGGAACGGGAGATCCTCCGCGCGCTTATAATCAAAGAGAAACGCCGCATCGACGGCCGCGACTTCACGGAGATCCGTCCCGTTTCCTGCGAGGTGGGTGTTCTCCCCCGAACCCATGGTTCCGCCATCTTCACCCGGGGCGAGACGCAAGCCCTCGTGGTGACGACCTTTGGAACCTCGGAAGACGAACAGAAAATCGACACCATCACGGAGGAAGGCTACAAGTCCTTCATGCTCCATTACAACTTTCCCCCCTACTGCGTGGGAGAGGCCAAACCGCTTCGGCCGCCCAGCCGGCGTGAAATCGGCCACGGCGCCCTGGCGGAACGGGCCCTCAAACCGGTGGTTCCTGACGAGACCAAGTTTCCCTACACGATTCGAATCGTCTCCGAGATCCTGGAGTCCAACGGCTCCTCCTCCATGGCGACCGTGTGCGGCACGACCCTTTCCCTGATGGATGCCGGGGTGCCCATCAGCCAACCCATCGCGGGCATCGCCATGGGCCTGATAGAGGAGACCGGCGAGATCGTCGTCCTTTCGGACATCATGGGTGATGAGGACCACTCCGGAGACATGGATTTCAAGGTTGCCGGCAGCTACGACGGCATCACCGCCTTGCAAATGGACATCAAGATCTCCGGCATCAACGAGGAGATACTGAAAAAGGCCCTCTATCAGGCGAAGGATGGGCGTCACCATATCCTGGACGTGATGCGGATGACGCTGGAGAAGCCGCGGGAGGCCCTCTCCAAGCACGCCCCGAGAATCACCACCCTCGAGATTAACCCCGACAAGATCCGCGAGGTCATCGGACCGGGAGGAAAGGTCATTCGGGGAATCGTTGACAAGACCGGCGTCAAGATCGATATCGAGGACAATGGCATCGTCAAGATCGTCTCCACCGACGCGGAAAAGGCCGACGAGGCCATCAAGATTATCAAGGAAATCGTCCAGGAGGCGGAGATCGGAAAGATCTACGAGGGAAAGGTTCGGAAGGTCGTCAACTTCGGCGCCTTCGTGGAGATTTTCCCGGGGACGGACGGCCTCGTTCATATCTCCCAGCTTTCCAATGAGCGGGTCCGCGATATCTTCAGTTACATCAAGGAAGGGGACGTGATTCCCGTCAAGGTCATCGATGTCGACC
The DNA here is from genome assembly GCA_026986155.1 of bacterium. GTDB lineage: Bacteria > Desulfobacterota > S145-22 > S145-22 > S145-22 > JAOZMY01. Next base: position 27,874 of record JALSPC010000141.1, read on the forward strand.
GGGACGGCAAGATCAAGTTGAGCCGCAAGGCGGCCTTGAAGGAATTACGGGAGAAGAAAAACCAATGAGCCACGTCTTATGAACGCCCAAAAGGTTGTGTTGGACAATCATATACGCCTTCTCATGGAACCTCTTAACGAGGTTCCATCTGTTTGTATTGGTCTCTGGGTCTGCACCGGTTCCCGCGATGAAGCGCCGGAGGAGAACGGGCTGACCCATTTCATCGAGCACATGCTGTTCAAGGGAACCTCCAGCCGCGACGCCCTCCAGATCGCCAAGGAGATAGACAAGATCGGGGGGGTTCTCAACGCCTTCACGGGCCGGGAATACACCTGTTTCTACGTGAAGGTTCTGAAGTCCCACCTGGAGAAGGGATTCGAGATTCTTTCGGACATCTTCTTCAATTCCCTCTTCCGGGAGGAAGATATCGCGCGGGAACGGGGGGTGATCCTCCAGGAAATCAAGATGGTCCAGGACAGCCCGGACGAATACGTGCACGAGCTCTTCTACCGGGATCTCTGGGGCGAAGACCCTCTGGGGGCGCCCATCTCCGGGAGCCTTGAGACGGTCTCGCGGTTTTCCCGGGACGACATCCTCGACTATTTCCAGCGTCATTACCTTTCCTCCCGCCTGATCCTTTCCGTGGCCGGGAATCTCGATGAGAGGGAGATTATCCGCCTGGGAAAGCGCTACTTCGGGACGGGAACCGTCAACGGGCTGAGGAAGACCGAAGCCCGGGCGGCGGAGAGCCTCCGGGGATTTCACCCCCATGACCGGGACCTGGAGCAGCTCCATGTCTGCTGGGGGGGGGTGGGATGTTCCCGGACCCACCGGGATCGGTATCCCCTCTACGCCCTGAGCACCTACCTGGGGGGCGGCATGAGTTCCCGCCTGTTCCAGGAGGTTCGGGAAAAGCGCGGGCTGGTTTATTCCATCTACGCCTACGCAAGCTTCTACCGGCACGAGGGGACCTTCGCCATCGCCTGGTCCGCCCACGGCGACCGGTTCGGCGAGATCGTCGATATCGTGCGGGGGGAGATGGACCGCATCCATCGCCACGGCCTCACGGAACAGGACCTGCACGAGATCAAGGAGCAGATGAAAGGAAACCTTCTCCTGAGCCTGGAGGGAACAAACAGCCGGATGAACAAGCTGGCGACGGACGAGATCTACTTCGGCCGCTTTGTTCCCATCGAGGAGGTGGTGGCCAACGTGGACGCCATGACCCTCTCGGACATCGAAGGGGCCCTCAATGCCTACCTTCGACCGGAGGCCTTCTGCATGACGACGCTGGGGCCGCGGGTGACGGAGGAATCGGACGGGGGAACATAACCGTGGAAGCGGTGGAAGTCGGGCTTCTGCCCTTGAATTCGAAGGCGCGTTCGCGTGTCCCGCAGAAGGCGACGGAAGGGGCGGCGGGCTGGGACGTCCAGGCGTGCCTCGAGCAAGACCTCTGCCTCGCGCCGGGCGGGCGGGCGCTCATCCCCACGGGGTTTGCCATTGGATTGCCGGACGGGTACGAGGCGCAGGTCCGTCCCCGAAGCGGCTGGGCCTATCGCACGGGCGTCACCCTGCTGAACGCCCCCGGAACCATCGACGCGGATTACCGGGGAGAGGTCAAGATCCTCCTGGTAAACCTGGGAGATAAAGAGGTGTGGATACGTGACGGCGACCGGGTCGCCCAGTTGGTAATCAACCGGGTGCCGCCGGCGCGTTTCGTTCTTCGGGAAACGCTGACGGAAACCGGAAGGGGCGGCGGGGGATTCGGCCATACCGGGCGGTGAGGGAAGAAACATGAAACTTGGGATTCTGTCGGACACACACGATAATCTTGCCCGAATCGAAAGGGCGGTAACGGCCCTCAACGACGCCGGCGTCGATTTCATTTTCCACTTAGGTGATTACTGCGCCCCCTTTTCCCTGCGTCCCCTTAAGGACTTGCGGGCGGACTGGGTGGGGGTTTTGGGAAACAACGACGGGGAGATCCGGGGCCTTACGGAGGCCTCGGAAGGGAAAATGCGGCCGGGAAATCTTGCCTTGGAGATTGACGGGGCGCGGATTTTCGCGGATCATGTCAACCCCGTGAAGGGCGCCCTCGCCGCGTCAGGGCACTTCGACCTGATTCTATACGGTCACACACACGCCCTGGAAATCTACGAGGAACATCGGTGCCTCTGCGTGAATCCCGGGGAGGTTTGCGGCTATTTGACCGGGCGTTCCACGGTGGTTTGTCTCGATCTCGATCACCTGACCCCGGAGGGGGTTAAGGTCATCGATCTCGCGTAAGGGGTTTGGGGAGATGGAACAGGGCGTATCGAGCCGGGAGAAAACGCGGGACGCGCCCGAGCTCCTCCGCTTCACCCAGTATCTCCTCATGGAAAAGGGGTTTTCCGAACATACCGTCTCCAGTTACCGTCAGGATGTCGCCCAGTTTTTCGCCTTTTTCAGAGAGAGGGGCGCCGCGGGCGTCAATGACGTGGACGTCTACATGGTCTTGGGATTCCTGGGGGCCCTGAAGGCGAAGGGGATGACGCAGCGGACGATCAACCGGAAACTGTCCGCCTTGCGGGGATTCTTTCACTTCCTCGCCCGCCGTGGAGAGATCGTCAACGACCCCATGGAAGAGATCAGGACCCCCCGCCTCCGCCAGCCCTTGCCCCATGTCATCCCCCTGCGGGACGTGGAAGCCATCCTGGAACAGCCCGATGTCAGGACCCCCAAGGGAATCCGGGACCGGGCCATCCTGGAGTTGCTCTACGCCACGGGGATGCGGGTATCGGAGCTGATCGGCCTTCTCCTCCAGGGGGTCTTCTGGACCGAGGGATTCGTGAAGGTTTACGGCAAGGGGGGAAAGGAGCGGCTGATCCCCGTGGGCCGGACGGCCATGGATTGGCTGCGGTCCTACTGCGAGGACGTCCGAAAGAAGGTGCGGGGCTCCGCCGCGCGGGAAGAGGTTTTCCTCTCGAGACTCGGCATGCCTCTGTCCCGCCAGAGTGTCTGGAAGATGATCAAGGATTACGCCTTGAAGGGAAACATCAAGGGGAAGATAAGTCCCCATACCCTGCGTCACTGTTTCGCCACCCACCTTCTGGAACGGGGGGCCGATTTGCGCTCCGTCCAGATGATGCTGGGACACGCGGACATTTCCACCACGCAGATCTATACCCACCTGACGAAGGACCACCTCATTAAGGTTCACAAGGCCTTTCATCCCCGCGCATAGGAAGGAAGGAGTGATTTATGGGTACGCTTAAATTCCTGGTTCTTTCATCGAAACCTGAAATCCGAGACGAGGTTGCGTCTCTATTCGGCGGATATGATGTGGCAGTCGATTATGCGGAGGATCACATCCAGGCCGTTTCCCTTCTCGCCAAGACCCCGTATCGAGGATTCGTCATCGAAGAAGGATACCTGGGGGTTTCGGGAGCCGATTTTTCGA
>JALSPC010000142.1 GCA_026986155.1 bacterium
TCAAATACGGTCTCTACACCGTCCCCCTTCGCCTTCTCGTAGGCCTCGATCGTTACTTGATCCACACTCACTGCCTTGGCTTCTGCCATGATTTCATCCTCCTTGAAATGTTTTTTATGTTTTCTTTCCAACCGCCGCCATGTAGATGACGGGTTCCTCTTTGCCGTCCACGCCGATAAGCTGGCTGGCCTCGCTATCGAAAAACGCGCCCACCGCGCAGCAGCCCAGTTCGAGGGCCTCGCATGCCAGGTATAGGTTCTGGCAGATATGCCCCGCGTCCAGGTAAATGTAACGGTAGGCCCGCTGTTCGTACTTCCACGCGCTCCGGGCGATGACCGCCGTCCAGACGAAATCGACGGCCGCTTTGTCCATCATCCCTTGACCTAACGCAGCCTCTGCCAGTGACCTCCCGTAGTTCCCCGGAGACAAATACTCCAGCTCCCATTCCGGGAGAAAGAGATGATACAACCCCGGGTCCAGCCCCTCCACGCGGTTGATCACCAGGTAGGTCTCAATGGGGAAAAGCCCGCCCGCCGAAGGCACCGTGCGAAACAGGGTGTCTCCCGCCACGGCTGTGCCTCCCTGCGTTGCCCAGATGAGCTGGGCGAGCGTCTTAAGGGAGATGGGAGACCCGGAAAAATCTCGGAAAGAACGCCGCCGCTGCATCGCCTGCCAGATGGGCGTGCCTCCTTCAATCTCCGGGGTCGGCAGGGAAATCCTCTCCGCCTCGTATCGCTTGAACACGGGTGGCTTTCTGGACCAATCCAAGCCGCGCCCCCCGATGTTTTTGCGGGTGTAGCTGGTCAGCTCTTGAAAATCCGTTCCAATTCCCTGCATTCGCATCTCCTTACACACATAGATGCAACATGCGTGCCAAAAATCCATATAAAATTACCCTTATATTTCAATAAGTTTCAATTTTTCCGCTTCGATGTCGGTCATCCCCCTTGATTTATGCGAAAAAAGTTCGTTGAATAGATAGTCAGGGCGCGCTGTTGCGAAATATTTTCGCATTCCGGGCGGGCAGATTGAAAATCTTTCATCAGGGGGGTAAATGGATTCCACGGAAAGTGAAAAAGAGCTCAAGGGGATCCTGGAGACGTGCCGGGTCCTGGCGGTGGTGGGAATGTCCCGGGATTCCGGAAAGGCGGCGGGCCGGGTGCCCAGATACCTGGCCTCAAGGGGCTATGCCGTGATACCCGTCAATCCAAATGCGAGGCATATCGATGGCTTGAAGGCGTATCCGTCCTTGAAGGAGGTGGAAAAAACGTTGGATGCCGTGGTGATCTTCCGACCCTCGAGAGAGGTAATGAAACACGTCCGGGAGGCCGTGGCGCGAAAGGAGTCGCGCGGGGATCTCCGGGTTGTCTGGATGCAGGAGGGGATCCGGGATGATGAAGCGGCTCGCCTGGCGGAAGAACACGGCCTGGTGGTCGTCCAGGATCGGTGCATGGCAAAGGAACACGCCCGTTTCTTCAGGAGGAGCGGAAAGTGACGGCCCGTGAAGCGGCGTCGGAACTGTTGAGATGGTTTAAGGTCAACCGGCGGGACCTGCCATGGCGGAACGAGCCGCGGAATCCTTACCATGTGTGGGTTTCGGAGGTCATGCTTCAGCAAACACAGGTTGGCACTGTTATCGGGTATTTCAAACGGTGGATGGAAATATTTCCGGACGTTTCCACCTTGACCGCAGCCCCTCTGGACGCGGTTCTCAAGGCGTGGGAGGGGTTGGGGTATTACAGCCGAGCGAGGAACCTCCATAAGGCAGCCCGCGTTGTTGTGGAGGAGTATGGCGGAAGATTGCCCCGGACGGCCCGCGCCCTCCAGCGTCTTCCCGGCATCGGTTTCTACACGGCGGCGGCGATCGCCTCGATTGCCTTCGGGGAGGATGTCATCGCGGTGGACGGGAACATCCGGCGGGTCGCCTCGAGGCTTTTCGCCGTAAAAAAGGCAATGACGCGGGGAGAGGTGGAAAAAAACCTGCAAATCCTCTTCGAACCGGGAAAGGCTGGCACACTGAACGAGGCCCTGATGGAGTTGGGGGCGCTTTGCTGCTCGCCATCGAATCCCTCCTGTGACGAATGCCCGTTTCAGCCTTTCTGCCGCGCCTATCGAACCGGGAGTCCAGGGAATTTCCCCACTCGTAAAGAGAAGAAACGTATTCCTCACGTGAAACGAAATGGGCTATTAATCCTTGGGGAAGGAGATAGCGTTTTCCTGCACCGCCGACCGGAGAACGTTATGCTGGGCGGTCTGTGGGGGGTTCCTCTTCTCGCGGAGGGAGACGAATCCTCGGCCGCCGGGGCGGAGGCAATCCTTGAAGACGTTTCGCACGTCTACACCCACTTCCGGATCACCGTGACCCCCCTCGTCGTGCGCGAAGAGGACGCGCCTTGGGACCTTACTAAGGGAAGCTTTGTGTCTTCGGCGGAGATTCCCCGCCTGGCTCTCTCCACCCTGGACCACAAGATTCTGCGCCGCTTGGAGGCCCACCGGCCCAATCGGCTTAAAAACAGTTGACGAATCGTGGGGCGGAAGTCTATGATGTTCCGGAACAAAAATAAGGAGAACGTGCAAAATGAAACCTTTGAAATTAGAGGGTGTCCTTCCGCCTATTACCACGCCTTTCAGGAACGACGAAGTTAATATCAATGCCTTGAGGCATAATCTCGAAAAATACAACAAGACCCGTCTTGCGGGTTATCTCGTACTTGGCTCCAATGGTGAAGGGGTCTTTCTAAATGAAGCGGAAAAGATATCCGTTCTCAAAGCGGCGCGGGATGTCATCCCGGAGGAAAAGATATTCATGGCGGGGATGGGACAGGAATCGACGCGGGAAACAGTGCGATGGGTCAACCTGGCCGCGAAGATCGGCGCGGATTGCGCGTTGATTGTCACGCCGAACTATTACAAGGGAATGATGAGATATGAGCCCCTTAAGCGTCATTATCTCACCGTGGCGGATGGGGCTGAAATACCTATTCTGATATACAATGTCCCCCAATTCACGGGGATCAACCTTGATGCCGGATTTGTTGAATCGGTCGCTTCTCATCCCAATATTGTCGGGATAAAGGACAGTTCCGGAAACATCGGGCAGCTCGCGGAGATCGTGAGGTCAACGCCGGACGATTTTGCGGTCTTCGTGGGGTCAGCTCCGGTTTTTTACCCCGCGCTTTGCATGGGAGCGGCGGGGGGAATCCTAGCCGTGGCGAATTTGATTCCGGATGTGTGCGTGGCCTTGAAAGACAAATTTGACGCGGGTGACTTTGCCGGGGCAAGGGATCTGCAGAATGCGATTGCTCCATTGTCCCGATGGGTCACGTCGAAACTGGGGATCGGGGGATTGAAAATGGCCATGGATATGATGGGATATGGAGGAGGTCTTCCCCGTTCTCCCTTGTTCCAGCCTGACGAGGCCGAAAGAGTGACGCTCGAAGCGCTTCTTGCCCCTTTTTTCCATTGAGAAAGATCCCCAACGGAGATCGAAATTGAATTAATTGGTCCGAGATTAGAAGCGCTGGGTGTTTTAAACCAACGGTTTTTTTGAATCTAAAGGTTCATTTGAGTCGTTCCATTGACATTTTCCACTGTTTTAAGATAAATAAATGGTTAGCGCGTATTGGTTTGTTATGTTACACTCCAACAATGGTTTGAAAGGAGGAAAAGATGTCTTTTTTCGATGGATGTAAAGGCAAGGTGAAAGAGTCCATTCTTATTGTGGTTTCAGCTATTTTCTTCCTAACGGCGCCGCTTCTTTTCGTCCACAACGCAAGGGGCGCCGAGGAAGGGGGAAAGATGATGCTCCTGCGCGTCAAGCCGGCGGTGGTTTTCATCATTTCCCGAATTGCGGGCATCGTCCAGATCAACACAAAAAGCGGCGTGAAAACATTCAAGGATGTCGGGATGATGTCCACAGGCTCCGGGTTTATCATCAACCCAAACGGTTACATCTGCACCAACGGCCACGTGGTCCAGTTCTACTACGAAAAGAACGACAATCAGCTGGAACGGATGTTCCTGATGCAGGTTATCCAGAAACATTTCATCCCGAATTTGATCCAGTCCGGCAAGGTCAAGCGGGATCCGGCCAGTATCAAAAAGGCGATCATCCAGCTCTACACCATATTGAAGCCCAAAACGGTTGTTAAAATTAAAAAGGATCTGATGGTCTTTCTCTCCAACAGGGAAAAGTTTCCCGCGGAGGTTAAAGATTACAGCCCGCCCATGGGCCCCTACCCCGGCAAGCTGGACATACCGGGTTTTCATTATGAATCTGAAGCGGGGAAGGACATCGCCATCATCAAGATCGAGGCGAAGGACCTGCCCACCGTCGCCCTCGGAGACTCGAGTAGCGTTCAGCTTGGAGAGGTCGTCTACGCGGCCGGTTATCCGGGGGTGGTTCTTACCCACGCCATGCTCCAAAAGAGTCTCAAGAACATCCTGGACTGCACCGTGACGGTGGGACACATTTCCGGAAAGAAGCTGACAGCGACAGGCGCCTCACTCATCCAGACCGACACACCCATCGCCCACGGCAACAGCGGCGGTCCCGCCTTCAACGCTCGGGGACAGGTTATCGGCATGTCCACCCTGGCGAGTATCGAAAAGACCCCGTCCGGGGTCCAGCAGATCCAGGGATTCAACTTTCTGGTTCCCATCAACACAGTCAAGGAATTTATCGCCCGCGCGGGAATCAAAACGGGTGTGCCGAGTCTCTTCAACAAGGTTTGGGCCGAGGCCCTGATGGCCTATAAAAATCAGGAGTGCGACACAGTCATGAAGCATTGTGCCGCGGTTCTCAAGCTGATGCCCAATCAGCCTGACGTGCTCAAACTGCAGAGGTTGACCCAGGAAAAGATTACTAGGGGCGAATGTCCGGTTTCATGGAAGAAGATCGCGCTTTACGTGGGAATCGGCGTGATCATTCTCATCATCCTTATCATTATCCTCATCGTCGTGAAAAAGGGCGGAAAGGAAAAACCCGTTGAAGCGGCCGCGGAGCCCGTGGCGCAGGTTGCCCAGGAGGCCACGCGGGTAGAAATTCCCCGGGAGGCCCCAGCCCCGGCCTCTCTCGGTATCCTTATGGGAGAAGACGGTCCCCTGGAGGGAAAGACATTTGTCATCTCCAAGGAAGGTCTGAAGATTGGGCGCGATCCCGCCAAGTGTGACATCGTCATCGACAACCCCCACGTTTCCCGCGAGCACGCTTGGGTGGGAGAAGAGGGAGGCAACATCGTGGTCAAGGATCTCGCGTCCGCCAACGGCACCTTCCTCAACACAATGGGACACCAGATTAAATCCGAGGTCCTGAACCCGGGAGACATCATCATCATCGGCAAGGGCAAGATGGCTACCTTTGTCTACAAGAAATCGGAATGACGGGTAAAATGCCTCACGGGAAAGGAGCGGTGTGTCACTCTTAGGAACCGTTGTCGGGGACTACAAGATCCTCAAAAAGATTGGCGCCGGCGGCATGGGGGTCGTCTACGAGGGCATCCATGTCCGGCTTGAGCAGCCGGTCGCCATCAAGGATCTGTCGCCGGACTTGGCTTCCAACGAGGAGATGCGCGCCCGGTTCATCCGCGAGGCCAAGATCCAGGCCCGGCTGAACCACCCCAACGTGGTAAACGTCCACAACCTCATTGAATACAAGGGACGGCTGCTGCTGGTCATGGAGTTCGTCGAAGGACGCACCCTGGATGAAATTATCCAGGAGCGCGGGGCCCTTCCCTACACGGAGGCTGTGCGGATTACCCGGCAGGTTCTGGACGCGCTCGCCTTCATGCATTCCAAGGGAGTCATTCACCGGGATCTGAAACCCGGCAACATCATGATTACCTCCGACGGCCATGTCAAGGTTACCGATTTTGGCATCGCGAAGGCCACCACGGAGCAGGGGCATACACGGGCCGGTGTCCGCCTGGGGACCTTGTGGTATATGTCTCCCGAACAGATCCGGGGAAAAGGGGTGGACGCCCGCAGCGACTTGTATGCCATGGGGGTTACCCTGTTCCAGATGGTGACGGGAAAGCTCCCCTTCTTCGGAAATTCCGATTACGAAATCATGAAGGCCCACACGGAGACACCGCCTCCCGATCCCAAGAACATCAAGAAGGATATCCCCAAACCCCTGGCCGTCGTCATCCTGAAGTTCCTCGAGAAAGACCCGGCCAAGCGGTATCAGACGGCAAAAGAGGCGGCGCGGGCCTTGGATGCCTGGGCCCAAGGCGCGGAAAAGAAGCCAATGCCTCAAAAGCCCCCAAAGCCGCGCAAAGCCTCCATAAGCCCAAAGAAAAAACAACTCGCCATAGCCGCCTCCTCCCTGACGGGAGGCAAAAAGGTTCCCACGCTTGTCTGGATTATCGTCGGGATTCTTCTATTCGGGGCGTGCGTGATCATTTTTACCTACTGGATGATGAACAGAAAACAGTCCATCATCCCGGTGGTGAAGGCGCCGGCCCTCGAAAGAAATGCGCCTGTCGCGGCGGCGGTCGCTCCGGACGAAACCCCCGAGAATAAAAAGAATAGCGGGGATGAAGACGCAACGCCCGTCATCGAGGAGATAGAAAAAGAGGCGGGAATCACGGGAGAGAAAAAAAAAGAGCCTGAATCACCTTCCTCTTCCGCGGGCGAGAAAAACGGCTCGGAATCGCCGCAACCCAAAATGGTGGAGAAAAAACCTGAAAAAAAGGAACCACCCCCATCCCAGGAGATTTCCCCGGGAGGCTCGGTTGTGGAAATGAGTCCTTCCGGGGAGATAAAAAAGGGAAAAGAGGAAGCCACAGAAAAACCCGCCAAGCCTAAATCCAAGAAATCCAAAGCAGCAACACACACAAAACCGCGAAAAAAGGAAAAACAACCGGAGAAACCAACAACATCTGTTGTGAAAAAGGAACAGTCGGAAAAAAGCGCTTCCACACGAAAGAAAAAGAAGAATGGAAACAAGAAGTACACCATCGACAAGCGGATCGGCTATTTCTTTAAATCCCTGAAGAAGTCGATGAAAGACCTGGAACATCCCCACGGATCGAATAAGACAGGTAAAAAAAGCGCGAATCCTGAAGGAAACAACCCATCAGAGGGGGTAGAAGGAGCCTTTGAATACTAATATAAACGGAGGATTTGGAAGATGATTTGTCCATTTTGCGGCGCTACCATACCGAACGGATCTAAGACGTGCAGGGACTGCGGTAGAAAACTTGAACAGGCAGCCGTCCAAAAGACGGAGATTGTGGCGGAAAACCTTTCCAGCCCTGAAAAGACATCTGTTTTTCTCGACGAGCCTATGGAGAAAACCCAGGTTTTCTCCGAGGGACTAGAGCCTGTCGGGGCGTTTTTGGGATGGCTTGTCATTGTGGAGGGCCCGGATCAATGGAAGGAATTTCACCTGCCGATGGACATGGGACAACTTATCATCGGAAAGGGTGACGCGGCGGATATCCGGCTCAACGACGAGACCTTGGCCCGCATTCACGTGAGCATCCGCAAACGTGACGATGATTTTTACCTGACAGACCTGGACACGGACACGGGAACCCGGCTGAACGGTCAGGCCATTGAACGCGCAGAACTCAACGACGGGGACCTGATCGAGATCGGTCAGACGACCATCAAGTTCAAGCTCCTTTAGACGCCCATCGACGTGATGACCCAGCGGATTCAAGCCTTTTCCATCACGGACACAGGCCGAAAAAGAAAGAACAACCAGGATGCCTGCGCTGTCTTCAACAAGGGGGACACACTCCTCATGGTGGTTGCGGACGGCGTGGGGGGAAACATGTGCGGGGAGGTCGCCAGCCGCTCGGCGGTTCAGACCCTACAACAGGAATTCGAAAGGGCCAAGAATCTCGATCCGGCGGCCTTTTTCAGCAGCGTGGCGCAGAAAGCCAACCAAAACATCCGAGATTATGTCGCCCATCATCCCGAGTGCAAGGGAATGGCCACCACCCTGACGGCGGCTATCATCCGTTTCCCGGAGATCCATCTCCTCCAGGTGGGTGACAGCCGCGCCTATCTCCTCCGAGGCGGAAGCCTTTACCGCATGACTGAAGATCATACCCTTGTGGGCAAGATGGTCAAGGAGGGGATTCTGTCGGAGGAAGAGGCCGAGACCCATCCCAAGCGGCACGTTATCATCAACGCCCTCGGGGTCACCCCGAAACAGAAATTTGATTATTCCCGGGAGACCCTGAAGCCCGGAGACCAGATCCTTCTCTGCTCCGACGGTCTGTATGGCGAGATCTCCGAAGAAACCATGCAAAAGCTGCTCCTGGAAAATCCGCCAAAAGAGGCTATCCAGCGTCTGGTGGCCGCGGCCAATGACGCGGGAGGTAAAGACAACATCTCTATTACCCTTGCCGTCCTTGGCGCCCGGGACACAGCGAAGACATGGCTGATTCCCGGAACCCAGGAATTCAAATCCCCCGCTCCCTCGGGAACGCGAAAACATCGTTTCCCTTTATGGCTGGTGATGATTTTAGCTCTCCTCTTGATAGCCGGGGGAGGTTGGTACCTGGGAAGTTCCACGGGACTGGGAAAGAAGGCGCGCGGCTACATCTTGTCCCTCCTGGGCCAAAACCCCCCGACGGTTCCTGCCTCGAATCAGGGGGAGAAGCCCTGAGACGCTGATTGTATTTCCCGTTAAACTCTGGTAAAAGATTCTAAAAAGGAGGCTGGGGAAGCTAAACATGGAAGTGTTTAGCTTTTTTCATTGCTTATGGAACAAATCAAGTCGATTTGTCTGTTTTCGGGAGGGTTGGACAGCATCCTGGCC
>JALSPC010000143.1 GCA_026986155.1 bacterium
GACGCTCACCGAGCCCATGCTCCTGCCCACGCGAATCCCGACCCTGCTCGCCAACGGCGCCTCGGGGATCGCGGTGGGCATGTCCACCAACATCCCGCCCCATAATCTCAACGAGCTCATCAACGGCATCAAGGCCGTCATCAAAAACCCCGACCTCTCCTTCGAGGAGCTCATCGAATACATCCCCGGCCCCGACTTCCCCACGGCGGGCTTCATCCTCGGGCGCGAGGGCATCCTTTCCGCCTACAAAACGGGACGCGGCATCATCCAGATGCGGGCGCGCACCCACATCGAGAAGGTGAAGAGCTCCGACCGGGAGCGCATCATCGTCACGGAGATCCCCTACCAGACCAACAAGAGCCGGATCGTGGAGCGCATCGCCCGCCTCGTCCAAAACAAGACCATCGAGGGCATCAGTGACATCCGGGATGAGACGGACCGGGAGGGCATCCGCATCGTCATCGAGCTGAAGCGGGGTGAGACCCCCGAGATCATCCTGAACCAGCTCTTCAAGCACACCCAGCTTCAGACCTCCTTCGGCATCATCCTCCTGGCGGTCCTCAACAACCAGCCCAAGATCTTCAACCTCAAACAGCTCATCGACCTCTTCATCCACTTTCGCCTCGAGGTCATCGTCCGCCGAAGCCAGTTCGAGCTGCGAAAGGCGCGGGCGCGGGCCCATATCCTGGAAGGTTTCAAGATCATCCTCGACAACCTGGACGAGGCCATTGCCCTCATCCGCGCCTCCCGCCTTCCCGCGGAGGCGAAAAAGGGGTTGATGGAACGGTTCGAACTCTCGGAGGTCCAGGCCCAGGCCATCCTAGACATGAGGCTGCAACGCCTAACCGGCCTGGAGCGAGAAAAGATCCTGGCGGAATACAAAGAGATCATCCAGACCATCGCCCGCCTGGAGGAGATCCTGGCCAACGAGGCCCTTAGACGGGGAATCATCATCGAGGAACTGGAGCAGGTGGAGGAACTGGTCCAGGACCCCCGGCGCACCGAGATCATCGAGGCCCAGGGCGAAATCGGCATCGAGGATATCATCGCCGAGGAGGACATGCTCGTCACCATCTCCTACCGGGGCTACATCAAGCGGGTCTCCCCCCGCCTCTACCGCAGCCAGAACCGGGGCGGGAAGGGGCGCATAGGGATGAACATCAAGGACGAGGACTTCGTCACCCAGATCTTCACCGCCTCCACCCACGACTATCTCCTCTTCTTCACAGACCAGGGCAGGGTTTACGCCTTAAAGGTTCACGAGCTTCCCTACGTGGGGCCGGCCTCACGGGGCCGTTCCATCGTGAACCTCGTCAACCTGAAGAAGGGAGAGAAGGTCGCCACGGCCTTCTCGCTGCGTGACTTCGAGTCCTATCCCCACGTCCTCTTCATCACCCAAAACGGCATCGTGAAGAAGACGCCTCTGGCCGCCTACCGCCATATCCACAGCGGCGGAATCCTGGCCCTCAAGATCCGCCCCGACGACAGTCTCGTCAAGGTCCTGGGTGTCCGGGACGACCAGGACGTCATCATCTGCAGCCACGGGGGCAAGGCCATCCGCTTCTCCGTGAACGATATCCGTTCCATGGGGCGGACGGCCACCGGCGTCCGGGCCATTCGCCTCCGTAACGACGATTATGTCATCGGAATGGACATCGTCCAGGAAGGGGCCACCCTTTTGACCGTCACGGAGCGGGGCTACGGGAAGCGCAGTCCCTTCAGCGAATACCGGAACCAGGCCCGGGGCGGAAGCGGGGTCATCAACCTCAAGGTCACGCCGAAGGTCGGCTACCCGGCGGGCGTCCTCAAGGTAGAAGAGGAGGATGGGGTGGTCCTCATCACCAGTTCCGGGAAACTCATACGGCTTTCCGTCTCCGACGTGCCGGTGATAGGAAGGAACACGCAGGGCGTCCGGCTCATCAACATCGAGGAGGGGGAACACGTTGCCGCCATCACCAAACTCGTCGAAAGGTAGCGCCGAGCACCCCATCGCCGTCATCGGCGGGGGGAGCTGGGGAACCGCCATCGCCTACCACCTCTCAGTAAAGGGCTATCCCGTCCGCATGTGGGTCTACGAGCCGGAGGTGGCCGAAGGCATCAACACGCGACACGAGAACCCCCTCTTCCTGCCGGGAATCACCCTCCCCGGCCATGTCACTGCATCCAACGACATGGCCGCTGTTCTCGACGGAATCGAGACCCTCGTCATGGTCGTTCCCTCCCACTTTTTCCGAAAGATAACCGAAGAAGCCGCCCGACACATCTCCGGCGAGGCCTATATCGCCAGCGCGGCCAAGGGTATCGAGGACAATACCCACAAGGTGATGACCCAGATCCTGGAGGAGGTGTTTCCCCCTTCTTTTCACGCGCGCATTGCCTGTCTCTCCGGGCCGAGCTTCGCGCGGGAGGTGGCCCAGTTGAAGTTTACGGCCGTCACCGTGGCATCCAGAAACATGGAAACAGCGCGATACTTCCAGAATGTCTTCACTGCTCCGCACTTCCGCGCCTATACTCACACGGACCCCATCGGCGTCCAGATAGGCGGGGCACTGAAGAATATCATGGCCATCGCCGTCGGTGTGGCGGATGGGATGGAGATGGGAACCAACGCGCGGGCGGCCCTGATCACGCGCGGCCTGGCGGAGATCTCCCGCATCGGCAAAAAGATGGGAGCAGACCCCGCCACCTTCCTCGGCCTCTCCGGAATTGGGGATCTCGTGCTGACCTGCACGGGGAATCTGAGCCGCAACCGGAACGTGGGGCTCAAGCTTGGACAAGGGCTTAAGATAGAGGAGATCACACGAGACATGCGCATGGTGGCGGAGGGGGTCGTCAACACGAAGAGCGCCTACCAGCTCACGCAAAAATTGGGTGTTCGGGCCCCAGTCATCACCGCCATGTATCGAATCCTCTACAAGGGTCTCCCCCTCAATGAAGCCGTCCATGAAATCCTGTCTACGGAACCGGGTGAAGAGTTTGAGTAGGGCTGCCGCAAATTTTTATACCTTGAATTTTTCGTTCCAATTGTTTATAGTTGACCATCCTTGGCGCCTTCAAGAGAGAAGGAATACCCAATAAAAGGTGGAAGAGTTATCCACAATTGTTGATAAGTATGTTAATTTCCATAAATACAAGCGTTTTTTGCCCACAACCAATCTGGACATGACTCCAAGAATCCTATGGACGAAAATTTAATCCCTATTAAACAGATTATCAAAGAAGAGATAGGCGACGAAAGCGCCTACAGGACCTGGATAGAACCTCTAAATTTCAAGGATTACACTGGAAACATCCTCGTCCTGAGCGCACCCAACAAATTTTTCGGCGAGTGGATCAACGACCATTACCGGCAAACCATTCAATCCTGCGCTTCCAGGTTTCTGCGCACGGACAATTTAAAAATCCGCATCGTCATTGACGACAACGAGACACAAGCTGCGCCCCCCACGTTGAAGCTAGATGAATCCCAGGCAGTCAACCCAAGGGCCTCAAGTGATCCCCCTCTCTTTAATCCCGCATATACCTTCGATACTTTCGTCGTAGGAGACAGTAACCAGTTCGCCCACGCGGCCTGCCTCGCGGTGGCGTCCAATCCTGGTCACACCTACAACCCTCTGTTTATCTACGGCGGTGTGGGTCTTGGAAAGACCCATCTCTTGAACGCTATTGGAAACTACGCTATTGGAAAAGGCCTTGTTTCTTCCCAAGCCAATATATCCTTTGTGAACGGGGATGACTTCACCAACGAAGTGGTCAACGCTATTAGATACGATCGTATGCTGGAATTCCGGAGGAAATTTCAGAACGCCGATATCCTAATGATCGACGACATTCAGTTCATCGCCGGAAAAGAACGCACTCAGGCAGAATTTTTCCACACCTTCAACGCCTTGTACGTGGCTAAAAAGCAGATCGTCGTCACAAGTGACCGCTTTCCAAAAGATATCAAAGATCTGGAAGAACGCTTGCGCTCCCGTTTCGAATGGGGACTCATCGCGGACATCCAGCCCCCGGACATTGAGACAAAGGTGGCCATTTTGAAGAAGAAAAGCGAAAGGGAAAATATACACCTTCCCGATGACGTTGCCATGTTTCTGGCTTCCAAGTCCTCGTCCAACATCCGGGATCTGGAAGGGATGCTCACGCGCCTCGGCGCCTTCGCCTCCCTGACGGGACAACCCATCACTGTTTCCTTCGCCAAAGAGGCGCTTCGCGGCATCATCAAGGACACGGACAAACCAGTCATCGTAGAGGATATCCAGAAGGTCGTCTGCGAGCATTTCGGAATCCGGATCACAGATATCAAGTCGAAACGCCGCTCCAAATCCCTCGTTATCCCAAGACAGATAGCCATGTATCTCTCCAGAAATCTATGTAAAGTTTCCCTGGCCGACATTGGGGAAAAATTTGGCGGCAAGGATCACTCCACCGTCATTCACGCCATCAACAAGATTGAAAAACAACTGGAAAATGATACTTATCTCACGCAGGCCATCGAGGAGATAAAGTCGAAAATCTATTCATAACCATGTGGATAAGATGGGGAACCATGTGAACAACCTCAAAGATGCGTTTCAGAAGGAAAACAACTGCTTTTTTTGCACATTCATACACAGAACTTCCCCAGGGGAATCCACAAAATTTTTCGCCGTATCGCGTGATTGGTCGCTTTTTCTCAAGGTTATAAACATTTCAACGCGACTTATTATGATTCCTCATTTATATAAAGTTAAAAACAAAAATATAAAGACAGGGAGGACATCGTGGATATAAGGATCCAGCAACCAGTTTTCCTCAAGGTATTGAACTACCTTCAGAGTGTCTCCGACAAAAAGAGTACCATGCCCGTGCTTTCCAATTTTCTTATGGAGATTACGGATGGAAAAAAACTCAGGTTTTTTTCCACAGACTTGAACGTGGGGCTTGTTATAGATTCGAAGGCCCAGGTGGAAGAACCTGGGGCCATACTCCTTCCCACAAAAAAACTTTTTTCTATCGTCCACGAACTGCCGGAGAAGGAAATTCATATCGCGACAGGGGATAAAGAGGGGTGGTGCAACATCACGTGTGAAAAATCCCGTTTCAACCTTCCCTATTTAGAGGCAAACACATTTCCTAAAGTTCCCGATTTCCCGGAGACCTTTTCGAACACGCTGCCCTCGGAAGTTATCCTCTCTATTTTGGAAAAGACCCTTTTTGCCGCGGCCAATGAGGAAACGCGTTACAACTTGAACTGTATCTTTATGAAAAGACTGCCGGAAGAGGAAGCGACACGCGTTGTCGCGACGGATGGTCACCGTCTGGTTCAGATGGACCTTTCCGTCCTGAAAGACCTCGCGCTCGAAGACGCCATCATGATTCCCAAACGGGGCATGATGGAACTGAAGCGTATTCTAAACGACGCGAAGGTTAGCCTGGTGGGATTCGACGTGCATGAAAAGAATGCTTACTTCCGCATGGAAAATGTGGGAATGATTATCCGCCTGATGGAAGGCGATTATCCGGACTACCAGCAGGTCATCCCTAAGACCCGGGGCCGTCTAATACATATAAATCGGTGGGATCTTATCACTGGTCTTCGGCGCGTGTCGAGGATTGCGAACGATATCGATGAGGGAACGAGGTTTGCCTTCCGCGAAGACGGCCTTATATTAAAAATGGGCGACGCCGACACGGGTATCGCCCAGGAAATCATCGAGACATCCTACGAGGGTGACCCCATCACCTTCGCCTTCAATTACAAGTATTGCCTGGATATCCTTGGCGCCATTGAGGAAGAGGAGGTTGAGATCGAACTCCTGGATGAAGATAATCCTGGTATCTTCAGGGGAAAGGGAAACGAGGAGGTTTTTTATCTGATCATGCCTATGAGAGTTGAGGAAGAAGAGGATGAGTGAAATGGAAGCCATAGATTACGGCGCGAAAAATATCCGGGTGCTGGAGGGGCTGGAGGCCGTCCGAAAACGTCCTGCCATGTATATAGGCAACACCGGAACGGAGGGGCTCCACCACCTCGCCTTCGAGATCGTAGACAACAGTATTGACGAGGCATTGGCCGGTTACTGCACACGTATCGATGTCACCCTTCTGATGGACAACAGTGTGCAGGTCAAGGACGACGGCCGTGGGATTCCCGTGGATATTCACCCGGAGCAAAAGATTCCCGCTGCGCAGGTGGTTATGACAAAGCTACACGCGGGGGGGAAGTTCGACCGGAAAAGCTACAAGGTTTCAGGGGGGTTGCACGGCGTGGGCCTTTCTGTCGTTAACGCCCTTTCAGAATTCGTGGAATTGGAGATTAAAAGGGACGGAAAAGTCTACCACCAGCGTTATGAACGGGGTCGCCCCGTTACGGAACTGGAGATTGTCGGAAAGACGCGCAAAAACGGCACCCTTGTCATATTTCGGCCCGATCCGGAGATCTTTGGGGACATCACCTTCAGCTTCGACGTGCTGGCTCAAAGGCTTCGGGAACTCGCCTTCCTAAACAAGGGTCTACGGGTTACCTTGTCCGATGAGCGGACGGGAAAGCAGCAGGAATACTACTACAAGGGGGGCATTGCCTCCTTCGTGGAATATCTCAACCGGAACAAGAATTGCCTCCACAAGAAACCCATCTACTTCTCGGGAGAGAAGAATGGCGTTCAAATCGAGGTGGCTTTTCAGTATAACGACGGCTACTCTGAAAACCTCTTTTCCTTCGCCAACAATATAAACACCCACGAGGGCGGCACGCACCTGTCCGGCTTCAAAACGTCCCTGACACGGACCATCAACAGCTACGCTGAAAAGATGGGACTGACCAAGAACCTCAAGGTTTCTCTCTCCGGCGACGATGTGCGGGAGGGTCTGGCAGGTGTAGTCAGTGTGAAGGTTCCGGAGCCCCAGTTCGAGGGGCAGACGAAGACAAAGCTTGGCAACAGTGAGGTAAAGGGGTATGTGGAAAGCTTTGTAAACGAGAATCTCAGTACTTACTGGGAGGAGAATCCCTCCGTCGCCAAACAGATTATCCAGAAAGTAATCAGTTCCGCCCGCGCGCGAGACGCCGCGCGGAAGGCGCGGGAACTGACCCGGCGGAAGGGGGCGCTCGATTCCGCTTCCCTTCCCGGAAAGCTGGCGGACTGCCAGACGAAAGACCCGGTTCAGGCGGAACTCTACCTGGTGGAGGGCGACTCGGCGGGCGGCTCCGCTAAGCAGGGCCGGGAGAAGCGGACCCAGGCCATCTTGCCCCTCAAGGGAAAAATTCTTAACGTGGAGAAGGCGCGCCTCGACAAGATGCTGTCAAACGAGGAGATCAAGACCATCATCTCCGCCCTGGGCACGGGGATAGGGGAAAGCGATTTCAAAATAGAAAAGCTTCGCTACAACAAGATTATCATAATGACGGACGCGGACGTGGACGGATCCCACATACGGACCCTCATCCTCACCTTCTTCTACCGCCAGATGCCCGAGATCGTCGAGCATGGTCACCTCTACATTGCCCAGCCTCCCCTGTACCGGGTCAAGCGGGGAAAGATGATCGCCTACTTCTCGGACGACGGGGAGCTGAACGACTTTCTCATCTCCGAGGCCGTCAAAAACTACGAGGTCGTGGCTGTCTCCTCCGGGAAGCGGTTCCGGAAAGACCGTCTGCGCTACATCCTGAAGCAAATAAGCCGCTTCAACGAGATCATGGATCTCTTTCGCCGTCGGCAACTGCCCGACGCCCTGATCGATACCCTCCTGAGGTTTCCCGTCCAGCCGAAGAAAGACTTCTTCCAGGACAAGGAAGCGGTGGAATCCCTTGCAAAGGCGATAAGCGGAAACCTTGCCCTTGCATCTTTCCCGGAAGTTTCGTATGATGAGGAACACGGGATGTACGAACTTCCCCTTTCCATCGTGCGGAACGGGGACGTCATGCCCTTCAACATATCATGGGAATTCATCAACAGACCTAAGTATCGAAGCCTCTTCAGCCTCCACCAGGAAATAAAGGAATTGGAGGATCCTCCCTTCAAGGTCATCGGTGACAAAAAGGAATTCATGGTGGAAAACAGGAACGACCTGTTGAGCGAGATCTTGAAGGCCCAGCAGGGGATGTACAGCATCCAGCGCTATAAGGGCCTGGGCGAGATGAATCCCGACCAGTTGTGGGAAACCACCATGAATCCCGAGAAGCGTAAGCTCCTTCAAGTCAAGATTGAAGACGCGGTGGAGGCAGACGAGATCTTCACCATTCTGATGGGTGACAGCGTGGATCAGAGGAAACGCTTCATCGAGCAAAACGCCCTCCTGGCGCAGAATATCGATATCTGATCTGCCCGAAGTATTCAATGAAAATCGTGGGCATTACAGGATCGATCGGAAGCGGAAAGAGCGAAGTGGCCAGGGTCTTTTCGGAAGGTGGCGCGCACGTGATCGACGCGGACAGGGTAGCCAAGACCCTCCTGAGAAAGGGGAAAGCGGGCCACCGGGCCGTGGCCGATGCGTTCGGTGAAGGGGTTTTAGACGACGAGGGAGAGATAGATAGAAAAAAACTGGCACAAATCATCTTCGCCGACCCGGAAAAGGTCGAGAAGATCAACAGGCTCATCCATCCCCTCGTTCACGGGTGGATAAAGCGGCGCATCGCGGAAATAGGAAAAAACGACCGGAAAGCCATCGTGGTCATCGACGCGCCCCTTCTCATCGAGGCGGGCTTCGATAAGATGGTCGATCACCTCGTCCTGGTTACTCCGGGGGACACGGAAACAGCGGTGGCAAGGGCGGCAAAGCGGATAGGCATCACCCTCGAAGAGGCGCGGCGGCGACTCGCCTGTCAGATGCCCCTCAGTGAAAAGAAAAAACGGGCGGATATCCTTATTGCCAACGATGGGACGCTCGAAGCACTTCGCCGGAAGGCGAAAGTGATACTTGAAAGTCTGAAAAAGGAGGAAGAGAAAAAGGCATGAATCTCACGGAACTGAAACAGAAACCCATCAACGAACTCCTCGGAATTGCGAAGGATCTTGGAATCGAGGATCCGGCCTCGATGGGGAGGCAGGAGCTCATCTTCTCGATTCTCCAGGCGAGGAGCGAACAGAACGGGCTCATCTACGCGGACGGCGTCCTGGAGACCCTTCCGGACGGGTTCGGGTTCCTCCGGGCGCCCAATGCCAATTACTTCCCGGGGCCCGACGACATCTACGTCTCCCCCTCACAGATAAGGCGGTTCGGCCTGAGGACGGGAGACATCATCTACGGTCAGATCCGCCCGCCCAAGGACTCGGAACGGTATTTCGCCTTGCTTAAGGTGGAATCCATCAATTACGACGACCCCTCGGTGGCGAAGGAGAAGATCCTCTTCGACAACCTGACGCCTCTCTATCCAAACGAGCGGTTCAAGCTGGAGATCGAGTCCGAGCCGGAAAACTACAGCCTCAGGATCATGGATATGCTCACCCCCATCGGGAAGGGGCAGCGCGGTCTCATCGTGGCGCCCCCGAGGACGGGGAAAACCATGCTGTTGCAGGCCATCTCCAAGGGGCTGAAACACAATCATCCAGATGTGGAGCTTATTGTCCTTCTCATCGACGAGCGTCCCGAGGAGGTCACGGACATGGAACGCTCCGTGGACGGGGAGGTGGTGAGTTCCACCTTCGACGAGCCGGCCCAGCGCCACGTCCAGGTGGCCGAGATCGTGATAGAAAAGGCCAAGCGCCTGGTGGAGCACCAGCGGGACGTGGTCATCCTTCTGGACAGTATCACCCGCCTGGCGCGCGCCTACAACACGGTCGTGCCCCCCAGCGGGAAGGTCCTATCCGGCGGCGTTGATTCCAACGCCCTGCATAAGCCCAAACGGTTTTTCGGGGCCGCGCGGAACATCGAGGGAGGCGGAAGCCTGACCATCCTCGCCACCGCCCTCATCGACACGGGGAGCCGCATGGACGAGGTCATCTTCGAGGAGTTCAAGGGAACGGGAAACATGGAGCTTCACCTGGACCGGAAACTGATGGAGAAACGGGTCTTCCCCACCATGGACATCGCCAAGTCCGGAACGCGGAAGGAGGAGCTTCTCATCGATCAGGAAGATCTAAACCGCATCTGGATTTTGAGAAAGGTTCTCCAGCCCATGGGCACGGTAGATGCCATGGAATTCCTGCTGGACAAGATGAAGGGAACGAAAAACAATAAGGAGTTCCTTGCCTCGATGAGCCAGTAGCCGGCGCCGCGGCGCCGGCTCTAAAGGATGACCTCCTTGTAGAATATGGCGACCTGGTATCCCGTGTCGGTCTGGAGATACTGCCGCTCGATGACCTCCACTCCCACCTTGCGAAGGTGTTTCTTCGTCCACTCGTTGTAGGCCTTTTCCAGCTCCTCGGGCGTGTTCGCCTGGATGATGTGGATCTTTTCCGTGGTGGCCATGAATCTCCTCCTTTTTTGTTTCATTATACCCGTGAAGGGGGAGATGACAAGGCGGGGCCGCCCCGGGCTTGAACCACCTTCCGTCCCTGTGTTAATAGTGTCCCAAGTTTAAAAGGAACCGAACCATGAAGAGACAAGACGACCTGATCCTCATCCACGCGCCTTCCATTTACGACTTCCGGAAGCTGCCCATCATGCACGGCCCCATCAGCGACGTGGTGCCCTCCACGCCCATCTTCGAGATGTATCCCATCGGGTTTGCCAGCCTGTCGGAATACCTGGAGCGGAAGGGCTTCCGGGTGCGCATCATCAACGTGGCCTTGAAGATGATAAAAAATCCCGATTTCGACGCGGAGGCCCTGATAAAAAAACTGAATCCCCGCGCGTTCGGCTTCGACCTGCACTGGATGCCCCACGTGCAGGGGAGCCTCGCGCTGGCGGAGATCGCGAAGCGGTATCATCCCGACACCCCGGTCCTCTTCGGCGGGCTTTCCTCCACCTACTACCACGAGGACCTGATCACCAACTATCCTTTCATCGATTACGTGGTGCGCGGAGACTCCACGGAGGAGCCCATGGTTCGGCTCCTCGGGGCCATCCGGGAAAACCGCTCTCCCGACGGCATCCCCAATGTCACTTGGCGGAAGGATGGCGAAACACGGGTCAACCCTTTGAGCTACGTGCCCGATACCATGAACCATATCTCTATCGACTACGGCCACATCATGAGAAAGGTCGTGAAGTATCGGGATATGACTGGCTACGTCCCCTTCACCAACTGGCTCGAGTATCCCGTGACGGCCGTTTTCACCTGCCGGGGATGCTCCTACAACTGCCGCACCTGCGGGGGCTCCGCCTACGGATTCGCCCGTTACGCCAACCGCAAGCGTCCCGCCTACCGGGATCCCGAGCTCCTGGCAGAGGACATCTTCCGGGTCTGCGACCACCTCAAGGCCCCCGTGATGATTATCGGGGACATCTTCCAGGCGGGGAAGGCATACGGCGAGACCCTCCTGCGGAAGCTCAAGACGCGCCGGATTCCTAACCACGTGGCCTTCGAATTCTTCAAGCCGCCGCGCAGGGACCAGATTGCCATGATCGCCGACAGCGTGGAGAACTTCAACTTCGAGATCTCCCCCGAGTCCCACGACGAGAAGGTCCGGCACGCCTTCGGCAGGTATTACGACAACGACGACCTGGAGCGGATGATTGCGGACGCCCTGGAGCTGGGCTGTAAGCGCTTCGACCTCTTCTTCATGACGGGACTTCCCTACCAAACCTTCCAGTCCGTCCTGGATACGGTGGACTATTCGCGGGAGCTTCTCGAGCGGTTTGGAAAGACGCGACGTCTCTTCCCCTTTATCTCCCCCCTGGCGCCCTTTCTCGACCCGGGCAGCGAGGTCTTCGAGAACCCTGAGAAATTTGGCTACACATTCTTCTATCGAACGGTGGAGGAACACCGGCAGGCCATGCTGTCTCCGAGCTGGCAGTATATCTTAAACTACGAGACCAAGTGGATGAACCGGTCCGAGATTGTCTACAGCACCTACGAGGCGGGGCTGCGCATGAACCGGTTGAAGAAGGAATTCGGTCTGATCGACGCGAGGATCGCGGACGAAACGGACGAGCGGATCCGAGCGGCCGTGGCCATGATGAAACGGATCGACGCCCTCGTGGCCGAGGACCGGGAGAACGCGGGGCAGGGAACCCTGTATGACTTGAAGGACAAGATGGCCTCTCTCAATATCTCCACCGTCTGCTTCAAGAAGGAGTTGGAGTGGCCGACCCACTTCCTTCGCATGAATTTCCTGAAGATCGTGAAGACGGTCCTCATGCCCTCCAAGCCCAACATCCTGCCGGAGAAGAAAGGATGAGCCTGAACAAGAAAGACCTGTTCAAAAGAATTCCCAAGGTGGACGAACTGCTCAAGGGTGAGAGATTCAAGCGGCTCCTGAAGGCCCATACGAGGCATACCCTGGTTGAGGCCGTCCGGACGGTCCTGGCGGAGTTGCGTGAAAAGATAGACGCCCTGGAACCCGCCGCGGTGTCCCTCGACTGGTTCACGCCCGAAGCCATCTTTCTGCACGTGGAAATGGAGCTTTCCCGCCGGGCTGCCTATCATTTCCGCCGGGTCATCAACGCCACCGGTGTGGTCATCCACACGAACCTGGGCCGATCCCTGCTGGCGGGGCCGGTGCTTGAACACATGGTCCGGGTGGCGGAGAGCTACAGCAACCTGGAATACGACCTTACGGAGGGAAAACGGGGCATCCGTTACGTCCACGCGAAGCGGCTTTTGTGCGACTTGACGGGGGCCGAGGAGGCCCTGGTGGTCAACAATAACGCGGGCGCTGTCCTCATCGCCCTAAACAGCCTGGCCGCCGGAAAAGAGGCGGTGGTATCCCGGGGGGAATTGGTGGAGATCGGGGGATCCTTCCGGATTCCCGACGTAATGGCGTGGAGCGGTGCGGTCCTGCGGGAGGTGGGGACTACCAATAAGACCCATCTCTTCGACTACGAGCGGGCCATCGGGGAAAACACGGGTCTCCTTCTGAAGGTTCACACCAGCAACTTCCGCCTGATCGGTTTCGTGGAGCAGGTCCCGGGAGCGGCCGTGTCCGACTTGGCCCACCGGAACGGGCTTCCCGCCATGGAGGACCTGGGAAGCGGGAACTTCATCGATTTCAGGACCCTGGGGCTTCCGTCCGAACCCACCGTCCAGGAGGCCCTGAAGCAGGGGATGGACGTGGTGACCTTCAGCGGTGACAAGCTCCTCGGGGGCCCCCAGGCGGGGGTCATCCTCGGGAAGAAAAAGTATATTGAGCCCATCCAGAAAAACCCCTTGAACCGCGCCCTGAGAATTGACAAGCTGACCCTGGCAGGCCTGGAGGCGACCTTGAGGTTCTACGAGGATCCCGTCGAGGCCGTCAGGCAGATCCCAACCCTCCGAATGATTACCCAGTCTCCCGAAAACCTCAAGCGGAAGGCGAGGTCCCTGCGCCGCAGGCTGGCCCGGGATGTCACGGAGGGCTTTCAGTTCGCGGTGGTGCCGTCCACGTCCCGCGTCGGCGGAGGGGCCTTGCCTGAAGAGGCCCTCCCCACCTACTGCGTCGCCGTGACCCCGACTAAGCTATCAGAAACGGAATTGGAAAAGCATCTCCGCGAAGCGGACCCGCCCGTCATCGCGCGGGTGGAGGAAGGCAGGGTCCTTCTCGACGTTCGAACCCTTCTCGCGAAGGATTCCGCCGACCTTATCCGTGTTTTTTCCGAAATCTCCCATGCGAGTTAGGGATAAAATCTTTCATATATTCCTTTTGTTTCTTGTTATTCTGGGGTCATATCATCAAAGTCACGCCCGAAGGAGATATTCCTTAAATCTCCATAATGGCCCGGGAATGAAGTTCAAAATCATCGGAACCATAAAGATGAGGGAGCCTGTCAAGGTTTTAGACGAAAGGGCGGGATGGGTTAAAATCCGAAGCCGGAACGGTAAGAAAGGCTGGATCTCCCAGAAACTTTTTCAGCGGGGATGGAGACACGGAAAGAGAAAATCCCCTTCGGAAACTGTCAAAGTTGTCTCCCAGTTCCAGAATATCCCCCAGTCCTGCATCCCCCTTTTCAGGGATGCCCTGCCGGAACTTGAACGTCATCTCGTTCCAGTAGGTGATGATGAACTCGAATTAATTGTTTCTATAGAGCCGCGACTACATTCGTTCCGGCTTTTTCTGATCATCGATTACAATCCCAGATATTATCTGCGCGCGATGAAACGGTTTGCCCAGCCAAGAACCATCGACCTCCTCCCTTACAACGCGTGTATATGGGCGATGTATGCTTACAAGCAAGCCCTTGTCGAAAAAAACGAAAAGAAAGGGGTTTCCTGTGGATTCGCGCGAAACCTTTCGATTTGTTTAATTCTCAGAAGATTGAGTGGTGAAGAGGTAATTCTTCAAACGGTGGAAGACGGTGTATATATCTACTTCAGTCCCGTGTTGATCATGAAGAAACCGAATGGAAGTTCCTTTAGAATCATGTCGGAAGACCCCAAAAAGGTGGGCCTCCTCTCCGCCTTCACCTTGCCCTATCCGTGGGACGAGGGAAACAGGGAGGCGGATAAGGCCGCGGAGGTTTATCATTTCTTTAGGAACCGTAAATGAAAAAACGGGTCGTCACGATTCCTCCGGACATGGAACCCGTGCGCATCGACCAGTTTCTCGCCGCCCAGGAAGGGGTTATAACGCGCGGCATAGCCCAGAAATTGATCAAGAACGGCCACGTCAGAATGGACGGGAAACCGATATTAAAACCGTCGATTCACGTAACCCCCGGCGCAAAGCTGGCTTACGAAATCCCCGCGCCGGAATCGGCGGTCCCGGTGGCGCGTTCCCTCCCCCTTGAGATTCTTTACGAGGATGACGCGATCATCGCGGTCAACAAGCCCCCGCACCTGGTGGTCCATCCCGCGCCCGGCCACGCGGACGATACCCTCGTCAACGCCCTGTTGGCCCATACCTCCCGCCTGGCCTCCCTGGGGGGGCCAAACCGTCCCGGCATCGTGCACCGCCTGGATAAAGGCACCTCGGGGGTCGTGATCGTGGCCAAGACCGACGTGGCGTATCTCTCTCTTGCCGCCCAGTTCAAAGACCGGGAGATAAAGAAGGTCTATCACGCCCTCGTCTACGGGCGGATGGACGCGGAGACGGGGACGATTGACGGCGCCATCACGCGGAGCGGCCGGGACCGAAAGAAGATGGCGCTCACGCGCGTGCCCGGCGGCGGGCGGGAGGCGGTCACCGGCTGGAAGGTCATGAAGGAATTCCCGGGAATGAGCCTCCTCAAGCTTATCCCCCGCACGGGGCGCACCCACCAGTTGCGGGTGCACTTGGCCTCCGTTGGGCACCCCATCGTGGGAGATCCCGTCTACGGGCGGCGGAAATTTCCCACCTCGGGCGTCTTGGCGCCCCTGGCGCGGGACGTCAAGGCCTTGGGCAGGCAGGCCCTCCACGCCATCCACCTCACCTTCCGCCACCCCGGCACGGGGGCGAAGATGACCCTGACCGCTCCCTATCCCACCGACATGGAAGACCTCTTGAAAAAACTGGAAAAACGATTCGATTGAAAGGACCCCGCCATGCAATTTATGACTTCACCCCTGTTGGAATCTCTTCCCCACCTCTACCACGGCTTCGGCATGCGCACGGAGGAGGACCTTGCCGGCATTGTCTTTCCCAAGCAGGTGCACGGGGACCGCGTCGTTACGTTCGATTCCCCGGTGCCGGAAACATGGCGCGAGGAGGCCGACGCGGTCATCACCACCGTGCCGGGGATGCCCATAGGGGTGAGGACAGCGGACTGCCTACCCATCCTCGTGGCTGAGGGAACGGGAAGGGGCGTGGCGGCCGTGCACGCGGGCTGGAAGGGAATGGGGCAGGGGATTTTGCCCAAGGTGATCAAGCGTATCTCGGAACACCTCCAGATTCCGCCCGAGGACCTCTATGTCGCCGTGGGACCGGGCATCGGCCCTTGCTGCCTGGAGGTGGACATCCCCGTCCGGGATTTCTTCGAGGAACGGGGACGCGGGAAGCTTTTTATGGCCTGTGCCCGTCCCGGAAGCCCCGATCACTGGTGGCTTGACCTGAAGATCATGGCCCTGAGGCAGGCCGTGGCGTCGGGCGTCCGGGAGGCGCGCGTGGACGTTTTGCCCTACTGCACCCGGTGCGAGGCGGCCTACTTCTATTCCTACCGGAGGGAAGGGCTTGCCGCGGGACGCCAGGCGAATTATATTGTCCTCAAAGAAACGGAGGCAAACAGATAAATGTTCATATTCGCGAACCTGATTATGGCCATCGCCAAGATCCTTTCCATTATCCTCACGCTCTACATGTGGGTGATTATCATCCGCGCGGTCCTCTCGTGGGTCAACCCGGATCCCTTCAACCCCATCGTGCGGATACTCTACCAGATCACGGAGCCGGTCCTCTGGAGGATCCGGCGGATCATCCCGCTCACCTTCGGCGGGATAGACTTCTCACCCATCATCCTGGTGCTGGGGATCATCTTCCTCCAGCAGTTCCTCGTCAACTCCCTGGTGGAGCTGGCCCTGCATCTCAAATAATCCATGGACTATTCCTTCCGGATACGTGTTCAGCCGGGGGCGTCCAAAAACGAGATCGTTCACACCGAAGACGGCATCAAGGTGCGCCTCCAGGCGCCCGCCGTGGAGGGAAAGGCCAACAAGGCCTGCGTCCGGTTTTTGAGCAAGGCGCTGAAGATCCCGAAATCGAGGATAGAGATTACCCGGGGACAGCGCGCACGGGACAAGGAGATCACCATTTACGAGACTTCCGAGGCCGAGGCGGCCCGCGTCAAGGCGATACTGCGCCTGGCGTGAGAAACCCGAAAGCGTCCGCGAACCGTAAAGATTTCTTCAGCAAAAGAAAGGAGCGTTTAAAGACATGATTACCCACGCCGATTACGCCTATGAGCTGGACGCGAAGGATACATTGTCTTCCTTCAGAGACGCGTTCGTCATCACCGACCCCGACATTATTTACCTGGATGTCCCCGCTTGGCTTCGACCTTTCTAACGAGGGGCGGGAGGTCACTTAGAAAGGAATAGGTAGAAGGGAAAAAGCAAAACACTTCCGGCATACGTCTTTAACCTAAAACCTGATCCTCCTCTTGCCTCTTGAAAGGTTTATGGATAAGTTGAATCATTCGTCTCCGGCGTTCGTCTTTTGCGTCAAGAAAGGGTTATGGCGGAGGATTTTCACCGCATATCGCCGTCTCTCTGTTGCCCGATATCTTTTTCCAATCTTCCCTTGACACGAAGGCTGGGATTTTGTATGACGCGGCAAAACAGAGTTAAGGTATGGAGAATTAAAATAGTTGCGGGAAAGGAGGTGAAATCTTTTTCCACCGAAAAAACTTAAAGGAGGTAAATCATGGCAGCAAAGGTTGATATCGATAAGTGCACGGCATGCGGAACATGCGCGGAGGTTTGCCCGGTAGAGGCTATTACCGTCGAGGATTACGCCGTCGTCAACGAGGATGAGTGTGTGGACTGCGGAACCTGCGTGGATGAGTGCCCCGAGGGCGCGATTACGCTCGAAGATTAATTAGTTTTTGAAATTTATTTGTAGGGGGAGAGGCCAAAACGCTTCTCCCCCTTTTTGTATTTTGGGCATTTTATACGCGCCCATTGGACTTTTGTCGAGCGACCCGATAAAAAGGGTAAA
This sequence comes from bacterium, assembly GCA_026986155.1. Classification (GTDB taxonomy): domain Bacteria; phylum Desulfobacterota; class S145-22; order S145-22; family S145-22; genus JAOZMY01. Next base: position 17,625 of record JALSPC010000143.1, read on the forward strand.
CCCTTTTTATCGATTGGGGTCTATACATAAGGATGGAACAAAATCAGGAAAAGGAGTGGGTGGCGCGCGCGCGGAGGGGGGATCGTGGGGCGGTGGCCTGTCTTGTGGATAGATACGAACGGGAGATCTTCACCTATCTTTTTAGGATGACCCGGAACGTGGAGGACGCGAGGGACTTAACCCAGGAGGTCTTTATAAAGGTTTTCAGGAAGATTTCGGGTTTCAGGGGCGACAGCGGCTTCCGGACCTGGCTCTACCGGGTGGCCACGAATCACGCCTTGAATTTTCTGAAGCGGCGTCCCCCCGCGGCGTCCGATGTCCCCCTGACCTACCTTTCGGACCCGGCCCTGTCCGCGGCCGTCGCGTTGGAAAGGAGGGATATGGCCAGTCACGTGACCCGGGCCGTTCAGGCACTTCCACGACGCCAAAAGGCCGTTGTCGTTCTTCGGGTTCAGGAGGGGCTGACCTACGCCGAGATTGCCCGTGTTCTGGACTGTTCCGTCGGGAACTGCAAAGCCGCCTATCACAACGCCGTCAAACGGCTGAGGGAGATATTGAAAAATGAAGCCATCTTGTGAAACATTCCAGGATCTTATCATCGCCGTTTCTCAGGGAGAACCCATCGAAGAGGGGGAACGCAAAGCCCTCGAGATCCACCTGAGGGCCTGTCCGGAGTGCCGTGCGTTTCAAAGGGATCTTCCCGGGATTTTGGAGGGAATAAAAGAGGACTCCCCGCCTTCCCTTCCCGAGGGTTTCTTTGAAGAGATGAAGGCGTCTATTCTTGGAGAGCTCGCGAAGAGGCGATCCTCTTCTCCCTGGAGGCGGGCCGTCAAGGCTCTTTTCGGAAGATTCGAGGGCAGGGGGATTCTTGTGCCCGCCCTGTCTGGTCTCTGCGGTCTTCTCGTGGGAATGGCCCTTGCCACGGCCTGGATGCGGACTCCCTCCTCCCCCGCTTCCGTCCGATCCTCCGCGAATCGGCTGGCGGCGGTCTCCCTGGAATCGCTGCCTGTCAACGATTCGACGGTCTGTCTCGGTGTGGTGGAGGATTATATGGGGGTGTCGGAGTTTTTCGACGCCTTGAGTGACCAGGATATCCAGGCCCTGACCTCCGACCTGAGCGGGGACTTTCCCGATCCCGATCAGGAGGAGATGGGGAGTGAAACCGGTTAACCCCTTTTCCGGGATTTCCTGCCCAGTCCCTCCAGTCCCCAGTCTTTCAAGAGATATTCGATCTTCCGTTTGCTGATTCCGAGCGTTTCCGCCGCTCTGCCCCGATGGTAGTCTACCGCCTCGAGGGTTTTTAATATCAGCCTTTTTTCTGCCTCCTTCAAGGAGGTTCCCACGGGGATGACCACGTTCCGGGACGACGCCGACCCAGCCGATTCCCGAAGGGATTCCGGCAGGTGGGACGCCGCGATCTCGCCCCCGGGACAGAGAATCACGGCCCGTTCAACCACATGCTCCAGTTCCCTGACATTGCCGGGCCAGTCGTGCGCCTCAAGAAGACGCATGGCATCGGCGGAAAATCCCCGGATTTCCTTTTTCTGGACGGCGGCGAGACGCTCGAGAAACGCGCGGGCGAGGACGGGAATGTCCTCCCGCCTCTCCCGAAGAGGGGGGATCCGGAGGGTGATCACGTTGAGCCGGTAGAAGAGGTCTTCCCTGAAGGTTCCCTTCCCGATTTCCTCGCGGAGATCCCGGTTCGTGGCCGAGAGGACGCGCACGTCTGACTGGAGGGAACGGGTGCCGCCCAGACGCTCGAAAGTTCCGTACTCCAGGGTCCGAAGGATCTTGGCCTGGGTTTCCAGACTCATTTCACCGATCTCGTCCAGGAAGAGGGTCCCTCCGGAGGCCAGCTCAAAGCGCCCCTTTTTCTGCTTGACGGCCCCGGTGAAGGCCCCCCGTTCGTGGCCGAAGAGTTCGCTTTCCAGGAGATTTTCGTGGAGAGCCGCGCAGTTGACCACCACGAAGGGCCCGTCGGCCCGCTCACTGTGGCGATGGATGGCCCGCGCCACCAGCTCCTTGCCCGTTCCCGTTTCCCCCTCGATGAGGACGGGAACATCGGTGGGGGCCACCTCCTGGATCGTCTTGAGCACCTCGCGTATTTCCCGGGAGGTCCCGAGAATGGCGGACGAGACACGCTGACCACTCAGGCGTCGGAGGAGTTCCCGGTTCTGCCGGATGAGGGCCCGTTTCTGGAGGATGCGGGTTAGGACGATCTCCAGCTCGTCCGGGTTCAGGGGCTTGGTGAGATACGATTCCGCCCCCTTCTGCATGGCCGCGACGGCGTCCTGGATGCTGCCGTAGCCCGTCATCAATACCACGTCCGTCTCGGGGTAGTGACGCCGGACCTCCTCCATGAGCTGGATGCCGTTGACGTCAGGAAGCCGGATGTCGGAAATCACCACGTCTACGGCGCGTTCACCCAGCACCGCAAGCGCTTCTTGCGCCCGCTCGACGGCCACGATTTCCCTGTCCGGCCGGGAGAGGAACCGCCGCATCCCCTTCAGGGCGTTTGTGTCGTCGTCAACGATGAGGATGGTATCGGATCCATCAGGGGACACTTCGTCTCTCCTCGGGAAGGGTTATCCTGAACGCGGCTCCCCGCGCGGAGGGAACCAGCGTGATGGTGCCTCCATGAGCCTCCACGATATTCTTCACGATGGACAACCCCAGTCCCGTTCCCTTGGGTTTTCCCGAGAAAAAGGGATCAAAGATCTTTTCGGCGAGGGATTTGGGGATTCCGGGGCCGTCGTCCGAAACGGTCAGCGCTATGTTTCCCCCGCCGTCACGGGTAACGGTCAAGGTAAGCGTTCCTCCCCCGGGCAGGGCGTCCATGGCATTTTTGATAAGGTTCACGAGGACCTGCCGGAACCGATTCCGGTCCACCATGGCCATCGCCGGGGAATCTCCCGCCTCCAGGGTCACCCGGATGCCCTTGGCCGTGAGGTCGCCGCGCAGGAATTCCACGGCGGCGGACACCTCCTCCCGGAGGTCCGTCGGCGCGAGCGTGAGAGATTCCTGACGGGTGAAGGTGAGAAAATCCCGCGTGATCTTGGTGAGACGGGCGATTTCCTCGTTGACGATCTCCAGGACTTCGGTAATCTGGTCCGCGCAGGCGTTCTCCGGACAGGTGTCTTTGATCTTCTTAAGCAGGGCCATTTGGAAGGAGATGGCGTTCAAGGGGTTCCGAACCTCGTGCGCCAGCTCGGCGGCGAACTGTCCGATGGCCTTGAGGGTGCGGGACTTGACAACCTCCTGCTCCAGCCGCTTTTCCTGGGTCACGTCCCGGGTCACCTCCACCACGTAGGGAATGTTTCCCTCGGGATCCCGCAGGGGGTAGGTGGTCAGGATAAAGAAGTAGGGATCCCCCTCCGTGTCCGTGTAACCGAACTCCGTGTGGAGGGTTTCCCCCGTCTCGAAGGTCTTCTGGGTGGTGCAGAAGGGACAGGGACGGTCGAAGTGGTTGAAGGCCTCGTAACATTTCCTTCCCAGGATCTCTTCAGGGTCCTTGAACAGTTTCCGCGCCGCCGTCTGATTCACGTAGACGACCCGGTAATCCCGGTCCACGATCTTCAGGTCGTCGGTCAGGCCGTCGATAACCCCCTGGAAAAAGGTATCTGAGGGGAAATGGGAGGACATGGAACCCCACTCCTTCCCTTTGCTGTTTTCTGTTGTCGTTCGCGGCATGTCAAGCGCTCCTGGTCACCTTCCGAAGATATCCAGATAGATTTCCCCCCTGGTCATGAAAATCACCCTCTGCTCCCTAAAAGGTTGTATATAACAAAAATCCTCTTTTTTCAGCCCTTGGGCTTTTCCAGCCTTGAGGGTATCAATCACAAGGCAGTCCGGATGCGCGGCCAGAAATTTCTTGTACGATTCCCCTTTCAGCGAAATCAGCGGCCGGTGGAGCCGTCCCAGGAACTGGAACTCCCCATGGTATGTCCCGACAAAGGCCACGCAGTCACGTTTTTCCATCTTCGCATTGATCAAAAGGGCGAGGGGTTTCAGGTCGTATTTTTTCAAAAATATCTTCCCGGTGGTAGCCAGGAACAGGGAGAAAACAACCGTTACGCAGATGGCCGTCGTTTTCAAAACCGCTCCCGGAGAAAAGAACGTGTGAACGAGGAAAAAGATTCCGAAACCCAGTAAAACACACGCAATGGGGGCAACTTCTCCCAGGGACAGTCTTCCCGTGTTCATGCTCACGGAGGCCCAGGACGAGAGGAGAAAAATACCTCCGAGGATAGTCAGAACAATTCCCATCCCCCTCGTCCGCCAGGGTACGGGGGCCATGTCTTCCCTCAGGCGGAGGTTTCGGGCGAAAAGGAGAATCACGGCGGGGGTTGCGGGGATTGGGTAGTAGGCCTGCTTCCCGCTGACGAACGAGAGGATGATCAGGGTTGAGACAAACCAGGTTACACAGGCCCGCCAGCCTGTGTCACGTATCTCCTTGGTGAAGATTCCCTTCCATATCCCCAGGAAAAATATCCACGGGAGAAAGAGGAGAGGAAGAACAGGAATATACCACCAAAGAGGTCTGCGGTGGGCAAAAGAGGCAACGACCCTTGCCGCCGTCTGTCGCCAAAGGAGGGCGTGTCGATAAGCCTCTCCCCCCTGGATGACGGCGGGTGCCACCCAAAGCCCAGCAAGAAGGAGGCCGAGCAGACATGATCCGAAAGCCCTCCCATACCACCCGGGGAGCCTGTCTTTTGGCATTCTGTTCCACCAGGGCGCCAAGACAAGAAGCGGGACCACATGGACCAGGACTACGGGACCTTTCGTCAGGATCCCTCCACCGATCCCGAGCGTGATTTGGAGCCAGGGGCGTTTTCCCCCCGCCTTGGATGCCGAGAGAATCCCGTGTACGGCGACGAGGACCCAGAAGGTCAGAAGCATTTCGTAGAGGATCAGGAAAGACCACACCAAATAGACCAGGGTGACCGACAGGAGAAGGGTCGCGTATTTCGCTGTTTTCTTGTCTCCCGGCCAGAGTTGCAGGCTGACTCGGTAAACGAGGAAGATATTCGCCATGGCAAAAAACATGGGAATGAGCCGAGGAGTGACCTCGTTGACGCCGAATATAAACCAGGTTAGATGAATGAGCCAGAAGAGAAGGGGGGGTTTGTGGGCATAGGGCTGTCCGTTCAGCAACGGCAAGAGAAACGACTTGCGCGTCCACATCTCCCAGGCCACGGAGAGACTCCGGGTCTCGTCGATGGGCAAGATGGGAAGGGTGAAGATGGCGGTTATCCCCACGCAGAGAAGAGCGGCCAGGGCCACCTTCGTTTCACTGAATGTCTTTATACTCCCCACTTCTTCACACGGCGTCTCTCTGCCCCAATGGTCTTCCCCGAGAGATCAGGATCCTACGACAATAGATGCGTTTCAATAACCTGGTCCAGGGAGAATTCCGGGATCTGCAGATAGAAACGCACCACCTCCTCCAAGGCCGCCATGGGCGTTAGGCCTATCAGCTCGCACTCGGCGATGGAGACTCCGTAGCGGGACGCCTCGAAACGAATCGTTTCCACCACCCGGTGGATGGGGGTTTCATTGAAGTTGACCAGGTTCATGGAGACCTGGACCATTCCCTTGTCCTTCAGGGCGACCCCCATGGCCTTGACCGCCTTGTAGCCCCCCGTCTTGTGCCGCACGGCGCGGGCGATGACGTCGGCTATCGACTTGTCCGTCGTCCGAAGGTTCACGTTAAAGGCGATGAGGGGCGGGCGGGCCCCCACGATGGTGGCACCGGCCTTTGGGTTGAAGGCCGCCACGCCGGCATCCGGTTGACCCTCGGGTCTCTTCAGTTTTTCTTGCAGGCCCTCGTATTGGCCGCGGCGCACGTCCGCCAGGTTCCGTCTCTCCTCCCGCAGGGCCGCCGCCTCGTAGAAGTAGATGGGAATCCCCGCATTATCGCCCAGTTCACGGCCGAACCCGCGGGCGATCTCGACCGCCTCGGCCATCTCCATGCCCCGAATGGGGACGAAAGGGACCACGTCCACCGCGCCGATGCGGGGATGGCTGCCCTGGTGACGGCGCATGTCGATGCGGTCGATGGCCGCCAAGGCTAGGGCAAGCATGGCTTTCGGGACCGCGTCCGCCGGGCCAAGAAGGGTGATCACGCTCCGGTTGTGGTCCTCGTCGGACGAAACGTTCAGGCATTTCACGGACGGAAAATCCTTCAGGGACGCGAGGATTTCCTCAATCTTCCCTTTGTCTCTTCCCTCGCTGATGTTGGGAATACATTCCAATACTTTCATTTCATCAACCTTTACTGTTCTTTTTGCTGTCTTATATCAGATTCGGAAAATGGATAAAACAAGGGGGCAGGGTTTTGTGAAACCCTGCCCCCAAAAAACGATAACCTCAATTATTTCTTGTGGCAGCCGCTGCACTTGGTCGGCCCGGCCTTCTTTCCAGCCTTCTTCCTGGCCTTGTGGCAGCCCTTGCAGCTATGATCGCTCTTGTGGGCCATGTTGTAGAGCCTGGGGACGTTACCCTCTTTCTTCGCCTTGTGGCACTCCTTGCACCCCTTGGGCTCCTTGGTCTTGTCCTTCCACATGTGGTGACATGTCTCGCACTTCAGGCCCGCCTTGATGTGGATGGAATGCTCGAAGGTTACCGGCCCCTTTTTGTTCTCGAACGTCAACGGCTTGTCCGGGGCCTTCACCGCGCCCGCGTAAACCATCGTCACGGCCGCCATGGAAACCACAAACAGAAGCGCTATAAACCCGATGAAAAATTTCCTCACGTATCTCACCTCCTTTCCTCTGTTGTTGATTTAGACGTTAAGTTACGTCTTTTATTCAAGGGATATGCGTCTATTAAACATGATTTCCCCCGATTGTCAAGTGAAACAAGTGAAAAAAGGAACAAAATGCCGCGCCGGGCGCCTTGACAATCCCCCCGGCGGGTTGTTACAGAATCGACCGATGAAGCCGGAAGAGGAAAAAAGAATCATCTTCGTGCTGGGGGGCGACCGAAGCGGAAAGAGCCGTTACGCCCTTTCCCGCGCGGAGCTGTTTTCACCGCGGGCCTTCATCGCCACGGCCCTGCCCGTCGACGCGGAGATGAAGACCCGGATTGCTGCCCATCGGGCGGAGCGGGGATCGGCCTTTCGGACGGTGGAGGCGCCCTACGATCTGGCGGGGGCCCTTAAACGCCTTCCCCCCGACACGAAGGTGGCCGTTGTGGATTGCCTGACCGTCTGGTTGGGAAATCTCTTTTTCAAGTATGGTGAGACGTTGGAAGGGGCGGGAGAGATTGACGCCTTCTACGAAGCCCTCCGGAATCCGCCGTGCGCCCTTGTCATCGTTTCCAACGAGATCGGCCTGGGGATTGTTCCCGCGGACGGGGAGACGCGCCGTTTCCGGGATATGATGGGTGGTGTCAACCAGCGGGTGGCGGCCCTGGCCGATGAAGCGGTCTTCATGATCAGCGGCCTCCCGCTCAGGCTTAAGGGCTGACGCTCCGCGTGGCATGATGTTGTCTTGCGCGCTCCTTCTTGTTGTTGCCGTCCTCATCGACGCCTTCCTTGGGGATCCCGTTTACCGGCTCCATCCCGTCCGTCTCATCGGCGTGACCATCGAGAAAGGCGAAAGCCTATTGAGAAAGATTCCCTTGCCGGCTTTCTGGCAGGGCTTCCTTTTGACCCTGCTCGTTCTGGGATTCTGGGAAGGGTTTTTGTCTCTTCTATGCGCTATTTTCGGTGGATCCGACATCTTGGTATTTCTTCTATCCATTTATATCCTCTACAGCAGCCTCGCGCTCCGGGACCTCGCGCGCCACGTCGCGCCCGTGGTCCGGGCCCTGGAGGAAGACGACCTGGAAACGGCAAGGGCCCGTCTCCAGGCAATCGTAGGGCGCGACACGAGTGTCCTGGACGAGGCGGGCGTCGCCCGGGCCGCGATGGAGACCGCCGCCGAGGGGTTCGTGGACGGATATTTTTCCCCTGTTTTCTGGTTTGCCCTTTCCGCACTCCTGGGACACGTTTTCGGGGGATCTCCCTGCCTCTTCGGTGCCGCGGGGGCCCTGGGATACCGAGTCGTTAACACCCTCGATTCCATGATCGGCTATAAAAACGCGCGCTACCTCTACTTCGGCCGCTTCGCGGCGAGGCTGGATGACGTAATGAACTTTGTTCCCGCCCGCCTCTGTGTTCTCTTTCTCTTTTTGGGGGCATGGATAATCGGGTCGGACGCGGCCTCGGGCCTGGAAACCGTGGTCCGGCACCGGCGGCACGCCGCCTCCCCCAACGCGGGATATCCGGAAAGCTTCATCGCGGGGGCGCTTCATGTCCAGCTCGGGGGACCCGTTCAATACCCCTTCGGCCGCGTGGGAAAGCCGTTCATGGGAGACGGAACGATGTCGCCGGATCCCGGAACCATCCGCCGGGCCGCGCGCCTGGTGAGTTTGGCCGGCTACGCCGCCGCTGGTTTTACCGCCCTCGTCCTCCTATATTTTGAATCCATTGTATTGAGGTAGAGTTTTTCAAGAAAAATTTTTATGGTATAGTGCCCAGTCATGAACAGGTGTGAACGCACGATCTATCATTTTGCATTCCTTTTTATGTGATAACGTTGATATCATGCGGTACAGGATATTAGACAAGTATTTTTTCATCGAGACCCTCCCCCCCTACGGAATCGGTCTTGTCGCCTTCACGTTCCTTCTCTTCATGGGGCGTATCTACCACCTGATGAAACTGGTGGTCTACGAGGGGACCCCCATGAGTTTCGTCCTCCGTTTCCTTTTCTACCTGATCCCCTCTTTTCTCGTCTTTACCATCCCCATCGCCTTTTTGCTCGCCATTCTTGTCTCCCTGGGACGCCTCTCCTCGGATTCGGAGATCATCGCCCTCAAGAGCACCGGCGTCAGCATTCTACAGATCTTCCGTCCTTATGCCTTCCTGGCCATTGTCTCCTTCCTGCTGGTCAATCTCATCGTCCTCAAAGGGCTTCCCTGGGGCACGCGCAAAATTAAAGGACTTATCATCCAGATGATCCAGGAGACCTCCTATTTCCAGGTCTCGGAGCGGGCCTTCACCCAGGTGGGAAAACACCTCCTCTTTTATGTCGAGAGTTATGACCCCCAAACCCAAAAAATGAAAAGCATCTTCATACAGGACAGCCGGGACCCCAAGCGGGAGATCACCATTGTGGCGCCCGAAGGGCAGATCCTCAAAGACGTCAAGAGCCACCTCATGGTCATCCGCCTCATCAATGGGGACATCCACCAGATGTTCTCCTTGAAGGAGTCCTACCAGAAACTTCACTTCAGCACTTATGATTTTCGTGTGGATCTGGCCAAGAAGCTTAAAGGCCGGGGGATCATGCGCGTCAAGGCGCGGGACCTCTCCGTGAGCGCCCTCCGTGAGCGCATTCGGAAGAAAAAGAAGGCGGGTAGGGATGTCTCCGGCGACGAGATCCAGCTACAGAAGAAGTTCGCCATCCCCTTCACCTGCCTGATTTTTACCCTCATCGGGGTCCCGCTGGGAATCCAGCCGAAACGTTCGAAACGCTCCGCGGGGCTCCTTGTCTGTCTCATGGTGGTTTTTGCTTATTACGGGCTGACCATTCTTTTCGACGTCATGGGGAACAACAAGACTCTCACCCCCTTCTGGGCGGTCTGGCTTCCCAACATCATCGTCACTCTGGTAGGCCTCTACCTTCTGAAGATCAGCTACAAGGAACAGACGCCGAGGATTTTCGAATACATTGGGGCCCGGTGGACACAGCTCAAGATCAGGATTCAGGAAAGGCTCAAATGATCAAGATCCTGGACCGTTATATTGGAAAAGAATTTTTGAAGCACCTTTTTTTCATCACGATCGTTTTCATGATGTTCTTCGTCATCGCCCACTTCTTCGACCACGCGGATACCTTCGTGAAACATCGCGCCTCTCCCCTGTTGGTGCTGATTTACTACGCGCTTTCCCTTCCCGGATACTTTTACCAGACGTCCCTTTTCGCCGTCCTCTTCGCCACGCTCATCACCTACACCATCTTTTCGAAAAACCAGGAGATCATGGCCATGCGGGTGCACGGCATCAGTCTCTGGACAACTGTCCGGCCCGTGGTTCTCCTGTCCATCATCCTCAGTGTTTTCATCTTTATCGACGGGGAATTCATCACGCCCGTCACTCAGCGAAAAACCTCCTACATCTACACCGCGAAGATCAAGAAAGAGAAAAAGAGCGAACTCTTCTTCGGGGCCAAGAAATGGCTCCGCTGGAACGACAAGATTTACAATTTTCACCAGATCGACACCCCAGGCCGTAAGATTGTGGGGATCACCATCTTCATCATGAACAAGGATTTTCACGTTGCCCAGAGGATTGACGCCATGAAGGCCGAGCAAAAAACCGCCGACAAGTGGCTTCTTACAAACGTCATCTGGCGAACCTTCGAGAAGGACAAGCCCATCGTTACATTCAAGTATCCCCGGCGGGTCTTCCTGTTTCCCAGGCTTTCCAAGGTATCGAAAGAGGCGGAAAAACAGACCAAGCAGATGAGTTTTACCCAGTTGAACGAATTCATTGAAAAACACAAGGCGTCCATCAACCAGAAGATTTTGAATCGTTACTACGTGGACCTCTACGCCAAGGCAGCCTATCCCTTCGGGGGGCTTATCATGGTCCTGGTGGCCATTCCCTTCGCCCTCAAGATGGGACGGCAGGGGGGCATCAGCGCCGGCCTGGGTTTCGCTATCGGAATCGGAATCATCTACATCATCCTTTCTTCCCTCTTTAATTCCCTGGGCTACGCGGGGCTTTTGAACGGTTTTCTCGCCGCCTGGGCCGTGAATATCATCTTTTTCCTCGGGGGCTGCCTGGCCTACCTGAGCCTGCCGCAGTAAGCGGGGAAAAGGAGGGGGCGTGGCGCCTTACCACTATACCATCAGCTACGGTGACACGGACGCGGGCGGCGTGGTCTATTTTGCCAACTACCTGCGCCTCTGCGAGCGCTCCTGGTTCCGTTTTCTCAAGGAGCGCGGCTGGGATCTCGCCGTTAGGGAGAGAGACGGGGCCCTGTTTCTCACCGTCAAAAAGGTGGAAGCGGATTTTATCGCGCCGGCGCGCTACGGAACCACGGTGGAGATTGTGACCACCGTCGAAAACCTTACGCGTGCCAGCCTCTGGTTTCGCCATGTTCTTAGGGACGCCGAAACACAGACCCAATTTGCCACCGTGAGAAACCAGATGGTGGCCGTGGACGGCGCGGGGAAACTGCGGCGACTTCCTCCGACCCTTCGGGAGATACTCGCGGAGGCACTCGGGAAGGAAAACGAAGGAGAAAACGGCCCGCCCGGCACCGGGAAGTGATTGACAAGCGGCGGTGGGATAGGTATTAACATGCTGGTTCGAGAAAAGCGAACCGACTACCAAAGGAGAGCGTTTCTCACGTGGATAGGCTAAAAACCTCTGTCATCATCGGGACGGGATGTTACATCCCGGAAAAGGTCGTTAGGAATGCCGATTTTCTCCAGCACATCTTCCATGACCTTGACGGTCAAAAGATAGACAAGACCCCTGAAGAGATTACCCTGAAATTCGAGGAGATCACGGGGATCAAGGAGAGGCGGTATGTTACCGACAATCTCCTTACTTCCGACATTGCCTTCTTCGCGGCCGAACAGGCCCTCGAGTCGGCGAAGGTGGACCGGGAAAGCCTCGACTATATCATCTGCGCCCATAATTTCGGGGACGTGCGCCCTGACAGTAACCGCGTGGACCTTGTGCCCAGCATCGCGGCCCGGGTCAAGAATAAGCTTCGTATAAAAAATCCCAAGACCGTCGCCTACGATCTTCCCTTCGGATGTCCCGGGTGGCTCGAGGGAATGATCCAGGCGAACGCCTTCATGCAGGCGGGCATCGCTGAACGGGTCATGGTCATCGGCGCGGAGACCCTCTCCCGGGTCACGGATCCCCACGACCGCGATTCCATGATCTTCGCCGACGGCGCCGGCGCCACCATCGTTGAGGCCCGGGAAACGGGGGGGCAGAAGGGGCTCATGTCTCACGCGACCCGCACGGACACCTACAACCACTGTCATCTCCTGACCATGGGCAGTTCCCACAATCCCCGACACGGGGGTAACAACCTCTATCTCAAGATGCACGGACACCAGCTCTACAAGTATGCCCTGAAGGTGGTTCCCGCCCTCATCAAGGAGAGCATCGACAAGGCGGGGCTTTCCATCGAGGACATCGACAGCGTCCTGCTGCACCAGGCCAACGAGAAAATGGACATCGAGATCGTGAAACGCCTCTTCCGCCTCTATGGCAACCGGAGGCCCGATCCCGGACTCATCAATAGGATCATGCCCATGAGCATCTCCTGGCTCGGCAATAGCTCCGTGGCCACCATTCCCACCCTCATCGACCTGATCCTGAAGCACAAAATGGTGGACTACAACCTCTCGGAGGGCGACACAACCGTTCTTGCCTCCGTGGGAGCGGGCATGAACGCCAACGCCATTGTTTATAGGTTTTGAAGGAAGAGGTGTCTGAAAGGCGGGGCTGGCGCCCCTTGAAGGCAGAAAGCTGAAGGATTTCAGCTTTTTCTTCTCATTATTTACCTGTCACTTGTCAGCGCTTTTAGCTACGAGCCATGAAATATGAACCTAACTTATTGAAATATTGAAGGACTTGACAGATGTTTCCTGTTCGTCCCGTCCCTTATTCATCTCTGGCAGGTCGTCCTCCCGGCGATCCAAAAATCACTCTTGTAACCTGTCCGGCCGGTGGGACGGGAGGACTCTGTCCAGACATGC
>JALSPC010000144.1 GCA_026986155.1 bacterium
TGAATTCCCTGCCCGTGCAGGACCGCCGCGGCGACGAGAAAGATGACCACGCTGTAGAGGCCGAACGCCACGAGCATGGAGGAGATGACATCCAGGCGGACGATGGGCAAATCGCCCGCGTTCCACCTTCTTTCCCGCACCGTGTAGGTGTGCATGGCGATGATGGTGATGTGGACGGCGCCGCCCATGATGCCCGCCATCATGACGGCCCCCTTGGCCCCGCCGGCGAGCGTGGGGAGAAGCCCCCTTATGGCCTGGCCCCAGTCCACGGGGACGACGAAGAGGGTCGTGATGAAGCAGAGGACCACTCCCACGACGAGGAGCTTGCAGATTATCTCGAAGAGGCGGTAACCCCCGCCGATGAGGAGGAAGGCGAAGATAACGCTGTAGAGAATCCCCCACCAAGGGGTGGCTATCCCCGCGAGATAGGAGGTCACGCCCACCAGGGCCTTCATTAGGACCACGGCGGCGAGCCACGTGGCGGCCAGGGCATCAAGGGTCAGGACGCCCGCCATGAGATTCCCGAACCTCTCCCGGACGAGGGACACGACGCCTTTCTCGTGGAGCACGGCCGTCTTTGCCGCGAGGTACTGAGCGGCGGCCCCGAAAACGGCGCTCAGGACAACGACCCAAAGGAAGGCGTAACCGAAGCTGCTTCCCGAGAGGGTGACGCTGGCCAGCGTGGCCGGACCGCAGGCCACGGCGCTGATGACCCAGGAAGGGCCGAGTTTTCGAAAGGTCTTGAGGGGATTCACGTCAACACCCCCTCGCGACGCCTCCGTAGGAGGTTCGGGGTCGATAGATACAGAAAATGCCTTATGAAAACCGGCGTAACAGAAAACATTCTCGCTTCCCTCCGCTGGCATTACCCAGATCAGGTTCTTGGGGTTGCCACGTATCTGTGGACTCTCAGCCTGCGAAGCACCCCCAGCGAACGTGACTATTCAGTAGCGGAATAGCGATAAAATGTCAAGGGAGGGAGGGGGGACGCGACGCGCCGCGTCCCCCAGGGGAAGAAAGGAGGTGATCAGGAACGGCTCAGGATTTTTCCGTCCGTTCCCAGCATGATTTCTTCATAGGGCACATGTTTTCCCGCGTTGGCCATGGCCTTTCGCACGATGACGGGCAGGGCGGAGCAGCAGGGAACCTCCATGTGCAAAACGGTGACCTTCTCGATGTCCTTGGTGCGAAAGATCTCCGTGAATTTCTCCAGGTATCTTTCGATGTCGTCGAACTTGGGGCACCCCATCATCACGGCGCGTTTTCCCAGGAAATCCTCGTGGAGGTTCGGGTAAGCGACGGCCGTGCAGTCCGCCAGGACGAGCAGGGAGGCGTTGTCCAGAAACGGCGCCAGGACCGGGACCAGGTTTATCTGAACCGGCCAGTGGCCGAGTCTGCTGTTCCCCGGCTCCAGGGTTACCGGCTTGTTGGCGGTTTCACAGCTCGGGGCGGTGTTCCCGAAGATGTGAACGGCGGCCGAGGGGCAGACCCCCATGGGGATATCCGCGGGCGCGCTCGGCTCCGACTTTTCCAGGTATTCCTCCACCGCCTCCTCGTCGAACTCCTCCGCCTCGCGTTCCACGACGCGCAGGGCGTCCTGGGGGCACTCCCCTAGGCAGGCGCCCAACCCGTCACAGTAGCTTTCCGACACGAGGCGGGCCTTCCCGTCGATGATTTGAAGGGCGCCCTCCGAGCAGGAGGGAATGCACTGGCCGCACCCGTCGCACCGTTCTTCGTCGATCTCTATAATCTTTCTCTTGACCTTCATTCCGGGTTGTTCTCCTTTTTTATCCAGCCGCCTTCTCGCGGGCTTTTTCCAGGTCCTTGATGACGTTCGCCACCAGGGACGCAAGCAGTTCCCTGCCCTTTTCCGTCAGCAGGCGCGGCGCCAAGGCCGCCCCGAGGTCCTCTGCCTCCTCCGGGGTCTTCTTTAGCCGTCCCTGGAGTTCGCCAAGCAAAATGGCATCGTGAACCGCCTTAAAGTTTACCGTGTCAAAGGGCTTTTTCTCGTGAACCGCCTCGAGGATTTCGCAAACCTCCGTGATGAGATCCTCGCGGGCGCTCAGTTTTTCGAGGATGGCCCGCGCGGCGTCTATCTTCTGCGAGGTCGTGGGCGTCTCGCCCTGGCCCGCCACCGTGACGTCCTGAAGATAGGTGGCGGACAAGACCACGGCGAGATCCGCCCCTTCCGCGTTGGCGATCTTCTCCGCGTAACGGGCGGAACGGGTCGCCTGGCCCACCCGCTTGAAATCCTTCTTGAGAGTCAGTTTCATCTCGATGGCCACGCGGTCCTTCAAGAGGTCCTCCCGCTGGGCCAGAAGCTCGGGGGGCAATTCCCCCAGGCACTGGGCGGCGAATTTGCAGTGGGCCGCGCACCCGAAGTCCATCTTCGGGTTGATGACCTTGTTGCCGCAGTTCTTGCACTTTCGGGTGGACTCGTCCTTGAAAAATTCCACCATGTGACCGCAGTTCGGGCAGGGAACCTCGTAGATGGCATCCCCTTTCCAGTACCGCGTGTCCTGTCCCGGGCATTTCATCGTCACTCTCTCCGTTCAATGGGATCCGGAGACCAAGATTCCCGGTCCCGGATCCCACGTTGTTTGCGTTACTTGCCTTCCATGATGGCCTTGACGTCTTCCTCCACCGTGCCGATGGGCTTGATATCGAATTTCTCTACCAGGACCTTCAACACGTTGGGAGAAACGAAGGCGGGAAGGGTCGGTCCCAGGCGGATGCCCTTGACGCCGAGGTAAAGGAGGGCCAGCAGGACGGCCACGGCCTTCTGCTCATACCAGGCAATGTCGTAGGAGATGGGCAGCTCGTTGATGTCCTCCAGGCCGAAGACCTCCTTCAGCTTGAGGGCGATGACCGCCAGGGAATAGGAATCGTTGCACTGCCCGGCGTCGAGAACCCTCGGGATCCCGCCGATGTCTCCCAGATCCAGCTTGTTGTAGCGATACTTGGCGCATCCGGCCGTGAGGATCACCGCGTCCTTGGGAAGGCTCTTGGCGACCTCGGTGTAGTAGTTCCGGGATTTCTGACGCCCGTCGCACCCCGCCATGACCACGAAACGCTTGATGGCGCCCGCCTTGACGGCCTCCACCACCTTGTCGGCCAGGGCGAGGACCTGGTTGTGGGCGAAACCGCCCACGATCTTGCCCGTCTCCAGTTCCTTGGGCGGAGCGCACGTCTTGGCCCGCCCGATGACCTCGGAGAAGTCCTTCTGGCCGCCCTTGGGACGGTCCGCGATGTGCTTGGCGCCGGGATAGTCCACGACACCCGTGGTGAAGAGCCGGTCCAGGTAGGTGTTGTTCTTTTTCAGCGGGACGAGGCAGTTGGTGGTGAGGATGATGGGGCCGTTGAAGGACTCGAATTCCTCGTTCTGGTGCCACCAGGAGCTGCCGTAATTACCCACGAAGTGGTCATACTTCTTGAAGGCGGGATAGTAGTTGGCCGGCAACATCTCGCCGTGGGTATAGACGTCCACGCCGGTGCCCTTCGTCTGTTCGAGGAGTTCCTCCATGTCCTTCATGTCGTGGCCGCTGATGAGGATGCCCGGGTTGTTCCGAACGCCCAGGTTGACCTCCGTGATCTCCGGATGCCCGTAGGCGGAGGTGTTGGCCTCATCCAGCAGCGCCATGGTGTTCACCGCGACCTCCCCGGCCTTCATGACCCAGCCGATCATCTCGTCCACCGAGAGATCCCGGGTCGTCGAGGCGAGGGCCGCCATGATGAAGCCGTAAATGTCGTCGCTCTCCTTTCCCAGCACGGCGGCGTGGTCGGCATAGGCCGCGATCCCCTTGGTCCCGAGGATCAGCAGTTCCCGCAGGGAACGGACGTCCTCGTTTTCCGTTGAAAGCACACCCACGCTTTTTGCCTTTTTCTTGAATTCTTCCTCGTCATCGGCGGTCCAGGTCGCGGCATCGTGAAGTTCTTCCGCGAAGTCCTTGCCATTTTTCTCCCTGTAAGCGGCGAGGAACTTTTCCTTGAGGTCCTCCCGGACCTTCAGGGCCTGACGGATATGGTCGAAAAACCACGGTTCGCTCCAGTTGGCGTTGGTGATGGTGGCGAACAGGCCCTGAGCGATGAACAGGCCGGCCTCCCGGTCCACGGCGCCCAGTTCCTGAAGCTTTTCCCCGTAGATGGAGATCCCCTTCAGGGCATAGATCATCAAGTCTTGGAGATTGGATAGGTCTTCCTGCTTGCCGCACACACCCCGGACGGTGCACCCGGTATTCTTGGCTGTTTCTTGACATTGAAAACAAAACATCGTGTTTCCTCCTTTTGTTGTTTACGGTGATTCGCATCACCTTGTTGATTCTTGCCCTTTTCTATCGCTTCTCTTCTAACCTTACCTTGACCTATGTCAAGTCAAGGGATTTTTTTGTGATTTTTTACACGCCAACCACCTTTTTCAGGTCCTCCAGCCCCCGGTTTTGAATGACCTCTCCGAATCTCTCGCCACGGATGTTGTGCCTTTCATAGTAATCGACGCAGCGATCCACGATGGCGAGGGCCTCGTCCAGGGAATGAATCCCGGGAAGCTCGTCGGCGAGATGGGGATGACGGCCCAGTTTGCCGCCCACCAGGACCCGGTAGCCCTTCGATGCCTCCCCGATAGTGCCCGTGGAACACACCTTGATACACTTTCCACAGGAAAGGCACCGGCCGAAATCGATCTCCGGAGCGTCCATCCCATCGGTCAGGCGGACGGCCTTGTCCGGGCAGGCCTCCACGCACGCCCCGCAATGGCTGCACGGTTCACCGGTGATGGCCGGCTTGGAGGCCCCCACCAGCCCCACGTCGCAGATCTGGGGACGACTGCAGCAGTTGGGGCAGTCCGCCACGGTCACCCGGAATTCGTGGTGGAACTTGAGGGAGTTCCCCACCTTCTCCTTCAGGTGCCGCTTGAGATCCTTTCCCGCCAGGAGAGATTCCAGCCGCTCGGCGGTCTCGTTCCAGGTCACCGCGCGGTTCGGACATCCCGAGGGACCGAAACAGGTCTCGACGGAATATCCCTTGACCTCGTCCTCCATGGAGGCCATGAATTTCTTCTGGAGGGTCACGACCAGCGGTTTCGTCACGGCGCTCAAGCCCTGGCGCCGCGCCTCCGCTTCCACCTTTTTCCGGACGCGCTTCCTCACGAAAAAGGGAACCTTCGAAAGCAGCGCCTCCGCGTCCGATGTCCATTCCATTGTATTGTCCTCCCGGTTCCAAGGATACTATGCCTCAAGCCGATTTCAAGGTCTTTGACTTAGGTCAACACCGGTGATAGGTATGATTTCATCATGCCGAGCTTATCACGCAAGGCGGCCTTCGAGGCCCTCTACACCCGTTTCAACGACCCTGCCTGGATTCACCCGGATCCCCTCGAATTCGTCGTTCACTATCTGCGCCTCCATGACCGTGAGATTGTCGCGCTCGTGGCCGCCTGCCTCGCCTACGGGAGGGTCCAGACCATCCTGAAAAGCGTTTCGACGGTTCTCGCCCCCATGGAGGGACGGCCCCGTGACTTCATTGACACCCACGCCGCGGGAGATTTCGCCAAGATTTACCACGGATTCGTCCACCGCTTCACGAAGGGGAGTCAAATCGCCCGGCTCATGATTGGCATCAAAAAGGTCCTCGAGTCCCACGGATCCCTCTATGACTGCTTTCTCCACCGCGACACACCCGGTGCCGAAACCATCCTGCCCGCGCTGGAGGGGTTCGTCCACGAACTGGAAGGGGCCGCCGGATGTCCCTTTCCGTTTCTCCTGCCGGACCCGGCCAAAGGCAGCGCGTTGAAACGGCTCAATCTCTTCCTGCGCTGGATGGTGCGTCGGGACCGGATCGACCCGGGCGGCTGGGACGCGGTCTCCCCGGCCAGACTCATCTATCCCCTCGATACCCACATCCATGCCGCCGCCCGGTCTCTGGGATTCACCCGCCGCAAGAGCGCCGACCTCAAGACCGCCCTGGAAATCACTGGGAGATTTCGCGCCGTCAACCCGGACGATCCGGTGAAATACGATTTTGCCCTGGCGCGGGTCGGGATCTTGAAGGTTGATTCCAAAAGTTATGATATTTTGTCGGTTGGCTGAAAAGTCCAGACCTTGACAAAACAGTCCTGTAGAGGATAAAAGGAAGGAGCGATGTATATACTTTTATATCCACAGGTTATTGAAGCAATACAAAAAAGAGAACGGCCAATTTTATGATTGATCAGGATAGCCCCGAATCTCTCTACGCGTCACTCTGCGAACGGTATCCGGATGGCGTTATCATCCTCGATGACAAAGGGAAAATTTTTCACGCGAATCCCGGATGCCGCCGGATCCTCGGGTATCCGGATGGCGCCCTGAAAGGGAAAACATTCGAAGAATTTATACATGATGGAGAGAGCCGGCGCATCCTTTCCGATTTCATCGAAACCTGTCCATCATCCATGGAGTTTCGCGAAATCGCGATGCGAAAGGGGGATGGCTCCCGCTGTTTCGTGGACCTGACGTTAACCGTCATGGAAGTTGATAGGCGTCGGTTCATCGCGGCGTTCCTCAGAGATGTCGCGGAGCAGCGCCTTCTTATCATGGAAAAGACGCGGAAAGAGGTTCTATTGAGCAACGTCTTGTCGGCGATCGAGGACGGGATATCCATTTTGGATCGAGACTTGACCATCGTCCAGGTTAACGCGTGGATGGAAAAGCGCTACCAAGAAGATGTCCCCCTTGAGGGGAAGAAATGTTTCGAGGTTTACCAAAAGCGGCGGGATGTTTGCCCCTGGTGCCCCTCCGTCCCGGCCTTGGAAACCGGGGTGAGCCAGGTCGCTCAGGTGCCCTATCCGGCGGAATCGGATCCCAAGGGTTGGCTGGAGCTTTACAGCTTTCCCATTCGGGACAGGCAGGGGAAGATTGCCGGGGTTGTGGAATACGTCAAGGATGTCACGGAGCGAAGAAAACTTCGGGACGCCCTTGCCGAGAGCGAGGAGAAGTACCGGACTTTCTTCGAAAGCCTGGACGTATGCGCCTACCGGACCACGAAGGAGGGCAGGTTCCTCGATATAAATCCCGCGGGGATACGTCTTTTCGGTTACGACAAAGAGGAACTTCTGCGATTGAACGTTTCGGATATTTATGAATCCCCGGAAGAAAGGGACCATTTTTTAACCGAGATTGAAAAAGATGGGGCGGTTTACGATTATCCTCTCCGGCTGAGACGGAAGAACGGTGACCTGCTCTCATGCCGAATCACGGCCGTTCCCATCAGGGACAAGGATGGGCGTTTCATCGGGCAGCAAGGCATCATCAGGGATGTCACGGAACAGGAATGGTTGAAAAACGCCTTGGCCGAAAGCGAGAGGAGGTATCGAAGCTTTTTTGAGAGTTCGGCGATCTCTGCCTATATCACCGACAGAGAGGGGAATATCCTTCAGATCAATCGCGCGGCCCTGGACCTTATAGGGTATGAAAGAGAGGAGCTGAAAACTCTATCCGCCTTTGACCTTTACGTGGATCCGGCGGAAAGGGAGCGTTTCCTTGAGGAGATAGGATCCAAAGGCATCGTTACGGACTTTCGTATTCACCTGAGACGAAAGGATGGGAAGATCCTAACCTGTCTGGACACGGCAATGCTCATCCGTGATTCAGAGGGCGCCCCGGAAACGTATCTCGGGATTATCCGTGACATTACGGAAAAAGAGCGTGCCGAGAAGGCGTTGATAAGGTTTAAGACCCTCTTGATTCAAACAGACGCCATGGTTTTCATCACCGATCTAAACGGAACGATCGAATTTGTCAATCCCGCTTTTGAAAGGATTACAGGATATAGTTTCGATGAAGCGATGGGGCAAAACCCGCGAATCTTAAAAAGCGGCAAACACGATGAGGCCTTTTACAGGAATCTTTGGGAGACCATTACCTCTGGGGAGTCTTGGCACGGCCGTTTTTATAATAAGCGGAAAGACGGGACCTTTTATTATGAAGACGCCCATATTTTTCCAATAAAGGACAAGCGTGGGCGGATTATAAATTTCGCCGCCATAAAACGTGATATTACCCACGAAGTCATGCTTGAAGAACAACTCCAGCAAACCGCCAAGCTGGAGGCTATCGGTAAATTAGCGGGAAGCATCGCCCATGATTTCAACAATATCCTCACGACGATACAGGGGTTTGCCGAGCTGGGGCTCTCAAGGTTTGATCCCCAAAATCCGTCGTGGAAAAATTTCTCGGAAATTCTTAAAGCATCAAAACAGGCATCAAGAATCACCCGGCAACTTTTAGGGTTTAGCCGGAAAGAGATTATTTCGCCCAAGGCGCTCTCGGTGCACGGTGTCATCAAAGAGATGATTCCTCTTTTAGAACGCTACATAGAGGAAAATTTGCAACTAAAGGTTGCCTTAAGCGCGGAAAGGGATGTCGTCATCGCGGACCGGGGTCAATTGGAACAGTGCGTCCTGAATCTTGTCAT
>JALSPC010000145.1 GCA_026986155.1 bacterium
CATTCAGGGCCGGGAAGAGTTGGAAGAGCTAAAACGCGAGGGGATTGAGATACTCGATCTCAGGGTTCCCAAGAGAATCATCGGGGAGAACGGTAAGGTCAAGGCCATGGTGTTCGACAGGGCGTCTAAGGCGACAGATAAGAACGGCCGTTTCGTTTCCAAGATTATTCCAAATTCCGAGGAAACGTATCCCGCGGATTCCGTGATACTGGCAATCGGCCAGAAGGCGGACCTCTCGTTTCTCAGGGAAGAGGATGGGATTCAGGTTACCCCTCAAGGGTTTATCGAAGTGGATCCGGCGACGATGATGACGAGCGTGCCAGGTGTCTTCGCGGGCGGGGACGCGGCGTTCGGTCCCCGGACGATCATCGAGGCGGTGAGCAATGGCAAGGTCGCGGCGCAGGCGATCGCGGATTACCTCGTGGACGGCAAGGAGGTAACGCGGCTGACCGTTACCATTGAAGAGATCCCGGTTCGAGAGTACCGGATGGCGGCGGGTTATGAGAAACTTGCCAGGAGACATCCACCGACGCTTCCCATACAGCGCCGTGTCGGGGCGAAAGAGGTGGAACTGAATTTCAGCGTGGAAGAGGCCGTGGAACAGGCGAAACGCTGCCTCTATTGTCACGTGGAAACGATCTATGATGCCGAGAAGTGCGTTTTGTGCGGCCGGTGTGTGGATGTCTGTCCCTATGGATGCCTTAAATTGGTTCCCTTTGAGGAGGTGGACCTCGAGGGGGGAGGGATAGACAAGCTGGTGGAAAAGGCCGGCCTCGAAAAGGGGGCATCCCTCTCCGTCATGATCAAGGATGACGATGATTGTATCCGGTGCGGACTCTGCGCCTTGAGGTGCCCCACGGGCGCCATGACGATGGAGAGGTTCAAGTTTGACGAAGAGAAAAAGATCGCCTAACGAAGGGCGTGACTGCAAATTCGGAGGTAGTCATGAGTGAGAAAGAAAGGCAAAAGGAAGGGATTTCAAGACGGTCGTTCTTCAAGTGGATCGGGGGGACAACGGCGTTTCTCGCCTTTGCCGGACAAGGTTATTTCTATGTCAAGGCCTTGTTGCCGAGGGTGCTTTACGAACCCTTGAAGCGGGTGAAAATAGGTCTTTCGAAGATGTATCCCGAAGGAGGAAAGTTTCTTTCCAAGCTGAGAGTTTTTATCTTCAAAGAGGGAAACGAGATGTATTCTATGTCGTCCGTCTGCACGCATTTGGGATGCAACGTCAAAATTGTTCCACTCGCGAAACCAAAAAAGGTCAAGGTGGGGGACAAGGAGTTCACGGAGACGTTTGAATTCTTCTGCCCCTGTCATGGCTCGAAGTTTCACGCGGATGGAACACCTTATGCCGGTCCCGCCCCGTTGCCGCTTCCCAGATACAGCCTGGAGATTTCTCCGGAGGACGGTCAGCTCATTGTGGATACTGGCAAGGAGGTAGGGAAAGACTTTCGTATCAAGGTCAAAGCGTAGGGGAAAGAGTGAAAGAACACATAAATTTTGTTTGACGGGAAATTAGGAATGACACAACAAGGCGTTTCATGGATAGACAAGTTGATCTGGTCTTGGGCCCCAGAGAGTTTCAAGGAAGCCGGGGAATCCATCGTCAAAAATTTCTGGCTTCACTGGTTTCCCGCGAAGGTGTCCCGACGGAGTCTTGCCTTCAACTATTCTTTCTGGCTTGGAACCATCAGCGCGGTTCTTTTCGCCATTCTTGGCGTCACGGGTGTGTTGCTCATGTTCCTCTATGTGCCTTCCGTGGAACGGGCGTATCCCACGATGAAAGACCTCGATTACGTGGTAGCTTACGGGTGGCTGTTGCGCGGCGTTCACAGGATGGCGGCCCATCTCATGGTGGCCTTTGTCTTTTTTCATATGGTTCGCGTGTTTTACACCGCCGCCTACAAGAAGAGTCCCACCGGGGGCAGCCGTCCTCTGAACTGGATCGTCGGGGTTTTGCTGTTGGTGGTGACGCTGGCCTTGTCCTACAGCGGGTATCTCCTGCCATGGGATCAGTTGGCCTACTGGGCCATGGTGATTGGCTCCAACGTGGCGAAATCCGTGCCAATCCTGGGGAAGAAGATACAGTTTCTCCTTATCGGGGGCACGGAGATCGGCCAGGCGACCCTTATACGGTTTTACGTGTTACATTGCGTCTTCTTGCCCTTAATCGCTCTGACCCTGATCGTCTATCACATGTGGCGGATTCGCAAGGACGGCGGGCTGGCGTGCATGGATCAGATGGTCCTGAAGAGTGAGAAGGAAAGGGTGGAATCCGTTGGCAGTAAAACCTACTCGCTCCTTGGGATCACCAGAGGCATGGAGGTTAACGTTCTGACCTCCGCCCGCGCGGAAGAAGAGAATTTGATTCCAAGCGCTCCGAATCTTGCCAAGCGCATCCTGTGGGTGACGCTTTTCACCATGTTTGTGACGATGGTCCTGGCCATTCTCGTCCGAATGCCGCTTGAAGCGCCGGCAAACTCCGCCGTGGCGCCCAATCCGGCCAAGGCGCCCTGGTATTTTCTCTGGTTGCAGGAACTGATCGCGGACACCACCATTCGACTGGGCCGATTTACCATAAACGGCGGGTTCGTGGGCGGTGTTTTGATTCCCGGGGTCCTGGCGCTTTGGCTGGCCTTATGGCCCTTTCTTGACAAATCGTCTCCCCAGGCCGCGGGTGTATGGTTTCCGAGGGAGCGGTTGCGCCAGAATGTCGTTTTCACATTGATTGTGCTTGGAATTCTCGTGCTCCTTTTTATCGGGGGTATCTGCCGCGGCCCCAACTGGGATTTTTACTGGCCTTGGCAGCCGTGGCCCGAGCTTCCCATGCATTTTTGATTGGGCCGGCGGATGAGAGCGCAACGATACTTTGAAACGGAGCAGAGGGGACTCATGGGAATATTCAAGAACAGGAAGCGGAAAGAGAAGCAAAAAAAGAAGATGGATGAAGGCCGATGGCGGGAACGGTTGATTAGGCGGGATACCTTTCTCATCTGCATTGCGGGGATTCTGTGCCTGGCCGCCGTTGTCGCGGCCGCCTACAAGGAGAGTTCCCAGGAGTGGCGGAAATACCAGGCGGGTTTTGTCAGCTTCGTCGCAAAGAAATTCGGTCCTGAAAAGGCGGCGAAGGTCGGAACCGGCATCAAGCAGATATGGGTCCCCGCCCTGCATCGTACCGACCGTTGTGTGACCTGCCACATGGGCGTGGAATGGAAGGGCCTCGAAGAGGAGGAGAACCCTCTGTTCGTCTCACACCCGGAACCAGACCTCATTAAGACGCATCCCTTCAACAAGTTCGGATGCTCCATATGTCATGGGGGACAAGGGTATGCTCTGACCACCGACGATGCCCACGGATGGGTAGACGAGGGAATTTGGGGAGATCTTCTCATGTCCCCGGACATCGCTGAAGACTATCTCATCAAGGATCCAACGGCTCCTATCCAGGTGAACTGTAATCTCTGCCACCGCTACGAGCGGAAAACCGAGGGGATGGATTATATCAACTTCGGGAAAGACCTGGTGGCCAAGAAGGGATGCCGCGCTTGCCATATCATCAACGGCAGGGGAGGCACCATCGGGCCGGACATCACCTATGAAGGGGACAAACCGGTGGAGGAATTCGATTTCAGTTATACTTCTCAGGAAGATAAAACGGTCTTTAGTTGGCAGTTTGATCACCTTCGGGATCCGAAGCTCGTTGTGCCCACCACCATCATGCCCAAGTACAACTTCACCACGAAACAGGCGAGGGCTATCGCCCTGCTCCTCATGAGCTGGCGCAAGGTTGATATTCCGATGGATTACATCCCGGGCGCCAAGCCGAAGGAGGTCGTCCCACCTGAGGAACTCGCCAGGGAAGAGGCCATGATGAAAGGCCCTGGTGGACTTTTTGTGAAGAAGGGCTGTTTTACATGTCATTCCATTGCGGTTTTTCATGTCTTCTCGCCCACCAATATCGGCCCGGACCTTTCGAAGGCCGAGGACGATGTGCCCGTCCGGTATCACGGGATCAAATTGAAGGAATTCCTCAAGAAACCGACGGGAACCATGGGATTCATCCTGAAGACGCCCGCCTATCGTTTCAAAGACGAGGCGGAACGTGAATCGTTCTACAACAAGTTGAGGGATGCCAATGCCCAGGCGCGGAAACTCGAAAAGGAAGGGAAACCCCTCCCCACCGAGTGAGATTGCTCAATACGGGAGAAAGGAGGTGAGAATGACAATAAAAAGGCAGGATGGAAAGGTAAAGAGGCGTATCCTGTCTGATTGTTTGTAAGGGGGTGATACAGGCTAAGTAAAAAAAAGAAGTTGGGATTGGAAAGAAAAGTAAAACCCTTTGAAAGGAGTGAAGGTCATGAGGAAGTGGAGATCAAAAACCTTTTATCTGATTCTTGCGGTTGTCGTGGGGATCTTCCTTGTCTCGTGGAACGCGCAGGCGAGGCGGAGACACCGCGGCAGGGTCAAGGGAACGGGGGCGTCCAAGAGCCAGATCGCGAAGGATGCCCTGAAGACCTACGTGCCGCCCGGAGATTTCGACAAGTATTACGCCTTCCTGTCCGGCGGCCACAGCGGGAATGTCTATGTTTACGGGATTCCCTCCATGCGCCACATCCGGACTATCCCGGTCTTCTCGCGTTATTCGGCCACGGGGTGGGGTTACGATTTGGCAAGCAAAAAGTTGATGGGGGATCGCCTGACATGGGGTGACGTGCACCACCCGGCCCTCAGCGAGACGAAGGGGGATTATGACGGCCGGTGGCTGTTTGTCAACGACTGCGCTCACGGACGGGTGGCCCGCATCGATTTGAGGGATTTCAAAACGCACCAGATCCTGGGCCCGGTTCCAAATGTTTCCGGGAACCATGTGGGGGCTTATGTAACCTGGAATACAGAATATACTATTATGGGAAGTCGGTTTTCCGCGCCCATTCCACTGGGAACCTATGCACCGGTGGAGCAGTATAAAAACAAATACAAAGGTGTCCTGACCTTTATCCACGTGGACCCCAAGACGGGATACATGGATCTGAAAAAAAGTTTTCAGATTGTAATGCCGCCCTGGAATTTTGACCTGTCAGATTCCGGGAAAGGGCCAAGCCACGAGTGGACATTCTTTACCTGCTATAACTCCGAGGCAGAGTTCATCAAGGGAAAACCCCTGGAAGTGGTGGCCTCGCAGCGTGACAAGGACTATATCGTTGCCGTCCACTGGAAAGCGGCAGAGAAGGCCGTGGCCGAGGGAAAATACACGATGATCGGCGGGATGAAGGTCATTGATCCTACCAAGGTGAAGGGGCTGGTTTACGGAATGTATACCAAGAAGAGTCCTCACGGCGTGGATGTGACCCCCGATGGCCGCTACATCGTGGGTAACGGGAAGCTCGCCCCGGTCGTGGTGATCCATTCCTTCGAGAAGATGCTGAAGGCCATCAAGGACAACCAGATCGCTACGGTCGACATGGGGATTCCCATTCTGAAGGAGGAGGCCACGAAGGTGGCGGAGGTTCCGGTCGGCCTGGGGCCGCTTCACACGGTATTCGACAACAAGGGCTACGCCTATACCTCCCTCTTCGTGGAAAGCGCCGTGGCCAAGTGGGGCTGGAAAGACGGCAACAAGGATCAGTGGAAGATGGTGGACAAGGTTCCCATTCAGTATAACATCGGCCATATCGCCGCGCCGCACGGGGATACCATGCATCCTCGTGGAGGTTGGGTCCTGGCCTTGAACAAACTCTCGAAGGGAACGCACCTGAAAATCGGACCCGACGAGCCGGAGTCCGAACAGTTGATCGACCTCTCTGGACCGAAAATGCGAGTCATTTATCAGGCCTTCGCGGAACCGGAGCCACACTATGCCCAGATCTGCGAGGCGAAGGTCATCGAGCCGAACGTCTTTGAGGTTTATACGCCGCAGACGAATCCTGAGAAAGAATTCGCCGTTTACAAGCCTGAAAAGGCCAAGGTCGTTCGTAAGGACGATCATACCGTGGAGGTCTTTGCCTGTGAGATCAGAAGCTCCATCTGGCCCAACGTGGTGGAAGTCAACGAAGGCGACCGGGTCATCTGGCATTTGACCAACATTGAAACGATGCGGGACGAGCTCCACGGATTCGGAATCTGCCAGTACAACGTGAATGGTGTCCCCTGTCCGGGTGAAACCATGACATTCGACTTCATCGCGGACAAACCCGGCGTCTGGCCGTTCTACTGCACCAACTTCTGCTCGGCGCTGCACCAAGAGATGCAAGGATATCTGCTGGTCAAACCAAAGAAGAAATAGAGGTTTAGATTCCGAGATGTCCAGGAAAACCGCATCTTAAGGCAGGGCATAAAAAAAGGACATGGAAAATGAAACTTTGGAGTAAAATACGTATCATTCCACTGCTTGCCGCGGCCGTAATGGTCTTCCTCAGCTTCAAATTCCCCATGTGGGAGATTTACCTTGAAGCGAATATGTACCCGAACGACATCGGGATGGCAATCTATGCCACCCACCCGGGAGATCCCCCCGATGTGGCGGAGATGGATGGAGGACTTCACGAGCTTAATGTCCTGAACCACTATATCGGCATGCGGCCGATACGGGCCGATCTACCGGTCTTCAAAATCCTGCCCACGCTGATGGTCATCATAGGCGTCATGTTGATTCTCAGCGCCTTCATCCGGAAGCTGAAGATGATCCTGGCTACGGTCGTTGTGTTTGCCATGATGTCGGTTTACGGGGTGGCGACCTTGATCTATCGCATCTACTCCTACGGGCACAACCTGAGGCCCGATGCGGCGATCAAGGTGCCTCCCTTCATGCCCGGCATCTGGGGACAGAACAAGCTGGCGCAGTTCACTACCTATTCCTACTTCGACTGGGGAACCTACTTTCTGGTCATCGCCTTTGTGGTGGCGTTTATCGTGCTGGTGGTGGATTGGCGGCTTCAGAAAAAGGTGGGCAGTGGCGTGATCGAGCAAACCGCATAGCCATCAAGGAGAAGAAAAATGAGAAAGGTGATTCTTTTCTCCGTTCTGGCGTTTGTCGTGGTCATGGTGCTGGGGGTTGCGCTCCCAGCCATGGCCCAAGGTGAGGCCATCGGACGGACGGATTACAAGGCCCTCTGCGAGGAGGCCTACAAAAACGCGAAACAGACACGAGATATCGTGGCGGGCGTGGCGGAAAAGCTGAAGAAACTTTTGCCGAACGCCTCGGAACTCCAGGCCAACGAAATCAACGATGCCATGTTCTGGTTCAACAAGGCGGAAGAGCTTTTCAACAAGTGTAAGGAAAAGATGGACAAGGGGGAATATTCGAAGGAGCTTTCCATCGACCTGAACCAGGCCTGGCAGTGGTACATCAAGGCGGGCTCGGCGGGCGTCCGGGCGACCATGATGGAATAACAGACTTTTTTCTCCCTCCTTTCCGTTTTGGGCCCGGAGTGCCCGGCCGGGCCCAAAGGCTTTCTTTCAGGCTTGAATGGCGGTGAGGATTTTACAAGATAGCGGGTTGTCTTGATGCCCGTTGATTTGTGTGGCGCGTATGAAAAAGATGAGGGAAACGGTTTTTTTCCTCCTGTTGGGAGTTCTATCCGGCCTCTTTTTTGCCGGCAAGGCGCATGGCAAGGTGATTCACGTGAAAGATACGGCTGTACATGATGTTCATCTGCAGGGATTTATCAACGAGGCTTCCGACGGGGATACGATTGTCGTGGGTCCCGGCATCTACAGGGGTAATATCGTGATACGCCGCAGGAATCTCAAGCTGATCGGGGAGGGCTATCCCGTTATCGAGGGTGAAAAGAAGGGGACAGTTGTGTTGATCAGGGGTGATCGCTGTCTTGTCAAGGGATTCGTCATCCGGGGAGGAGGGAACGATTTGTCCAGGGACAACTCCGGCGTCATGTTTAGAAAATGTAACGACAGCGTGGTCGAGGGGTGCAAGTGCCTGGATAACCTGTTCGGCTGTTATTTTTACCAGTCGGACCACTGTATTTTCCGCAATAATCTGGTTAAGGGAAGAAAATACGAGGTGGAGGAGGACCGGGGAAACGGGATTCATCTGTGGGATTCCGCCTACTATCTCATTGAGGGGAATGAAATTTGTGACGCCCGTGACGGGATTTATGTCTCTTTTGCCAATTATGGGATCATCAAGGGAAACTGGATCCATCATACCCGTTATGGGCTCCATTACATGTATTCCATGCACAACGCCTTTATCGATAATCTTTTGACCCACAACGTGGCGGGAGCCGCCGTGATGTACTCCAAGCACATGAAATGGAACCGGAACATCTTTGCGCATAACCGCGGGTTCCGGGCCTATGGAGTCCTCTGGCAGGATGCGAGAATCTGTGAATGTCATGACAATCTCGTCGTGGACAACACTATCGGGCTCTATTTTGACCAGGCCCTGGAAGCCGATGTGAAGGGTAACATGGTCATTTGGAACGATCGGGCGGCGGTCTTGCTTGAAAACTCGGAACTGAACACGATTTACGAGAATAATTTCATCGACAATCTGTCGGAACTCCAGTTGCGGGGAGGAACCCAGAAGGGGAGAAACAACAAGTTCTATAAGAACAAACGGGGAAACTATTGGAGCGACTACAAGGGATATGACCTCGATGGAGATGGCGTGGGGGACACCCCCCATGTTCTGCAAGACATTTTCGAATATCTCGTGGCCGATTATCCCGCCTATCGGCTTTACCTCTTCAGTCCGGCGGCCCAGGCGATGGCGATCGCCGAGAAGGCGCTTCCCATCATTGAGGTAACCAAAGAGGCCCTGGATCCGTATCCCTTGATGCGGCCGGTGAAAATCAAGGAGATGGAAAAGCTTTTCGCCAAGCTGAAGTCGGCGGGAGGCCACTCGTCCGTTGCGTCGAGGGTTGTCTTGCTCTTTTTTTCGCTTATACTGATGGGGATTTCGTTGGTCGTTTTTGGAAAAGGGAACCATCTATGATAACGGTCGATCGCGTGTCAAAACAATATGGGAAAACCCTTGCCGTTCGGGATGTCTCTTTCGAAGTGGACCGTGGTGAGGTTTTCGTTCTTCTCGGCCCGAACGGGAGCGGCAAGACGACGATCCTCAAGATGTTGGTTGGTTTGTTGCGGCCCACACGGGGTCGTGTCCTTATCGATAAGCTCGATATGGGGAAAGTGGCGACCGAAGCGAGAGAACGAATCAGTTACCTTCCCCAGCGGGTTTTGTTCCCCGAAACATTGAAATCCGGTGAGGTGGTGCACTTCTACGCTCAGCTTCGGGGATTGAATTCAGGTACGGGAGAAAGGGCGCTTCGTGAGATGGGAATGGGTGACGTGGGAGAAAAGTTCATAGGAGAGTATTCTGGGGGGATGCTTCAGCGCTTGGCGCTGGCCGTGGCCTTTCTCCCGAAGGCGGACATCCTCATCATGGACGAGCCCACGGTCAATCTTGATCCAGAGGGGGTGCTGCAGTTCAGGCGTGTCATCCGGCAACTGCGCGAAAAGGGGAAAACCATCGTTCTTGCCACCCACCTTTTGTCCGAGACGGAGGCCATCGCGGACCGGGTGGCCGTCATCGACGAGGGAAGACTGGTTTCCCTTCAATCTATTGAAAAAATGAAGAAAGCCATTCTTCCCACCTACAGGTTTTACGTGACATTTCTGGAATTGAGAGAGGCGTGGGTCAAGGTTGCTGAGGAAAACGGGGCAAAGGATCTTCTAACCGACAGCCGCGGATTTACCTTCTCGACGGAAAGGATCGAGGATCGTTTCAAGATCCTTAACGCCCTCGTTGAAAACGGCGCGCAGATCGAGCGGTTTGGAACCCTTGAGCCGCCCCTTGAAGAGGTTTATATGAAGATTCTCGAAAAATCCCATCGAGGCGATGACGTCGGATTGTAGGGAGAGTCCGTGGGAAACGTAGCGAAACATATACGTCCTTTGGGCATCCTCCTGGTTCTCTTTTTTCTTGTCTTGCCCGGTTGCAGAGGCAGTAAAAACCCCGAACCCGTGGATATCTACCCGGAAGAGGATGTCTGCGAGACATGCCGTATGCTTATCACGGATCAACGCTTTGCCGCGGAGTTCATTACCAAAAAGGGCAAAGTAAAGAAATTCGATGACCCCATCTGCATGATCCGGTATTTTGACCTTTCGAGAAAGCTGCATTTGGGTATCACGCCGGATGACGTCGTAGCCTATTTCGTCAAGGACTATTACGACAAGACCTGGATCAATGTAAAAAAGGCCACTTTTGTCAGGGCGAATATCGTGACCGTCATGGGATTCGGCGTGGCCTGCTTCAGGGACCGAGGGAAGGCGGTCGCATTTGCAAAGGAGCATAATGGAACGATCCTGAAGTTTGATGATCTCTGGGGGCTTTACAAGGAAGCCAACGTGGTAGCGCGTATCGTTATCAAGAACGGGAAAATGTTCCCGCACGTGGTGGAGGTGCAATTCAACGATATCGTGGAGGTCGTGGCGGAAACGGCGGACAACAAGATCTATCATATAACGATCAAAGGGTACGAGGATGTCGCGACCTTCGACGAGATAAAAAGGGGCCATCCGAGGCAGATTCGGTTTACTGCGGACCGACCCGGAAAGGATTTCGCCTTCATCGACATGGATACGGGGAAGGTCTTGGGGAAATTCTGGGTCAAAGGAGGCCATTTCAAGGAAGAGGAGAAAAAACTCTGATGCGACTTCAAATGATCGGATATATTGCGAATCATGAATTGTTGATGAACGTGCGGAGCAAGTGGATCATGGGATTCAGCCTCACATTTGCACTGATCGCGCTTGGGATCTCTTACTTCGGACTGGCCTTCATCGGATACGAAGTAGAGTTCCAGGACTTTTACCGCACCGTGGCAAGCCTCTTGAATCTGATTATCTACGTGGTTCCCATCGTGGCGCTGGTTCTCGGTGCCAACAGCTTTTCCGGAGAGCGGGGAGAGATCGATATGCTTGCCGCCCAGCCGCTTTCACGTGTCGAGATTCTCACGGGCAAGGCGGGGGGACTTTTTATTACGCTTTTGGTTTCCACGTTAATCGGGTTTGGCGTCGCGGGCTTGGTCATCGCCGTTAGGTCTGGGTACGAAGGGATTTGGAAATATATCATCTTTGTCGGTCTCTCAATTGGTCTGGCCACTATTTTCATGTCCATTTCCATCATGATTACGGTTCTTTCGCGCGGGAAGGCCAAGGCCCTGGTGGTCAGCTTGCTTCTATGGTTTTTCTTCGTGATCTTTTACGATCTATGCGTGATCGCCATATCCTACGCCGTGGAGGAGCGTTATCTCCGAACGGTGCTTTATTTCTCGCTCCTTGGAAATCCCATCGATATCGTCCGCGTGCTGACCCTCATGACGGTGGGAGGAACCTCGGCGCTCGGACCCGCGGGAGCGGGCTTGATACGCCAATACGGCGGTCTGGGTGCCGGGATCATCCTTAGTGCCGGGTTGATTATTTTGTGGATTGCCGTTCCGCTCATCGTAGCGGGATACATATTTTCAAGACAGGATTTGTAGGATTTAGTGGGAGATGTGTTGTCAAAACAAAAGGGGGATTGAAAATTCTAACGATGGAAAGGGTATTGCGTTCAAGTGGTTGGCCGTTTTTTCATTACTTGTTCTGATCGGGGTAACCGGCTGCAGCGAGAAAAACCCTGCGGGAATTGGGAATATGGCACCCGATTTTCAACTCGCCGGATTGGACGGGAAAACCTATCGGTTGTCCGATTTTCGTGGGAAATTGGTTCATTTACATTTCTGGGCCGAGTGGTGTCCCCGGTGTCACGAGGAATTCGACGTGCTGGGTAGGATATACCCGGAATTGAAGAAGGAATATCCGAACTTCGAAATACTCGGTGTCAACGTGGATCAGCCCAGAGTGCATGTGGAGGACTTTGTGAAGAAACATCCCGTTGGATTCCCGATCTTATTGGACAAAGGGGCGAAAGTAGCGAGAGCCTACCATGTCAAGGGGCTTCCGACGAATTTTTTGATTGGCAAGGACGGGAAGATTCTTGAGGTTATCCTGGGTTGGATCGACGCGGACTACATGACCCGGAGCCTGGGGCGTTATCTTCACCCGGGGGGGTGATCGGTACGGGAAATGCGATGGTTGCGTGAATATTTTTTGATTTTCTTGCCCAGGGGGAACCGGAAAGACGGGAAGGTTCTGCGTGGGTTTCTGCCGGGAGTTCTTACCTTCCTTTTGTCGTTTCAGCTCGGTTTTCTGGTTCCCTCCACCGCTTTTAAAGGAGCGGGATCGTGCCGTCTGTATAGGACAGTCTGCGAAAAACACACAGGGCGTGGGGGGGAGTTTTATGCCGTCCGGCATCAGCACGATCAGCATGAGCATTTCAATTTTCTTGTCTGGAAGAAGGGGAAATTCGAAGGCGCGGGTAATTTCGATTTAAGGAACGGTTGGAAGGTTCCTTGCCTCCAGGGAATTTCCCCCGGGATTTCATCCCCTGACGGAACAAAGGGGGTGGGAATTGAACACCGCCCCTTAAAAATGTTTATCATGGTTTCTCATGACCGGCCCGGATAAGGCGGGTCCCGCTCGGTCAAGTCGTCTTTTTTCATAAGCTCAGGCAGATTGCAAGGAATTTTCTTCGCCGAAAGGTGGGGAGTGGCCGCGTAGCCGCATGGAGATTTATTTTGGAAATATTTAATGAATTTCAATACATGGAGGGAAAACATGAAAAAAACCTCTGTGCTTGTCGTAATTATCCTCGCCGTGGTTCTGGCACTGAGCCCGGCAAGGGCCCAGCAGGGCGGTGAAGGCCAGAAGTGGTGCCCGATCTGTGGGATGAATCTCAAGATGTTTCACAAGACAAACCATCGTCTGACCTTTAAGGACGGACACAAAGAAACTTATTGCAGCCTTCATTGTGTGGCGATCGCACTCCGAAAATACGCGGGGAATATAGAGGAGGTCGAGGTGGTGGATTACGTGACAGGGAAATTTGTTCCTGCGGACGAAGCTATTTACCTCGTGGGGAGTGATATCCCAGGAACCATGACCACAAAAAGCAAGATCGCCTTTGCGAGGGCTGAAGATGCCCTCGCCATTCAAATGAAACATGGAGGGAAGTATTGCAGGTTTCGTGAGGCCTTATCGGAGGCCTATCGCGACATGGCTGCCGACAAGAGGATGCTTGTAAAAAAGGGTTCCAAAATGGCGTTAAAAGGAAAGAAGATTGCCGAGAAATACGGTTGTTTCGCCTGCCATGGTGATGGGGGCAAAGGAGTTGGAAAGGCCCCCGCTTGGGTGTCTCCCGGTTTTGCGAAAAGGATGGACAGTAAGGTGAAGATTAAAAAGGTGATATTTGAAGGGAGGGGAAAGATGAAGGCCTTCAAGATACCGGAGAGAGACCTTCATCCTCTTATGCTCTATATTTGGAGCCTCAGAGCGGCGAAATAACGAACCCAACGGGAGAGAGGGAAGATGAATCGACGATCGTTTATCAAGACGATGGGGTGGTCTGTCCTCGGCGCGGGGTTGATAATGCGGCGCGGGTGGATGTGGGAAAAGATTGCGTGGGCGGAAGAGTTTCCGAAACCGGCCAAGAGAGAGCGATGCCCCGTCTGTGGAATGTTTTCAGCCCGGTATCCCAAATGGAACGCGGGAATGAAATTCAAGGACGGCAAGACGGTGTTCTTCTGCTCGCCCAAGTGCTTTCTGCATGCCTATCACCATATTGGCAAATACTTTCCCGGGAGGACCAAGAAGGATATCGTGCTGATGTGGGTGACCGATTACTATACCACCCAGAAGATAAAGGCGAACGATCCGGATACCTATTTCGTCGCCGGAACCACGCTCGTGGGGCCGATGGGATGGGATGTGGTTCCGGTCAAGGGAAAGGAAGCGGCGGAGATCTTGAAGAAAGATTATGGCGGTACCGCTGTTCTTCACCTGGATGAGGTAACCGAGGAACAGATTGAACGGGCGAGGCGCGGAATGAGAAAATAATCCCTTCAATGATGAAGTTCTGATAGGAGAAGGGCAATGTATGGAAAAAGACGAAAGTTTGTATGGGCGCTCGGGGTGACAGCTTTCTTTTTGTGCGGCGCGATATTCCTCGCCTTGGAGGGTAAAGGGGCCGCGGCGGAACCGGTGGGGCATTGCGAGATGCATATCCATAAAGGAATGGAGTGCCCCGTCTGCGGGATGTATATCGAGCGATACAGAAAGACGGCGTTTAAGCTCCTTTTCAAAAATGGAAAGGAATCCTATTACTGCGGAGTGGCCTGTGGATTCCGGGATATCAATGATCACGGGGGGCTTGAGGCGGTGAAAGAAGGGTGTGCTACGGACTGGATCCGCCAGAAACCGATCGATTTCAGGCAGGCCACATACGTCATCGGAAGTGATTTGATTCCAGATATGATCCCGAACATCCTTCCCTTTGCTTCGCATGAGGAGGCCGAACGGTTCATTCGGAAACATGGGGGGAAAATCGAGTCTTTGGAATCACTTCTGGCCCTTATCTCTCCGGTGGGCATGACGGTGCCCTTTCGGATCCCGCCGGCGGCGACTCCTCCGAAGAACGTGTTCGCCGTCGCTTTGGGGTATAGGGAGATCAGAAAAGATAACCTGATTTCCGGAAGCAGCGATATCAGTTATGCCGAGGCCTTCACGAGCAAACCGATGCGTCCCAAAAAGATGACGGCAGATATAACGTTTTTGAAGATGGTATATGGTTTTACAGATAATATAACCCTTTCCGCAGTGGTTCCCAGGCTCGATAAAGAATTGACCATTCGTACCAAAAAGGGCGGTGAGATCAAAAAGACCCGTAGCGGGATTGGTGACATTGCTCTCAATGTGCGGTGGCGGTTGTATCACGATGCGTATTTCAACAAGCATTTCGGGATCTGTTTTGGGGCTACCTTACCTACAGGAGATTACGATAAATCGTATCCGACTGCGCTGCAACTTGGCAAAGGGTCGGTTTCACTGACGGGCGGAGCGATGTGGAGCCAGCATATAGGTAAATTCTGGTTTCATTCGAGCCTATTGTATATCCACAACTTTGAGAACTGCGATGATTTCCAGTTCGGTGACGGACTCAAAGGTGGGGTGGCCTTCCACTTCACACCGACGCCGGATAACGTGGTGGGACTCGAGCTGGACGGTTCCTTTTCCGAAAGGAGCCAGTTGAACGGCGAGGATATCCATGACTCAGGAGGAAAGCATGTTTACGCGACGCTGGTCACCCATAACCGAATTTTCCTCGTCTGGGGTGGGAACCTGAACGTGCGGGGGATGTTCGGCATTCCCTTATACGAGGATGTCAAGGGGGTTCAATTAGGAGAGAAGTACCACTGGATGGTAGGATTGACGTGGAAGCGGCGGTTTTAGGGGAGATGTGGAGTGCAAGCTGAGGATTTGAGTCATGAAGTACATTAGGATTTACGCGGCGGTTCTTGGGATACTCTTTTTACTCCTTGGAGGGGCATTTCTTCACGCCTGGGTGAAGGAAGGGATCCCATTAAACCGGCTCAGGGCCGCCCGATCTTTTCTCCCAAGCGGGGATCCGGGGATGAATACCAGTGCCCGGTACATCCGTCACCTTGCGCTTTCCTATCCCGGATCCCCCTTCCCGGATTTTCCCGGCCAGTCTGATTACCTTCCGGCGGGGATGGCATGGGCTCCCCCCCATTTTCCGGGTGTCCGCACGCGAATCGAATTAGAGGCTCCGGCATTCGAGGGGAACCCTTGAACCGGGAAAGCATGGAGGCGGCAATGTGTATACGTTTTGAAGGGGATGCGCAGATATGAAATCCTTTTTTTATCTTGCCAATTTCGCTATCCGCGGGTTGATGCGCCGAAAAATAAAGAATATATCCATTTTTGTTTTGTTCGGTTTGATCGTATTCCTTTTTTCCGGAATCGATATGATGATGAACGCTCTTCATGTGCAGGCACTGAAGGCCTTAGAGGTTCAGC
This sequence comes from bacterium, assembly GCA_026986155.1. GTDB lineage: Bacteria > Desulfobacterota > S145-22 > S145-22 > S145-22 > JAOZMY01. Next base: position 15,943 of record JALSPC010000145.1, read on the forward strand.
CTGATATTATCGTACAAAACCTGAAAGCGGGGCGTCAGCTCCCCATTCCCATGAAAGACGCCGAAAAGGTAAAAAAGATCATCGGGGTGAGCAAGGTCGTCCCCCGGGTCTGGGGAAACTATTTTGACCGGTATACCAACGCCAATTATACAGTTGTCGGCGTCTCCTGTGATAATATACATAGAGAATCGGCAAGAGGAATCCTCTCACTTACGAGATTGACTCATTGGCCGTTGAAGAAACGCGAAGTGCTCATTGGCGAGGGAGTTCTGAAGGCCCGGTATTTGGCAGTTGGTGGACGCTTGCAGTTGGAACGCGCGGACGGGAGCCCCATCAATTTCACTGTCGCGGGTTCATTCCGTTCAGAGGTTTCGTTGTGGACGCACGATACCATCGTGATGACGGATAAGGATGCCAGGGATCTTTTTGGCATGGATAAAGCCATGGCGTGGGATCTGGCTGTCTTTGTGCCAAATCCGGTCGAGGTGGCCAAAGTGGGTGAGAAAATCGCCAATGTTCTGCCGGGGGCTCGGCTTATCGCGAAGCAGCAACTTGTCCGGACTTATGGAACCTCCTATGGTTTTCGAAGCGGTTTGATGATCACCGTCTCTCTGGCCTGTCTCCTGGCTTTCCTCATCCTCGCCTATGACCGGGCGGCCGGTCTGTCCCGGGAAGAGCAGATGGAGATCGCGATTTTAAAAGCCATTGGATGGGAGACAAGGGATGTGATTCAGATGACGATGCTCCAATCCTTGGCCCTGTCCCTGGTGGGATTTCTGGTTGGGTTTCTCCTGGCCTATGTGAACGTTTTTGTTTTGGGTGCGCCTGTTTTGAGGATTGCCTTGACAGGCTGGTCGGTTCTTTATCCGCCCCATCCCATCCCCCCCGTATTGGATATTTCAAAGGTTTTCGGATTAATGTTCCTGACGGTGATTCCTTATATTTCTGTGGGGATTGTTCCCGTATGGCGATCCTGCACGATTGATCCGGAGGTGGTGTTCAGAAGATGACAGCGATACAGTTGGAATTCGTAGAAAAGGTTTTTAATCCGGGTCGCCCCAACGAGTTCGCGGCGTTGAAGGAGGTCTCGTTGGAAGTTCCTGAAGGTTCAGCGATCGTTATCGCAGGGCCCAGCGGCTCCGGGAAAACGACATTGTTGTCCGTGATCGGCCTTATGAGCCGACCAACGGCGGGGAGGATTCGAATTCTTGGGAAAGAGACAACGTTGCTCTCAGAGCGGTTTCGGACGCTGTTTCGGCGACATCACATCGGATTTCTCTTCCAGCAGTTTAACCTTATCCCGGATCTTACCAGCCTGGAAAATCTGAGCCTGGTTTTGTATCCAGATGCCCCTTCGCTGTCAGAGCTTCATAAAAAAGGGATGCAACTCCTTGCAAGGTTTGGCTTGAAAGAAAAAGCCCACGTTCGCGCTTCGATCCTTTCAGGTGGGGAGAAACAACGCCTCGCCATGGCTCGGGCCCTGATGGCGGATCCGGAGATCCTTTTGATCGATGAACCCACGGCGAATCTGGATACGAAGCTTTCGAGAGAGATTGTCGAGATCTTCAAACAGCTTCACGGTGAGGGCAAGACATTAATTATTACCTCCCATGATCCCATCATCATGGAAAGCGACTTGCCGGAACAGGTTTTGCGCATGCGGGACGGAAGGCTTGGGAAATGACGCATCGACATGGCGGGATAAGAATGCCTGGTAGGAGAGCGTTATGATATGGAACGCCTGGGTTCTCGCGCTCATGATCGGGCAGATTGGAATTCTCTGCGTCAATGCGGTAGCCTTCCTGAACGCCTTGAGGATCGTTCGTCGCTGGGACGTGCGATCCTACGCTCCGGAGCAACTCGAGCTGGAGCGCAGGTCCGAGCTAATCGCCACCATTATTTCCTGGAGTCTTCTGTTCGAGATTCTTTCCTTGGTCGTGTTCGAACTGACGGCACGGACGCTGACCCCGTTCATTCCCGGGGCAATGTGCGCCATCGGTGTATTCGGGGCGGATGCATGGGGGTATCCCAGCCTGTATGTAAAGATCTTGGGACTTTTTGTTTATGGGTTTTGGGTGGTTCTTCATCATATCGATGAAAACGTGGAAGGGTTTCCTTTGACCCGGTTCAAAAACACGTATGGGCTTTTCCTTTTCCCCTATCTCGTGCTGGACGTGACGTTGCAGTTTCTCTTCTTTATCCATCTCGACCCCAATGTCATCACCTCGTGTTGCGGGGTAGTCTTCGAAGTCGGTGGGCAGAGTTACGCATCTTCAGTGGCTTCGCTACCCCCAAGAGAGACCCGGTGGATTTTGGTAGGATATCTGGGGGGCTTCCTCTTTCTCTCGTACGTTTTCAGGTGGGAGGCCCGCCGGATCGGAAGACTCCTCCACGGCTTCTTTTCCACGATCGGATTTTTCCTCGGCATCGCGGCGATCATCGCCTTTACCGCCCCCTACGTGTACCAGATGCCGGCGCTTCACTGCCCCTTCTGCATTCTGAAGCGGGAAAATTTCTGTGTCGGGTACCTTTTCTATCTTCCCTTGTTCCTGGCTGCGTTCTTCGGTATCACGCCGGGTGTTCTAAATCCCCTGCTTCGGCGTTACCCGAAGGCCCAATGGGAAATCGCGACGGTCCAAACCCGGATGATCCGGTGGTCCAGGATCTTTTGGATCCTCTTCATGGTTGCCGCATTTATGCCCATGATTGTTTTTCTTGTCCGGAGCGGTGGGATTGATCTCTTTTTCGGACAATCTTTCCGTTGAAACGAAAAGGGAATGGTGGGAAAAGGATTAACCATCATGGAGGAAACATGAGGCGATCGGGAGAGAGATGGGCCCTGGGTGTTTTTATGATTGTAATCCTGTTTCTGGCTGGAGCAAAACGTCCCCTTTTATGTGGGAGTGACCTGTCATTTAGGCTTAATTCCTTAAAAGAATCTTCCCCCCGTCCGGGCGAGATATGGACAGAGTCTTTGACCGGGATGCAGTTCATCTATGTGCCGAAAGGGTGTTTCCAGATGGGGCAAACCCATGCTGAGGAAGCCTATCTTATTCGGACTGTTGGTGAGGATGAATATTTTCGGTACTTTGCGGACGAGAAGCCTCGGCACACGGTGTGTGTCGACGGTTTCTGGATGGGACGATACGAGGTAACGGTAGGACAATGGAAATGGTTCATGCGGGACACGCACTACAACTGCAAACGGGAAGGAACGAAATTCTGGCGTTGCGGGGCCATAGCCCGCCCCAAGGGGTTCAAACAGGTGGGCGACGAACCGGTCTGCTGTGTGTCGTGGAAGGAGGTTCAGGCCTTCATTCGTTGGCTTGTCCGTAAAACGGGCTGGAGATTCCGTCTGCCGACGGAGGCGGAGTGGGAGTATGCCGCGCGCGGAGGAACCGAAACGTTCTGGTATTGGGGCGACAAAGTGGACGCGACCGCATGCCGGTATGCATCCGTCGCCGACAGGGCGCATGGTTGGGAGTACAATTTCCCTTGTGATGACGGCTATGCCTTTACGGCGCCAATCGGGCGCTTCCTTCCCAATAGGTTCGGCTTATATGACATGCTTGGGAATGTATGGGAATGGTGCCAGGATTGGTATGACAGATACTATTACGCCCGGTCTCCCCGGAACAATCCCAAAGGCCCGAAAAACGGTGCGTATCGAGTCATCAGGGGAGGATCGTGGCGCTATTATCCCAGTTACGTCCGGTGCGCGAACCGGGGGAATGACAAGCCGGACAGCAGGGATGATGATCTAGGTTTTCGGCTCGTGTGGGAAGGAAAACGTGCCGAGTAGATACGTAGGGTTACTTATAAGAGATTTCGTGAATCGGGAGAGACCCGCGGTTGGCTTGGTGCCACTGCGATTTCGCGGAACGGGGGCGGCTTGACAAGCGGGGTGGAATCTACTATATACAGGCAAATTTTTTGGAGGGATAACGGATGTATGCCGTGATAAAAACGGGAGGCAAGCAGTTTCAGGTTTCCGAGGGGGACGTGATCCAGGTCGAGAAACTTGAAGGCGCGCCTGGCGATAGCGTGGAGATCGACGAGGTCCTGATGCTCAGGACCGATTCGGACGTTAAAATCGGAACCCCGGTCGTGGAGGGCGCGGCGGTGTCCGCCACCATCCTCGGCGAGACGAAGGGGAAGAAGATCGTCGTTTACAAGTTCAAGCGGCGCAAGGACTACCGCAGGAAACAGGGGCATCGCCAGACATACACGAAATTACGCATCGACACCATCAAGGTCGGTTGAGAGGGCTCGGACATGGCACATAAAAAAGCGGGGGGAAGCTCCCGGAACGGCAGGGACAGCCAGGGACAGCGGCTCGGCGTGAAGCGTTTCAGCGGCCAGTTCGTCAAGGCGGGAAACATCATCGTTCGGCAGCGGGGCACGAAGTTTCACCCAGGCGCCAACGTGGGAATCGGAAGGGACCACACCCTCTTCTCGCTGATCGACGGGACGGTGCGCTTCGAGCGGTTCGGCCGTGACAAGAAACGCGTGAGCGTCTATTAAGGCCGTTTTCTTTTAGCTTCCCTCTCTCCCTTTCCCACAAAGGGGTTTTCCCTATCATGAAACCGGTGTTCATCGACGAGGCGGATATCGTGGTCGAATCTGGCTCGGGAGGGGGAGGGTCTGTCCATTTCCGGCGCGCCCGTTTTCTCCCCAAAGGGGGGCCGGACGGGGGTGACGGGGGAAGGGGCGGCGGCGTGGTCCTCTACGCCCGGGAAAACCTTTCGGATCTATCCAACTATCTGCACAAAAAGTTCTTCAAGGCCCAGGCCGGCGCGCCCGGCGGGGGGAACCGGCAGCACGGGAAGGACGGCGCGAACCTGAGGTTGGCCGTTCCGGTGGGGACGCAGGTTTACGAGGCACAGACCCTGGAGCTCCTGGCCGACCTGGATACCCCCGGCGCGGAGGTCACCGTGGCTACGGGGGGCAAGGGCGGCAAGGGGAACGTCCACTACAAGAGTTCCGTGCGCCAGGCCCCCAGGTTCGCTCAAAAGGGTCTGCCCGGCAATCGGGTTTCCCTGCGCCTGATCTACAAGCTGAAGGCGGACGCGGGGCTGGTCGGCCCGCCGAACGCGGGAAAGTCCCTACTGCTGTCCCGCGTCTCCGCCGCGACGCCGAAAGTGGCGGACTATCCCTTCACGACCCTCGTTCCACAGTTGGGAGTCTACCAGCCCCCTCCCCCCGCGGATCCCCTTACCTTCGTGGAGATCCCGGGCATCGCGGCCGGAAAGGAGGGCCGCTTTTTGAAGCACCTAGAGCGGACGAAGGTGCTCCTCGTCCTCCTGGAACTTGCCGAGGGAAAAACGAAGGAGGACCTCCTAAGCGAGTTGGGAAATGTTGAATCCGTGCTGGCGGCCCACGGGGGCGGCCTGGCGGGGAAGCGAAAAATCGTGGTCCTGAACAAGGCGGACAAGGCAGGCGCGAGGGAACTCCTCGAGATTCTCCGCGAGGAAATGGCGGAACGGGCGGGCCTGCGGGTCGTCACCCTTTCAGCCAAAACGGGGGAAGGGATCGACGCGTTGTTGCAACTCGTCGAAGGGTTTTGTAAACTGGTATAATCGTGGAACGAAAGGGAATCATAAAAAAGGCCCAGCGGGTCGTCATCAAGATCGGGAGTTCCGTCCTGACCACCTCGGGGGGGAAGATCGATCGCAAGCGGATCCGGCTCCTGTCGGAGAGCATCCGCGAGGTCTTCGCGTCCGGGAGGCGGGTGGTCCTGGTCTCCTCCGGCGCCATCGCCGTGGGGATGGACCGGCTCGGCCTACGCGGCAGGGTGGAGGGGATACCGGAGAAACAGGCCATCGCCGCCATCGGCCAGCCGCACCTGATGGCCCTTTACGATACCTATTTTCATAAGCAGGGCATCCAGATATCCCAGATCCTCTTGACCCGCGACGACCTGAATCACCGCCGCCGTTACCTGAACGCCCGGGACACCATCGACGCCCTCTTCAAGTTCGGGGCCCTGCCTATCATCAACGAGAACGACACCGTGGTGGTGGACGAGATCAAGGTAGGCGACAACGACAACCTCTCCGTGCTGGTGGCGGGCCTCATTCAAGCCGACCTCCTTGTCATCCTTTCGGACATGGAGGGGCTTTACGACAGGGATCCCAAGGTCTTCCCGGACGCTTGCATGATCTCCAGGGTGGACGAGATCGATGAGGAGATCATGTGCGTGGCGGGGGGAAGCTGCAGTCCCACCGGCATCGGCGGGATGGGTGTGAAACTGGAGGCGATCCGGAAGGCGGCGTCCTTCGGAATCCCTACCATCCTGGCCGGCGGGAAGCGGGATGGCATCCTGAGGGAGATTTTTTCGGGAGAGCGCGTGGGGACTCTGTTTATGCCCCAGCGGGACCCCCTGAGTCGCAAGAAACAGTGGATCGCCTACGGGGTGCGCTCCGCGGGGACCCTCTACCTGGACGGGGGCGCGGTGAAGGCCCTCCTCTACGGCGGAAAGAGCCTGCTGCCCTCCGGGGTGGTCCGGGTTTCCGGGAACTTCGAGCGGGGGGAAGGGGTGGACGTCCGCAACCTTTCGGATGATCTCATCGCCAAGGGTCTGGTCAATTACGGTTCCCACGAGATAGAGAAGATAATGGGGCAGCGATCCTCGCGGATAAAGGAAATCCTGGGATACACCTATGGAGACGAACTGATTCACCGGGACCACCTGGTGGTTTTGGGCCCGGGAAGAAAGGAGTAGCATCCGATGGAACAGATTCTTAAAATGGCGAAAAAGGCCAAGGAGGCGGCCGGTATTGTGGGGTCCCTGCCCTCGCCGAAGCGCAAGGCGGCGCTTTTGAAGATCGCGGACAACCTCGTCCGAAGGGAAAGCGAGATCATCGCCTCCAACGAGAAGGACGTGGAGGAGGGGAAGAAGAAAAAACTGTCCAACGCCATGGTCGATCGGCTGATCCTTGACTCGGAGCGCATCGCCGGGATGGCCTCCGGCATCCGGGAGATCGCCGACCAGCCGGATCCCGTGGGGGAGGTGGTGAAAATGTGGACCCGTCCCAACGGTCTGCTGGTGGGAAAGATGCGGATTCCCCTCGGGGTGGTGGGTATCATCTACGAGTCCCGTCCCAACGTCACGGCGGACGCCGCGGCCCTGTGTCTCAAGTCCGGCAACGCGGTGCTTCTGCGTGGGGGCTCCGAGGCGCTGGAGTCCAACCTGGCCATCGGGCGCATCATCCAGGGCTCCCTCGCCGAGGAGGGGGTGCCCGAGGAGGCGGTCCAGGTCATCCCCATCGCCGACCGTGACGCCATCCTGGAGATGGTCCAGTTGGAGGACTACCTGGACCTCATCATTCCCCGGGGCGGCGAGGGCCTGATCCGGTTCGTGGTGGAAAACTCGCGCGTCCCCGTCATCAAGCATTACAAGGGGGTCTGCCACGTCTTCGTGGACGCGTCGGCGGACCTGGAGATGGCCCGGGCCATCTGCGTCAACGCCAAGGTCCAGCGCCCGGGGGTCTGCAACGCCATGGAGACCCTCCTGGTTCACGAAAAGGTCGCGGAGGCCTTCCTCCCCGGGATGGTCGAGAAGTTCCGGGAACTGGGGGTCGAGATCCGGGGATGCGCCCGGACCCGGGCCCTCTGCGGGGACGGCGTGATCTCCGCCACCGAGGAGGATTGGCAGGCGGAATACCTGGACCTGGTGCTTGCCGTCAAGGTGGTAAGGGACCTGGACGAGGCCGTCCGGCATATCGCAACCTACGGTTCCTCCCACACGGAATCCATCGTGACCCGGGATTACGCCAACGCGCAGGCGTTCCTGCGGCGGGTCAATTCCTCCGTCGTCCTGGTCAACGCCTCCACGCGGTTCAGCGACGGGCAGCAACTGGGACTGGGCGCGGAGATCGGCATCAGCACCACGAAGCTGCACGCCTTCGGCCCCATGGGCGCCCAGGACCTCACGACGACCAAGTTCATCATCTTCGGTGAAGGCCAGGTCCGGACGTCATGACCCCGCCGAAACGAATCGGGCTGTTCGGGGGCACCTTCAACCCCGTTCACCTGGGGCACCTCCGGGCGGCGGAAGAGGTGCGCATCGCCTTCGGGCTCGTGAAGGTCATCTTCATGGTCTCCGCCCTGCCCCCCCACAAGGACCCGGCCCGCATCGCCAAGGCGGACCACCGCTACGCCATGACCCAACTGGCCATCCGGGGGAACCCCCACTTCGAGGTGTCGGATTACGAGATGAAAAAGGAGGGGGTTTCCTACAGCATTGACACGGTCACCTGGATGCGCACGCATCACCCTGGCGAGCTCTACTTCATCGTCGGCCTGGACGCCTTCCGGGAGATCGCCACCTGGCACCGATATGACGAGCTCCTCTCCCTCTGCCACTTCGTCATCATGACGCGCCCGGGCTACCACCGTTTCATGTTGGAGGACGTCCTGCCCGCCGAGGTCGCGGGACTCTACACCTACGACCGCCGCCACGATTCCTACATCCATCCCTCGGGGTTTAAGATTTTCCACCAGAGCGTGACCTTGATGGACATCTCGTCCACCAACATCCGGGAACTCCTCTACGAGCGCCGATCCATCCGGTACCTCATCCCCCTCGCCGTGGAGGATTACATCGAGGAACATTGCCTCTACCGGCTGGGGAAGTGATGTTTGATATTTTCCGGGTCATCTGATATCTATAAACAAGAATGGTTTCTTTAAATTCTCTTAAGGACGCGAAAAAGAAAGCGAGACATCTTGCGGAAACGGCGCTTGGGAAAAAGGGATTCAACCTTATCATCCTCGAGATCGGAAAGGTCAATCCCTTTACAGATTGTTTTCTCCTTGTGAGCGGGCGTTCCGACCGGCACGTCCAGGCCATCGCCGACGCCGTCTACGAGGACCTCAAGAAGACGAAGGGGGGCGTGCTCGGCGTGGAGGGTTACGAGGAAGGCAAGTGGGTCTTGATCGACGCGGGGGACGTGATTATACATATTTTCCAGGAGACGGTGCGCAGGTATTACGACCTGGAGGGGCTGTGGATCGATGCCCCGAGCCAAGTTATTAAAGATGAAGATGAAGGGAACACGGGAAAGGAGGTGGCGTGATGCTGAGACCGGAAGACCTGGAACGTTTCAGGGCGAGGCTGCTGGACGAACGGATGAAGATCCTGAAGGACATGGAGAAGTTGGTCAGGGATTCGAACGAACTCGGGAAAGACGGCACCATGGATATTGGGGACGAAGCCTCCGATCTCTCGAACCGCCAGCTTCTCTTGAGCCTGAACGAGGCGGACAGGAAAAAACTGATGGAGATCGACGAGGCCCTCGAGCGGATCGAGGAAGGGACTTACGGCATTTGCGAGGAGTGCGGGGAGCCCATTTCCATCAAGCGTCTGGAGGTCAAGCCGACGGCGATCTACTGCGTGGAGTGCAAGTCCCGCCTGGAAAAATTTGAAAAAAGGGAGATGGCGATATGATTTCGAAAATCTTTTTTCTGCTTCTTATCATCCTGCTTTCGATGGTAGGGTTCATCGCGTACCAGAATCCCCAGGTCGTCGATTTCGCGCTGATCCGGGGTATGTCGTTTCACGTTTCGCTGACCGTCCTGGTCCTCTTCGCCTTCTGCCTCGGGGCCTTGATCGTTCTCGTGGTCACCATCGTCCGGGACACGAAGCGGGGCCTGCGTCTCAGGAAGGAACGTAAGGCCCAGAAGCGCGAGATCGAACGGCTTTCCGCCTATGCGGTGATCCTGGAACGTCTCATGTGGGGCAACGTGAAGGATATCGAGAATCGGCTGGAGAGTATCAGCAAGGATTTCAAGGAAGAAGGGCGGTTTTTGCGGGTCAAGGCGGAGCTCTACAAACGGCAGGAACGCTGGAACGAGGCGTACCAGGTCATTTCCCAGCTCCGGCTGATCCAGGACTCCCCCAAGATCTCCACGATGATGGAGGAGGCGCGCCTCGCCAAGGCCGCGGGGCTCGAGGAGAAGGCCCTGGAGGTTTACAAGGAGATCCTCCTCATCAACGCCACGTATCTTCCCGCCCTCAAGGGCACCCGGGAGATCCTGGAGGAGCAGGAGAAGTGGCAGGAGCTTATCCCCTTCCAGGAACGTATCATCAAGGCGTCCTCCGACCGGGAACCGGAGAAGAAACGCCTGGCAGAGTACCGCTACAAGCTGGCGCGGCAATTGCTGAACGAGCCCGACGAGGCCTCCGTGGCGAAGGGCGTGGAAATCGCGCGGTCCCTCCTGAAGAAGGACCCGCAAAACACCAGCCTTTACATCCTGCTCGGCAATTCCTACCGGCGCGGCGGCAAGATCAAGGAAGCCGTCAAGATCCTGGACAAGGGATATTCCAAGACGGGAAACGCCACCTTTCTTCCCCTGTTGGAAGAGATTTTCATAGAGGAAAAGAAGGACGGCGAGATACTGAAGCGCTACGCCAAGGCCCTGAAGGAACACCCCGGCGACGTGGCCCTCGCCTTCTGCTACGTGCGCTACTGCCTGAAACAGGACAAAATGGAGGAGGCCAAAAAGGTCATCGAGGGACTGCCGGACAAGACCTGGGACTATCCCTTCATGCGCCTTTTGAAGGCCGTCTTCCTGGCGCGGGACGGCAGGAAGGACGAGGCCTTCGATCTCTGCGAGGACGTGGCCAAGGACAGGGACTGGATGCGTCTCACCTACGCGTGCCGGAAGTGCGGGGAGACCTACCGGGTCTGGACCGACGTCTGTACCCGGTGCGGGGCGATCGATTCCCTCGACTTCGATCTCTCTTGAGGCAGCTCGTAAAAGGATGTGAGCCCCATGTCTTTTCTCCAGGCGGTTGGGGATTTTTTCCTCCCGCAGGTTTGTCTCCTCTGTGGGGCCGAAGGGCTTGACGCCGGGCGCTTTCCCATCTGCGAAACGTGCCTGGGGGAGTTCCTTCCCGTCACGCGTCCAGCGTGCCCGCGTTGCGGCGCTCCTTTCAAGGGAGCGGGCGTATCCCATTTGTGTGGGGAGTGTCGCCAAGATCCCCCGTCCTTCGATTCGGCCTGGAGCCTTTTCTCCTACACGGGAAAGGCGCGGGATCTTGTTCATCACCTAAAATTTCACGGCAACCTGGCTACCCTGTCCGTCATCGCGTTTCTCCTGCATGAGGAGATCGAGGCGCCCGCACTCGCCAGGAAGGTGGATATCCTTGTTCCTGTTCCCATGCACGTCAACGGCTTGAAGCGACGGGGATACAATCAGGCCCTTCTCGTGGCGGAGTGCCTGGCAAAACTGTTGAATCTTCCCCTGGACAGGACACATCTCGTCAAGACAAAGGAAACCCCGCCGCAAATAGGATTGACGAGGGCCCAGAGAAGACGCAACATTCAGGGGATCTTCTCCGTGACGAACCGCGACGTTTTTCGGGGAAAGGCCGTCCTCATTGTGGACGATGTGTACACGACGGGGGCCACGACCCGTGCCTGCGCCGGGGTCCTCAAAAAAGCGGGAGCCTATCGGATTGACGTGCTGACCTTCGCCCGGACAATGCCGGAATGAAACGGTTCAATATACACTGGTCCCTGCGATGGACGCTCAGAGTCATTTATGGGATCGTCATCCTGTCCCTCGCGGGCTACCTGGGAATCGGTTATTTCCTCCACAGTCATTTAGCCAATGACCTTCTGGTAAAACAGTTGTCCGACCGCACGGGACGCACCGTCCTCGTGAAAAGGGTTTCCATGGACTGGTTCCGGGGGTTTCACCTCGTGTTGGAGGACGTGACTATTCCCGCCGAGGATGGAGGTTCACCCTGGGTGTCCTGTCGAAAACTTGTTGCGACCCTCAAGATTTGGCCCTTTTTGAGCCGCAAAGAGATCATCTTCAGCCGGCTATCGGTGGAGGATGGACATCTTCGCCTCGTCAAAGAGAAAAACGGAACCTGGCGGGGGGCCTTTCCGGGGCCGATCCCGCCGTCCGGAAAAGTGGGGGAAGCGCAGGAACTCCGATCAGCTTCCGGCAAGGAGGCGGGCGGGTTTACCTTCTTGTTGCCGCATGTATTGCTGAAGAGGGTGGCCGTCGAGGTTTTTTTCAAAACGTCGGGGGGCAATAAGCGCGTGAGGCTTTTCATTGACCAGGGACGGACCATGATCAGGAAAAAGGAGATCAAGGGGGAGTTCGAGGGTAATTTCAACCTCAATGCAGGGACCACACCCGCGGAATTCCACACCCGTTTTCATTACACCCTCTCTAAGTCTTTCCCTATGGAAGCCACCCTCTGGGTCACCAACCTCTCGTTGAAAGACCTGGCATCGGTTTGGGGAAATTCTCCCCTGCGGGGATTGGAGGGGACAGCGGACCTGTCCCTTGACGCGGCGGGAGAAATCAGGAAGGACTTTACGATAGGTGGAACCTTGGTGGTCCGTAAAACTGGATTCGAAAGGAGAGACTGGCGTTTTGTTTCCGACGGCGGACCCCTCAGGCTTCGGATCGCTGGGGGCTGGAAACGGGCGGAACCAGGCGGCAGGACACCCTATCTCGAGGTGAAGACCAATCCCTTGCGACTCCGTATTCAGCAGCGCCGCCATGGAGGTTCCAGGACCCTTCACCTCGCTTTCCGGGCCCTCGCGTTTCGGGGCGATTACCGGCCGTCCCTGAAGAAAGCCACGTTTTCTTTGGCCAGCCATTCCGAGGCAAAAAACGGGGACGCCGCAGGCGGATTGACCGCAAGGGGAGCCTTCGACCTCGGTGGCGCCCGGGCATTCGATATCGCCTTCTCCTATGCCCGGTTTCCCTTGCGGCAGGTCCTGTTATTCCTTCGGAAAGGGAGGGGAGGCCCGGTTGTCGAGGCGGAAATTCCCCGCCATTCATGGCGTGTCCTCGACGTAGTGGAGGGGAAGGCACGGGGGGATTTTGCTGATGGGACGGTAAAGGTTCAATCCGCCGCCCTTACGATCCGAAAAAGGGATTCCAGACTCCATATCCTCGTCGCTCCCTTTACACCCCCCGGCGCCGCGCCCGTTCGTCTGGATGTCACGTGTGAAAATCTCCCCGTGTCCCTCGCGAGAGACAATCCCCGATTCCTGGAGCGGGTGCCCACGGAATACCGCACGTGGTGCCAGGCCTTTCGAGCAGGGATCTTGAGGACGGCAAGGGGAGAGATTACCGTCGAAAGGGATGGCGAGGGCCGTCCAAGCGGGCTCAAGATTCACCGCGCCTCCCTCAAGGGAACCGGAATTTCCGCCGTCATGCCAGGGACGGGAATGGCGATTGACAATCTTTCCCTGGACGTGACCTACCGGGCGCCGTGCCTGCGCGTGAAAGAACTCCAGTGCGATCTGGATGAGGACAACCGCCTGAATGTTCAATCCCTCGAAATAAGGGATGTCTATAAAAAACCCCTCACGCTCAAGGGGGCCGCGATGTTCCAATCCACGGGGCTCAACCTGAAAGGCGGCGCCGTTCTTAGTCCATTGGCGCGATTTATCACGTCGAAACTCCCCAAACGCCTTCCCTTCGTGCCGGAGTATTTCGAGGGAAAGATTTCCGCCAGATTCGATGGGACCCTTTTTCCGTTCTCTTATAAAACCTACGCGGTTTCAATCGAAAAAGTGCGGGTCAAGGCCCTGACGAAGGTGACGAACCATGTTCCCGCCATGCCCATAACCATCCTGGCATCGGGAAGCGCCGAGCCCGAAAACATCCAGATCGAGAAGGCGTTCATGGTGACCCCCCT
>JALSPC010000146.1 GCA_026986155.1 bacterium
GCAACGTGACTTTCCAGGCAATCGTTCCCGGCTATCAAAACGAGCGCTTTTCTCCCCATACCGAAAGAACTGTTTACGAAAAGCCCATCGTTGTCGCAGAAAACACGGGAATTTCCAGCGGCGAGGCTGAAGCAGTGGTTGAAGCCTTAGGGTGGAGGAATTCCTTCACGCTGCCCGGCAATACGATCACTGTCCTTTCCCCCGGTAAAAATAGGATCTGGAGCGTGGGACGGACCTACCAGATCGCCTGGACGGGGGATGCCACGGGGCCCTTTACCGTCACCCTGATCCCCAAGGACCACCCCGACGCATCCATTCAGATCGATAACAACGTACCCGGCCGTTCATTGGATTGGACCGTCGGCAGCGACTTGCCCGATGGCCTTTACTGTGTCAAAGTTCAAAGCGCCGACGGCTGGGGGCTCAGCGATTGTTTCTCCATCACCGGCGACACCAAGCCCAACCTAACCTTCAAGGACGTTTCCCTCACCAACAAGCTGTCGGGGGACCCGCAGAATCCCTACATCATCGAGGCTCACGTCATCATCGAGAACAAGGGGGGCTACGAGACCAAGCCCTTCAATGTCAGGCTCCAGGCCACGCAACGCGGGATCCCGATGGTTCAGGGAGGAATTCTCCTGGGCCCCATGCTGGATAAGCGAACTATCACCGGACGAATTCCCATCAAGGTTCCCCGGGGCGAAACTTACGCCATCCGGCTCTCTGTCAATTCCTTTGGTAAAGTGGTCGAATCAAACTTTAAAGATAATACGTTTGACAATCGAAGATATCGCGTGAAACCCTATCCCGATTTGCGGATCGCCGGCCGGCAGGAAGGCCAAAGACTGCACTTCACGGTGAAAAACACGGGGGCCGGCATATCTGGTGCTACGGTGATAAAGCTCAAGTTCAAGGTCTCCACCTTCACACTTCCCCCGATCTTTTCTGGATGGCACCGGGAGGGGGAATACCTCGTGGCGCCGCCGATCCCCGTTAAGTCCGTGGGCGGCGGGCGAATGATCGAAGTCGAGGCCCCTCCATACCCGTTTCCCATTCATGGCCACGTGCAATACATTGCCACGATCAACAACAACCGCGCGTTTCGGGAGTTGTGTGAAGACAACAATTTCGTGGCCGGAGCGCTATCCGACACTTCACACAGCCCCTACTCGGACGACTGGTGGAAGACGGCCTTCGGCGTTGAAAACCACGTCCAAAACGGCATAACCATCATGGGTTCCTCTCCGAGTCCAACCCTTCGCATACCTATATACTTCGCGTTTGTCATCTGGAACAAGGGAAATCTTCTCGTCACCCCGCAAACCGACCCGCCGCTCCAGGCCGTGCTATATCTTCAGCAGGTGCCGACGGACAAGACCTTTACCTATAATATTCCCCCGCTTTTTTTCGTCAGCAAGTCCTCGCGCCGGGACGAATTCCGGATTGAAAGGTCCGTGCCCTTTTTGGTGTCCCGGGGGGATGTCTCCTATACCCTTTTCCTGAAAAAGGGACATGAGATGGTATCCCTGGCTTCCGGACGTGTCAGGGTGACGATAAGTGGGGATACATGTGGAGGAGAATAACAGGATCAGGGGAGACAGCCTTTGTGAACCGGCGTTCTCCCCCCGATCATTCCAGGGAAAGCTGTTTCGGGTTCGGTTAAATTAAAGGTGACTATATCTGATGCCTTCCTTATAGCCTGCTGAGGATCTTGATCCTCCCGTCGGGCTCGGGAGGGGAGACCTCATGCCGCTTCTGGACGTATTCCGACAGGATGGAATAGAAGGTGGAATAGGTGTTCTTGAGGTTCCTGCCGTACCGCTTGAACCAAAAGTAGCCGTCACCCTCCTTGTCCACCAAGAAGCTGTTGGTGAGGATTTTGTAGGATTTTTCAGGGTTCAGAGGTTTCCACGACCCTGACGCGTCCTGGATTTCGATCCGTGTGACGCGCTGTCCCGGCGCGGCGATGGTAAGCCGTCCGGAGGCGTCCCTGGCGACGACCTGCTTGGGGCGGGTGGTGTCAAAGGTGTAGCGAAGGCCCGAGACCTGCATGAATCCCCCCCGGCCGTAACTGGCGGCGCTGTGTTCGAGGATCTGGCGGATGTATTTTCCCTTGAGCTCGAGGATGTAGGCGTTGTTCCGGAACTCGTCGATCTCCTGGAGCATGGTGTCGGTTATCTTTCCGGGGGGATAGACCTTCTTGCCCCGGAAGGCGCCGGAGTTGTTGAGGACCACATCTACCTTGAACTTTTTCCGTAGCAGGTCGTTGACGAGGTCGGCAACCCCGGACTCGGAGAGCCGGACGGCCTTCTTGCTCAAATCCCAGGGTTTGTCCGTCGTGCCCAGGACGATGGCGGGGGGGAGGGATTTCCTGAATTTCGCGAGGAGGGCCGCCACCTCCGGGTCCGGCTCGAGTCCCCGGTTGACGGGAATCAGGGAATAAAGGGTCTTTTCCGGGAGGAATCTCTTTTTTGGAGAGACGTAGAAATCGAGCTTGACCAGGTGGGTTCCCTTTTCCCCGCCGTTGACGATAACGGTCTTCCCGACGACGAGGAGCTTGCGAAGGTAGTGGTGGGAGTGCCCCCCGAAGATGATGTCGATGCCCTCAACCCGCGTCGCGATTTCCCGGTCCCTCTTGGTTCCCACGTGGGTCAGGGCGATGATGACATTGGCGCCTTTCTCCCGGAGGAGGCTGACCATCCGTTTCGCCATGGTGATGTTGTCCGCCTGGAGACGGACGGGGGCGGCGGAGGTGACGGTGGGCAGGTCCTCGGTCATGAGGGAGAAAAACCCGAAGGTGACCCCGCCGTAGTCCTTGAGGAGATAGGGCCGGCAATGCCCCCGCAAGGGGGTCCCAGCCACCGCGAGGTCCGAACAGAGGGGCGTGAATCCCGCGTATTTCAGGGCGTCGGCGTAAACGGCGGGGCCCCGATCGAACTCGTGGTTGCCCGGCGCGAAGATGTCGTAGCCCGCCCGGGTCATGAGGGTGAAGATGGCCTTTCCGTTGAAGGTGTGAAAATAGGGCCCCATCAGGTCGTCGCCGGTGGAAACCGTGATGACGCGTCCCGGGACGGCGGATTTCATCAACTTGAAAAGGGCCGCGATGCGGGCGATGCCCCCTGCCGGTTTCTCCACGTCTCCCGGTTTCACGGGAGTCACGTTCGCCTCCAACATTCCTTGCAGGTCCGCCGTGCCCGTTAGGATAAAGTGCTTCGGCCCCGGGGGACGCGCCGGAACGTCGGGCGGGGCGCAGGACCCCCCGAAGAGACAGCAGCAGGACGTGAGAGACAGAAGACACGTGGCGGCGATGAAGAGGACCATCCCCGCTTTCAGCGCGTTGGCGATGTGATCGATGAAATGGCGTGACGGGTTCATGTGGTCTCCTTTCCCAAGGAGGTTGATACCATTCATGCCCCGCTTTCGTCAATACGCCGACGCCGGGAAAGGGAGGTTTCTCCCTATCGGCGGCTTTTTACAATCCCGCCCGATTCTGGTATGGGATAAATGGATTGGGATTAAAAAGGTCAGGAGGTGAAACGTGAAGAAATGTCTCTCTTGGAAAGGTTGGCCCGCGGTCGTTTTTATGGTTCTTTCCATGGTCTTGGTTGCCGTTCCGGCTTCGGCGGCGATGCAGGTGACAGGGGGCCGTCCCATCCCCAAGGGAATGCTGGAAAACCCGGGGAAGTTCTTCCCCGTTTACGCCGCGGATGACAGCCTGAAGGCGCTCCAAGCGGCGGGCTTCCACGCGTTCGACGATTTCGACCACCACCGGGAGGCCATCCTAAACGCGGTGGGACTTCACGTCAGGTATGCCAAGGTGGGTATCAACATCCCCAGGCGGTGCTTCTGGGTGACCTACAATTTCTGGCAAAGGCGGGAGGCGCTGCGAAAGATCCTGCCGCCGTCCCTGGTCCGCTCCCTGATTGACATGACCATCAAGGGGGAAGGACGACGAGATGGGGGGAATTCTCTGCCTGCGGGACATGAAGACAGGCACCTACTATCTGGGATTCGGGATGTTCACGGCGCGGAAGGCATTCACGACCGACAACAGCGTCGCCGGCAGAGACGTGTTCAGGGACTACGTGGCCCTGAAAAAGACGACCCCGGGGGTGGTGGAGGTCTTCAAGGAGGCGCTGCAGTGGATCATCGTCCACAAGAAACAGTTGACGGCGACCTACTGGAATCCCATCGGGAAGAAACTGGCGGCAAAGCGAAATGCCAAGCTGGAGTGAGAATTGAGCGGTGGAAAAACGAGATTTGCGGCAGGCCGTATCCGGCCGGAGGCGCGAGTAAAACAGAACCGCGATCATTATAAAATTGACATTCATGTGGAAGGGGTTTGTTGAAAAAAATTTCCAGAAAGATCATACAAATCTTCTGGAATTTTGGCTGATTTATCCGTGAGTGCGTGGAAAAATTGTGTTTAGAGGCAAAGCTCGCTCTCCTTGTAGCCTACAATACTCGCGGCTTCGGCAGGTGTCTGTCTCTGTGTGTTTCGTAATCCCGATTCCCGTGGAAAATTCTTCTTACAAGACTAAACTTCCTTGAAATATCTATAGGTATGGCGATTCTTAGGAATCAACATCGTGCATGGCCCCGGAAGTTTCCACACCGGAGGCTCCAGTTTTCATAACAAAATTTTTTTGTTGAGTGTGAACTTTTTACCGAGAAACCTTGACTTACTTCATAGTAAGGTCAATAAGGTAAAATGAAAAATGAGAACTGAGGGAAAAGAGATGAAATCTTCACTGTCTACTCGGCGGTTTTCGTTATATACCTTGGGCATGAAAAAACGGTCCATTCTGATTACCGTGGCGGTGTTTCTCCTGTTTATTCCGTGGAGGGGAGGTTTCGCGGTGGGAATTCCCCTCACGCACGTCCCCGGCAGACCTCCGACAGGGAAATTTCATAATATTCCCACGCACCCTTCCGCCAAGACCCTCTCCCGCGTGGTCTTGAAGCCGGACCTGACTGTTGAAAAACAGGAAGGGCAGAATATAGTGTTACGGTAGATCCTCGCAACCACATACAGGAGATCAACGAAAACAATAACCGTGTTGATGACACGCTAAAAATCTACCCGGCGGGATCGGCACACAGCATCACGTCCTCCAATGAGCCCGTCGCGCGGCTGGTGGTCACCAGGATCATGGGACTGGATCATGTTGTCGCCGGCAAACACGTTACCTGCACATTGTCTTTCCAGAACCAGACCACAAACCGTTCCATCCTGCCGCCGACGAGTGTAGCCATTCGCCCCATCTATTTCTTCAAATCGGGGCATAACCAGTTCGACATCCCCGAACTTTACCCCGGTGAAACCTTCAATCTGATACTGGATGGAGAATTTAAAAACGCGGGCAACGTGACTTTCCAGGCAATCGTTCCCGGCTATCAAAACGAGCGCTTTTCACCCCACAGCGCAAAAATTGTCTACGAAAGGGCTTTTGTCGTTGCAGAGAACACCGAAATTCTCAGCGGCTTTGTTGAAACACTGACATCGAGAAACCCCCTTCTGCCGTCCGGCAAGACAATGAATACGATCACTGTCCTTTCCCCCGGTAAAAATAGGATCTGGAGCGTGGGACGGACCTACCAGATCGCCTGGACGGGGAATGCCACGGGGCCCTTTACCGTCACCCTGATCCCCAAGGATCACCCCGACGCATCCGTTCAGATCGGAAACAACATATCCGCCCTATCAATGGATTGGACCGTCAGCAACAACCTGGCCAACGGCCTATACCGGATTAAGGTGCAGGGGAAAAACGGCAGGGGCGTTAGTGACCTATTTTCCATTACCACCGCTTCGAAACCAAACCTGAAATTAAAAGCCGTCTCCCTCACCGACAGGCTTTGGGATAACCCAATTGAAGACTCAAATCCCTACTCCATCCATTCCGTCATCGTATCCAAAATAACGATTGAAAGCACGGGAACTTACCAATCCAAACCTTTCAGGATTAAGGTAACAGCCGAGAATTCTGTAACGAAAGGGATAATCAATATGGGGCGAGTTTTAATAGGCCCAATGTTGGATCACAGAACCGAAACAGTGTATGTTGGAACATTGGTTCCAAGTGCTGGAACATACTCTATTGAACTCCTGATCGATGCTGATGGTTACGTGGATGAATCGAATGAAAATGACAATGTGTTTGACAATCGACGATATCGCGTAAAACCCTATCCCGATTTGCGGATCGCCAGCCGCCAGGAAGGCAAAAGACTGCATTTTACAGTGACAAACAGGGGGGACGGCCCATCCGGGGCCACGACGATAAAACTAAAATTCAAACAATCCGGTATTCCCTCGATCTTATTATGGCCGGGTTGGCACCGGGAAGGGGAACACCTCGTGGCACCGCTAATCCCCGTCAAGGCTGTGGGGGGAGGTAGAATTATTGAAATAGACGGCCCAGTTTTCCCTCCTATATTAAAAAACGGCGTCATTTTCTTTGCCGATATCAATCCTAATCGAACATTTTAGGAGTGGAGTTACTAATACAATACGGCAACAGGTATAATCACCATCACATCACTATTACAGACGCCTAATGAGTAAAAAATGCCGCCTTTTACGTTCATTCCTCGCTGTTTTTCGTCAGCAGCACCTCGCGCCGCGACGAATTCCGGATTAAAAGGTCCGTGTCCTTTTTGGTGTCCCGGGGGATGTCTCCGATACCCTTTTCCTGAAAAAGGGCAATAAGATAGTATCTCTGGCTTCCGGACGTGTCAGACTGTCAGTCACAAACAATTTCGAATAACACAAGCAGAGAAAGACTTACGATTCATAATTTCAGATGCTGTGTTAAGGTGGATTAATCGCTATGATTTGTTGCGCGCCAAAAAGAAAAGAATACTTCCCTGCTCTCAATACAATTCGTCTTCAAATTCCTTCATAATTTGTGAGATCCCATAGATCCCATGGTATTGACAAAATCCAATTTTTTCGATACTTATAAGCAAAGAATATCCTAAAGGAATATATGTCAGAATACAAAGCCTTCCCCCCAGTCCTTGATAAGATAATAGTGACGGGAGATTTACCTGTCATGTCGGCTACGATCCGGGAGATTACCCGTCTGGAAAAGAATCCTTCTTCCTCGGCGGCAGACCTTGCTCAAGTCATCCTTAAAGATATTGCCCTAACAACAAAAGTTTTGAAGCTCGCCAACTCCGTCTATTACAACTGGAGCCAGAAAGAAATCACCACGGTGTCTCGAGCGGTTGTCGTCCTTGGGTTTGAATCTGTTATCAACCTCTCCGTGGGGGTCAGTGTCCTCGATTACTTTTACAGAAACTCGAAAAGTATATATCTTCGCCCTCACCTTTTTGTCACTATGTTTGCAGCCATCTTTGCGAGAAATCTGTCGGAACGGTTAAATTTTGAAAATATTGAAGAAATTTTTATCCTTACCCTACTCAATAATATCGGGCTCCTGATGACTGCTTACGCCCTTCCCAAAGAATTCGAGAAGATTCGCCAACTGGTCATCAAGGGGGAAAGGGGGAAAAACAGTGCGGCAAAGCAGATACTCGGCATCACCTTTCCCGAACTCAACACCAAGATTATTCGCTATTGGGGTTTCCCTTCCAGCATCATTTCCCAGTTAGACTTGCTCCATCTTGGCGCCCCCAATTTCATTGTTTCGAAAGATGATGTTCTTAGAAACATCATCATATGCGCCACGGAACTTTTTTACTCCCTCCATGCGCGTGAGGCCTTTTGGTATTCACGGGATACCGATCAGGTTATAAAAAAATACCTTGTCCCTCTCGATATATCCCGGGAACAAGGAAAATCTCTTGTCTTAAAAGCCTTGGCGGAAGGAAGAGATTTCCTCAATGTTCTGCAAACAGAGTTTTCGCCAGGGGAGTTCCAGTCACTCGTGGAGGAATTTCTCATTGAGTTTCATGAGGGAGAGACTCAAGAAGGTTCAAGATCATCTCAATCCTATGAAATAGAGATGTCGCAGAATGAACGCGCTAAGTTTCTGAAAAATTCTTTAAAGGACATCGACAACAGCATCTTGGAAAACGCGCCTTTGAACGATATCCTTACAATCGCCATGGAAGGAATTCAAAAAGGTATCGGTTTCGACCGGGTCATCCTTTTCCTGTTTGACAAGAATGAAAATCAGCTGAGAGCGCGAGCGGGCATCGGCGAACCTCTGCCAGCAAACCTTTCGAATCTTTCTGTTCCCTTATCATCAACCGCAAAGGATCATTTCAGCTTTGCTATAAAAACATCAAAGCCCCTCTTGGTTGAATCGGTCAAACGTCCTCCCTTTCGGGAAAACGTGAACTGGAAAGCGTTCAATCACTTAAAAAGCCCCAGTTTTTATCTGCTTCCACTGAGTTACATGGGAAAAACCATCGGCCTGTTTTACGTGGACCGTTATAAAACGAAAAAAACCATCGATGACAAGGAATTGGACCTTTTGCGTCAATATAAAACTTTGATTGAGGCCTCCTTTCATCTCAAAGGAACGCGGAATCATTAAATGTTACACTTTGAGTGCCTATTTTCTAAATCACGCCAGACAATACCAACGGTATTTATTTGTAGAGGAGTTTGCATTACGGATGGTTAAATCAGCAAGAATCCTCCCCTTCAAGGGCCTATGCTACAATCCAGAGAATGTCAGTTATAAAGACGTCGTGGCGCCTCCCTACGACGTCATCTCATACCGCCAAGAAGATGAACTTATCAAGCGGTCTCCCTACAACATTGTTCATCTCATCCTTAGCAAGGAGAAAAAAGGTGTCGATCGCTACACACAAGCCAGCAGGCTCCTGGAAGACTGGATAAAGGCCGGAATCCTGGTTTTTGACTCAGAACCCGCTATCTATTTTTATCTCCAGGACTATTCTCTTGAAGATGGAACCCGGTTGACGCGGAAGGGATTTATCGCACTGTGCAGGCTGGAAGACTATTCTTCAGGCAAGATATCACCTCATGAAAAGACCCATCAGAAACAGATCGAGGATAGGCTCCGGCTCCTTCGCGCTTGCAAGGCGAACCTCAGCCCCATTCTCTCACTCTACACTGACCCGAACTTGACTATCAACGAGGCCTTCATGGAAAAACACCAGGAAGCCCCGCTCCTGGACATGGAAGACGCTGATCAGGTGCGTCACCGTTTTTACCGCGTGACGGATCCAGAGGCCTTGGATCTCGCTATCCAAGTTCTCGCGGAAAAGAAGCTCCTCATCGCCGATGGCCATCATCGCTATGCCACGGCGCTGGCCTACAAGAAGGAGATGGAAAAAATTCACGGCCCCTCGGAGACGGCCCCCTACAACTACATCATGATGTACTTCACCAATACAGAGGACCGTGGGTTAACGATTCTCCCCTCCCACCGCCTGATACACAGCCTGGAGAATTTTGATTTACAATCGTTCCTCAAGAAGGTCCGTGAGGCATTTGATGTCACAGAATTTCCCTTCGGCTCCGAGCGGGAGGAAACCAAGCAGAAGGAACGTTTTTTCTCCGCGTTGCGCGCCACGCAGGGAAAACGTATCGCCTTTGGGCTCTATATCCACCAGCGCCGATGCTTTTGCCTACTCGCGCTTAAGGAAGCATTAAAGAAAGATTCCGTTCTGCGAGCCATGCCTCGTTCCATTCGGCACATGGCCATCCCCATCTTTAACGAAATGATCTTGAGACGTATCTTGAATCTCGATACGGATCAGAAGCGTCAGGCGCATATCAACATCATCAAGAACAACAAGAAAGCCCTCGACCTGATCCAGGCCGGGCGGTTCCAAATGGCATTTCTATTCAATCCCAACACTCTGGATGAAATCCACGACGTCATCTCGGAAAACCAGGTTATGCCACAAAAATCAACCTTCTTTTATCCAAAGCTCTTGACCGGTCTCGTCATATACAAACACGATATCCCCTGAGCCGGCGCCTGATTCCATGAATCGGGACGTCAAATCCGACGAGACGCTCGATGTTTTGGGAGCAAACCGTCTGAAATTCATTCAGCCTAAAACAGGATACCGTTTTTCCATCGACAGCCTCCTCCTCTGGGGATTTTTACGGCCCGCGCGTGATCAGCGATGGGTCGATCTGGGAACGGGGTGCGGCATTCTCGCCATCGCTCTGGCGAAGATAAATGGCGTGAAAGAGGCCGTTGGCGTAGAGATACAGCCCGAACTTGTGGAACTTGCGCGGCGAAACGCCCGGTTGAATTTTGTGGAAAATCATGTCTCTTTCGTGACGGGTGATATACGGGATGTCTCCCTTCTGAAAACTTTTGCATCGGCCGATGGCGTCTGTGTCAATCCTCCCTACTACGCGCCGGGTTCCGGGCGTCTCAATCCGGACGCCCAGAAAGCCGTGGCCCGCCACGAGATAAAGGGAACTATAAATGATTTTATCCGAGCGGGCAGCTTGCTCCTTTCGCGGGGAAGTGTTTTTGACATTATTCTGCCCGTTCAACGTCTCCAAGATGCCCTGAAAATTCTCCAGGAAACAAAGCTGTATCCTTCACGCATGCGTCCCGTGCACTCTTATGGGAATACACCCGCCACCCTCGTTCTGATCGAAGCGGTGAAGGGGAAAAAATCCATTTTTTCCCTGGAGCCGCCTGTCGTTGTGTACAAATCAAAAAAAATTTACACTCAGGAGATTCAGGAGTTGATGAATTTACACTCCTTGAAAAATTTTTATATCGTAAAACCTCCCTAATTAATCAATCGATTCATCGCGGGCGGCCGAGAGAAATAAATACATTGATCAAAAAAAGTCGCGACCCTGACTTTTTGCGAGGTGATGAAATTTTTAGTTCGGCTTTAGATTATCTGTTTCTTCCCTTTTTAAGCCGGAGGAAAGCTCCAGTTTTTCTTCTAAGACAGCGAGGTCAACGAGGAACTGTTCTCGGAGTTTTTCCTCCGGGGTTGCCCTGACCCTGTCGAGCCACCAGTTCAAGGCCCTTTCGTAGGGAACGGCCTTAATGAAATGGGGTTTCCCGCCGAAAGGATTGAAAAGGTCGTAGATCAGGCTAAGCCTAATGTTTTCTGGAGCCCTGTGGAAAACATAGCTTCCCCCGCGGGCCTCGCTCGTTCCAAGGATATGATGGGAACAGAGACGGTTGAGGATATCCTGTACCGCTTGAATAGGCACCCCAACCTGTCGCGCCAGTTCATCCCGTGTAATGGGGTATGTCCCCTGTCGGTAGTGCTGGTAGATGGTAAGCAGAACAGCAAGCGCCAGGTAAAGGGCCCGGCTTGGTAGTATCAGTGGCGAGGCGTAGTTTAGAATTTCTCCCTCTGGAATGTCAAAGTACTGGATGGCCACGGCAATCTCCGCGCCGCCCAGAACGAGGCACCAGGAGATGTAAACCCAGATCAAAAAGACGAACCCGATGCCCAGGATCCCGTAGACCTTGAAGAACATGGAGTAATGATAGACATAGTAAGAAAAGATACCTTTGGAGATCTGGAACAAAACGGCCCCGAAAAACGAGCCGATGACGGCGGGCTTGTTGCCCACACGGGCGTTGGGAATGAGTTTGTATAGGAGAAAGAAGACGAAAAAGATCATGATGAAGGGCAGAAAAATATGTTGGAGATTCTGGATGAACCCGAAATGGGTGAGGGCCTCGAAAAATCCCTTTTCCCTGATTTTCGCGGAGAGAAGGATAGACAGCCCCAGCAGAACCGGGGAAACCGTGAGGTTGGACCAGTAGATGACGAGGCGTTTCCCGGCCGAACGGCTCCGGTGCACCTTCCAGATGTTGTCGAGGGAATCCTCGATGGTATACATCAGTTCGAAGGAGAGGAGGATGAGGATGAAGGTCCCGAAGATGCCAAGCGAGGTGGCGTTCTGGGTGAAATCGGTGATGTTCTTGGTAATCATCTGCTGGTAGTTCTGGAGCGGGAAAAAATAGCGGAGCAGGATTTCGGCGAATGCCATCTGCTTGATATTGAGACGGCTGAGTACGGAGATGGAAATGGCGAGCAGAGGCACGATGGCGAAGAGGGACATGAAGGCCAGGATGGCGGCCACGTCGAGACACCGATCGTGCCAGAAGGCGGAAAGGGCCTTCATGAAGATAGCAAACGCGTATCGCAGCCCCGTGGGTCTCTCTTTTTTCATCCTTGTGGTCATAAAACATCCCGGGTAAGTCTGTCAAGGCAGGGGGATTTCCATCGCACCGTGGCCGACGGGGCGTTTTTTTGTTTCTTGCCCTCTCAATGTAATCGGTATTTCTCCATGATGAGGCGTTTGAAACGGGTCCCATAGATGAGATCAAAGGTTTTGTCCTTTCCCGGAAAGAGGGTTACGGCGACCTTTTTCAGAGACTCAATGAGAAGGTAGGCGTCGTCAAGGCTGTAGTCCCCCTGGGCGATCATGGCGTAGGTCAGATCCACGCAGAAGCGGAGCTGCTTCACCTTTTTGTTCTCCTCGGCGATGGCCTTTTTCTTTTTGTCGCCGTCTTTATTCATAAATCGGCCGCCTTCGCGTTTCGGTTGGCGATGTTCCTCAGGCGCGACACCTCCTTTTCCGTGAGCAGCCGCCACTGTCCGGGGGCCAACCCGTTGAGGCTCAGGGGGCCGAACCCGACCCGCACGAGACCCAGCACGGGCAACCCCAATTTGGCGAAGATACGTCGCACTTCCCGGTTTTTCCCCTCCCGGAGGGTGACCTTCAGCCACGTGTTCTTCTCGAGAGATTTCAGAACCTCCGCGGAAACGGGGCGAACGGGCCTCCCGTCCAGCCTGATTTCCCCTTTTTTCAAGACGGCGAAGGCCTTCGGGGGGATCCTCCCCTTGACCTTCACGTGGTAGGTCCGGGGAACACCGTAGCGGGGGTGCAGGAGGGTATTTGCAAGGGGGCCGTCGTTGGTGAGGAGAAGGAGGCCCTCTGTCATGATATCCAGCCGTCCCACGGGAAAGACCGGAGTCTTGATCTTCCGGATAAGGTCCAGGACCGTGGCTCTTCCCTCCGTGTCCTTCGTGGTGGTGACGACGCCCCGGGGCTTGTGTAGCAGGATGTAGATGGGCGCCGGGCTGCCCTGCCGGAGCGGTTTTCCGTCGAGAAACACGCGGTCTTTCTCGGGCGCGACCGGGCGCTTGACGTCGGTGACGACAACCCCGTCGATCTTGACGCGTCCCGAGACGATGGCGTCGAAGGCCTTACGCCTCGACAGGCGCGTCGTCAAGGTCAGCCATTTTAGAATGGGTAGATTCTTTTCCGCTGGATTCATCTTCCTCGCTATCCTCAACGGGGGGGAGGTGGGAAAGGCTCTTGAGACCGAAAACCTCGAGAAACTGTTTCGAGGTGCCGTAAACCAGGGGATGTCCTGGCGCGTCCTTCCGGCCCAAGATGCGGATCATCCGCCGGTCCAGAAGGGTCTTCAGGACGCTCGAACTGTCCACACCACGTATCTGTTCGATCTCCACCCGCGTGATGGGCTGCCGGTAGGCGATAACGGAAAGGGTTTCCATGGCGGATCGGCTGAGGCGCGGGGCGCGGAGGGAGACGAGTTTCTTAATCCATGGGGCGAATTCCGGCCGGCTCCGGAGTTGGTGCCCATTTGCCACCTCCACCAGCTCGAAGGCTCGCCCCTCCAGGAGGTAATCCTTCTTGAGCTCTGCCAGGGCTGCCTCGATTTCCCCCGGGGACGGCGGGTCCTCAAAGGCCTTGCGCATGGTCTGAATGGGCAGGGGATCCGCCATGGCGAAAAGGAGCGCCTCGAGAATCCGTTTCAGAGGAAACGACGCGTTCATTCATCCTCCGTCCGTGGTTTTTCGCTGAAGGTGTCGAAATCGGGCTGCTGCGTGTAAGGGGCGATGGTGGCGACGGCGTGCTTGTAGACAAGGGTGCTCGTCGTGTTTTTCAGGATCAGAGCGTAGGGATCGAAGCTGGTGATCACCCCTTCCAACTCCTCGCCCGTGACGAGGGTGATCCTCACGAAGGTTTCTTCCCTTCGGACCTTGTTCAAGAAATGGTCCTGCGTGTTTACGCCTTTTTTCGCGTCCATGAGCGGTCTCCCCTTTGCAAAAGCGTTAAAATATTGTCAGTGGCGCGTTCCAACCCATGTTCGTACGGGTCGATCCAGTAATCCGGCGCCTCCTTTTTAAACCAAGTAATTTGCCGTTTGGCGAGGCGGCGGGTTTCTTTCTTGATCTCGTCAATGGCAGTCTCCAGACTCATGCGTCCCTTCAAGACCTGGATGAGTTGCTTGTACCCGATGGCTTGGAGCGGTTTAAGGGTTTCATCGTAGCCCATCTCGAGAAGCCCTTCGACTTCCTCCCGCCATCCGTTTCGCATCATCCGGTCGACCCGGTCCTCGATCCTCTTATACAAGATTTCCCTCGGATAGGTAAGCCCTACTTTGAGAAGTCTGACGGTGGTCTCCCTGAAGCCGTGCCGCGCGCGGAACGTGGAAAGCGGGATTCCCGTGGCGTCGAAAACACCAAGGGCCCGCAGGATGCGGAACCGGTCGTTGGGATGAACACCTCGCGCCGTTGCGGGATCGACCAATTGTAGACGGTGGTAGAGGGACGCCAGTCCCTCGTTGACGTAGGATTCCCAGAGCCGGACCTGGATCGACTCGGGGATGGGTGGAAGCTCGACCAGCCCCTTTTCCAGCGCCTTGATGTAAAGTCCTGTGCCGCCTACGATGACGATGGGGACATTCTCCGCTCTTTTGTCGGCGATGAGCGCGTGGGCTTCCCGGGCGAACTGGCCCGCGCTGTAGGTCTCGTCGGGTTCCAGGATGTCGATGAAGTGATGGGGAATGGTCGCGCGCGCCTCTTTGGAGGGTTTGGCTGTCCCGATGTCCATGTGGCGGTAGATCTGCATGGAATCGGCACTCACGATCTCAGCCTTGAGGCGTTCCGCCAAGATGAGCGCCAGGTCCGATTTCCCCGCCGCAGTCGGCCCTACAATGGCGAGGATGGATTCCTTACATCGGATTTTAGCGTAGCTATCCATACGGAAATTCTACCACGAAAGATTACAATTATCCAAACAAACGGTTTCAATTTAGGATGATTAATCTATGCGTATTGATTTGAATTCCAAGAATTCGCGAAGAATTTCAATTTTTCATGGTGAAATACATTTGAAGGGTTCCACCGATTTATATGGAGGCAAATATCTGAAAATAAATAGACATTTTTGAATTTTTTCCATGAAGAAGGTGAGCGAACGGTTTGAAGCCATAAAGGCTGAAATAAGATGAGGACGGCGGAGAAAAAATCAAAAACAAAAATCCTGTTAAATACATTACGCATTTTGGAGAGAGAAAATTTTTGTTGACATCATGTCCAATTTTGTAATATACTATAATAGTTTGATAAAAATCCAATATAGGAAGGAGGCGGAAAATGCATGACGGGAGTTGTCGTTGGAGAGGGAGAATCCTTTGAAAGTGCCCTGAGACGTTTCAATAAGCAGTGCGAGAAGATGGGCATCCTTTCAGAGCTTCGCAAACGTGAACACTATGAAAAACCCAGCGTAAAGAAGAAGAAAAAGGCGTTGGCGGCAAGAAAACGGGCCCTGAAGCGTATGCGTAAATTCAGGGATTATTAGGAATTGGCGATGGCGCTACTGGAAAAGATCAGGCAGGACATGAAAGAGGCCATGAAGAAGGGCGAAAAGGAACGCCTTTCCGTCTTGCGAATGGTTCTTTCCAACATAAAGAACAAGCAAATCGAGAAGAAAGGGTCCCTCGACGAACAGGAAATCGTCCGGATTATCCAGGGGCTCGTGCGTCAGTCCAAGGACGCCATCGAACAATTCAAGAAGGGTAACCGACCCGATCTCGTCGCTAAGGAAACGGCCTTTGTCAACATCTGCCAGGCCTATCTCCCTGAACAACTTACGGAAGAGGATCTTGAGATCCTAATCAGGGAAGCGATCGCGGAAGTAGGCGCCCTGAGTCCCAAGGACATGGGAAAGGTCATGAAGACGGTCATGCCGAAGGTGGCCGGGCGGGCGGATGGAAAACGCGTGAACCAGAAAGTCAGGGCTATTCTTTCTGAGAATAGCCCTTGATTTCCCACAATCTTTGATTATTTTTTAAATAGACACACCTTAAAGGTTCTGAGGCGGTTAAAAAACCAAGGCGGAAGATTTTCGGAAAGGCGGTGCTTTTTGTGCCGGAAATAAAGGAAGGTCTTTTAACGAAACCTTTTCGTTTAAAAGGAGTTTGTCCGTTTTTACATGGATGAGCGGACGCTGACACATCTCGATTTTTCCAAGATCCTCTCCATCTTCGAGGAGCTTGCCAAGACCCCAGGTGGGAAGGCGGCCTTTCGCCGCGTGCGACCCGATCTCCCTCGCGGGGAGATAGAGGAGGTCTATCGGCGATGTCGTCTCCTCGCCGACATCGTGGAAGTGGCGGGGCCGTGTCCCTTGGACGGTGTTCCGAAAATGGTAGAGATCCTCACGCGGCTGCGGGTGCCCGGCGTCGTCCTCGACGCGGAGGAGCTTTTGGATATCGCCCGCTTTATCGGCAAGTTGCGGGACGTGGGCCGTTATTTCAAGAGGGCCGAGGAACAGACGGGCGTTCGTTACGATCCGGTTCAGGAAAACTGGGAAACGATTCCCGGTCTCTATCCCCTCAAGTCGCTGGTCGATAAGTCGATCGACCCCACGGGGTATATCAAGGATCAGGCCTCACCCAGGCTCAGGGAACTGCGACGAAAGGCCGAGAGCCAGAAAGGGGAAATTCAGAAGATCCTGGGCCGTCTCATTCGTTCCAAGCGGGTGGAGAGTCAGCTTACGGACCAGTATTTCACGGTGCGGGGTGGGCGCTACGTCCTGCCCATCAAGGCGGGGGCCAAGCACACCCTTAAGGGTATCATTCACGACCAGTCCCAGAGCCGCCTGACGGTCTTCATCGAACCCATCGAGTGCGTCGAGCTGAACAATTCCCTCGCCATGACGGACCGGGATATCGCGCGGGAGGAGGAGGCCGTGCGGCGGCGGCTGACGGCGCGCCTGGCGGAGGCACACGAGGGCCTGCAGCGGGGATGGGATCTCCTGACGGACCTGGACGGGATCCACGCCCGGGTTCTCTACATGGACGCCTTCGAGTCCTTCCCTGTGAGGCTGCGGGAGAGCCGGGGATTTTCCCTTCTCAAGGCGCGTCATCCCCTCCTCCTGGCTAAAAAACCCGGCGACGTGGTTCCCATCGACCTCACCCTGCCCCCCGGGAAACAGGTTCTCATCATCTCGGGGGTCAACGCGGGCGGCAAGACGGTGGCCTTGAAGACCCTGGGACTCGGGGTGCTAATGGCCCGGGCGGGGCTTCCCTTGACGGTGGCGCCGGAGAGCGAGGTCTATCCCTACGAGGAGGTCTTCACGGAGATCGGCGATGAGCAAAGCATCGCGGATGAGTTGAGCACCTTCACGGCCCACATCCAGCGCCTCAAGGAGATTATCGGGCGCGGCTCCCGGGAGAGCCTCGTTCTCATCGACGAAATCGGCGCGGGAACCGGCATGTCGGAGGGAGCAGCCCTGGCGTTAGGGATTCTGGATGTCCTCGTGGCGCGGGAGGCCACGGTGGTGGCGACTACCCACTTCGAGCACCTGAAGGGATACGGCGCGCGGAACCCCAAGGCCCTGAACGTCTCCGTGGCTTTCGACACGGAAAACCAGCGGCCCTTGTTCACCCTACGCTACGGAATACCGGGTAACAGCAACGCCTTCGAAACGGCCCGGCGCCAGGGGCTGGACCGAGAGGTTCTTGAGGCGGCGGAGAAATACCGGACCCTGCAGGACCAACTTCTCACGGACCTGATGGGGGAGCTGGAGACACTGAAACGGAAGACGGACCTGGAGCGGGAGGCGATCGCCGACGCCCGGCGAGAGATCGCCCGATTGCGGGATCAGTACCTGCGCCTGACCGAGGAGATTGACCGGAAGAAGGAGGAGATCCTCAAGGCCTGGCAGGTGAAATGGGGTCGGCAGGCCAGGAAGCACAAAGAGGCGTTCAGGCAGCTCATGGAAAAGGCGCAGACCGCCGTCAAGCGGGAAGAGGGCGCCTTTCACGCCACCTATTCCTCCCTCGCCGGGGAGCTCAACCGGCTGATGAAACCTCCCGCCGCCCCCCTCATGGCGGAGAGGGTGCAAGAAGAGGCAGCCTCCGATTACCAGGCGGCGGTGGGGGATGAGGTGTTCGTGGCCACCGTGGGGAAACGCGGGCGGGTGGCCGCCGTCAATCCGAGACAAAAGACCGCTGACGTGGTAGTCAAGGGGCTGCGGCTCCAGGTGCCCGTATCGAAGCTTCGGCGTGACAAGACGCCTCCCCGAAAGACCCCGTCGCCTTCCGCGCCGTTTGTCGGGGTGGAGGTGTCAGGTCAGGCGGCCACCGAGCTGAACGTGGTAGGTTACCGGGTCCAGGACGCCCTCCCGGAGGTTGACAAATTCATCGACACGGCCCGGGTTCATAACCTTAAAGAGGTTACCATCATCCATGGGGTTGGCTCGGGCCGGCTCAAGAAGGCGATCCGCGAATTCCTCGCGGGCCAGGAGGGCATCGAAACCTTCTCTGACGGAGAGCTACGGAGGGGCGGCCACGGGGTCACGGTCGTCCAGCTCCAGCCATAGGGAAAGGCAGTGAATTATCAACAGGTCCTGGAGACCATCAAGGATCGCATCGATATCGTAAACCTGGTGTCGGAGCGGG
Organism: bacterium; assembly: GCA_026986155.1. Classification (GTDB taxonomy): domain Bacteria; phylum Desulfobacterota; class S145-22; order S145-22; family S145-22; genus JAOZMY01. The sequence continues at coordinate 18,669 of JALSPC010000146.1, forward strand.
TCTCTCTTAAACGCCGCGGCCGCAACTTCGTGGGATTGTGCCCCTTCCACGCGGAGAAGACGCCGTCGTTCACCGTCAGCCCCGAGAAGCAGATGTTCTACTGCTTCGGCTGCGGGGCCGGGGGGGACGCCATCACTTTCTGGATGAAGATCGAGAATCTCGATTTCCGGGACGCGGTGAAGGACCTGGCCGACCGCCTGGGAATCGAGCTCCCGAGGGAGAGGCCGAAAGGACCTTCCAAATGGGAGGCTTACCACGGCATCAACCGGGCGGTGAAGGAGTACTTCGCAGAGATTCTCTTCGATAAGGGGCGCGGCAGGGCTGCCCTGGCCTACTTGCGGAAACGCGGTCTGGCCCTGGAGACCATCCGGACCTTCGAGCTGGGCTACGCGCCGGGCAGTTACGGGCTGAGCGAATTCGTGGAAAAGAGGGGATTCGATCCGGCGGACGCCGCCGCCCTGGGACTCCTCAAAAAGGTCAACGAGAAGACCTTCGTCCCCGTCTTTCGAAACCGGGTCATCTTTCCCATCCTCGACGAGCGGGGAAGAACCGTCGGTTTCGGGGGCAGGGCCTTGGGCGAGGCGCAGCCGAAGTATCTCAACTCCCCGGATGCCATGATCTTTCAAAAGGGGCGGCTCCTCTACGGCGAGGCGCAATCGAAGCGGGAAATCGCCCGGCAACGCAAGGCCATTCTCGTGGAGGGCTACATGGACCTAATCTCTCTCCACCAACTGGGGATAAAAAACGGCATCGCCGCCCTGGGAACAGCCTTTACTGACGCCCACGCGACCCGCCTGAAACGCTGGGCGGACCAGGTGGTTATGCTCTTCGACGGAGATGCGGCGGGCTTCAGGGCCTCGTCCCGCGCCCTGGAAAAGCTCGTCCGTGCGGGCCTCGTGGCCTATCAGGGGGTCTTGCCGGAGGGGAAGGATCCGGGGGATTATTTGGGACCGCCCGACGGCAACGAATTGAAGGGAATTATCGAGGAGGCGAAGGACGCGATCCTCTTCCGGGTCCGCCGCGCGGCCGCCGCGGCGACCGCCGAGGGAATTGAAGAACGGGAGAAGCGGGTGAAGGAGGCCTTAGCGTTTTTCCAGCTCATTCGGGATCCCGTTCGCCTGGACCTCTACGTGACGGAGGCCTCGAAAATTTTAGGGTTGCAAAAGGAAGATCTTTATGGTATTATTAAAAATTCCAGAAATGCGTACAATAAACGGCGCCGTTATTCGAGCCCGCCCGGGGGGTTCCCCGGGAAAGGGGCTTTTTCGGCTTTCAGGGGCCGGGGACGTCCCGTTTCGCCCGGCAAGCGGATGGAGGACGCGGAGGAGGTCTTGCTGATATCCCTCATTCAATGCCCGGAACTGTCCCGGGAGATGGAGCATAAGGGTATCCTCGAGATGTTTGGAAACGAGGCGCTCAAGGCCCTTGGCAAAAGCCTCTTGGAAGAGATTCGGGACCGTGGCAGCGTGGAGCCTTCCGGAATGTCGCTTCGTATGGACGATGAAAAACGAAGCCTCCTTTCCCGTTTGGCACTGAAAACCCACGACCTGTCGGACGGCCAGGCGAAAAAGGCCTTCTCCGACAGTCTGAAGGTTCTCTACCAGCGGCGCTACCGGGAAGAGATAGCCCGCCTGGACGAACAGATAAAGGCATTGGAAAAGGATGAAGATTTTGCCAAAACCATCGCGCTCTTGAAACGCCGGGAGGCGATGATGAAGGATTATAAAAAACTTATTCAAAATCATGATTCGAGGTGAGGGCATCTATGGAGAAACAGAAGGTAGATGAGGTAAAAAAACTCATTTCCATCGGGAAGGAGAAGGGGTTTTTGACCTTCGATGAGGTCAACGACTTGCTCCCCTCGGACGTCTATTCCTCCGAGCAGATCGACGAGCTGTTGATGATGTTCGGGGAGATGGACATCGAGGTGGTGGACAGCCAGCAAAACATCAAGATTCCCAAAAAGGATACCTCCCAGGACGAACAGCTGGAACGTATCCTGGACAGCGACTTTCGGAGCACCGACCCGGTCCGCCTCTACCTCAGGGAGATGGGCGCCGTGGCCCTCCTTTCCCGGGACGGGGAGATCGCCGTGGCGCGGCAGATTGAAGAAGGGAAGAATCTTGTGCAGAAGACTGCTCTATCCACCTACGTGGCCGTTCGGGAGGCCCTCATCATCGGCGAGAAGATCGAGCGTGAATCCCTCGACATCCGCGATGTGACCAACCTCATCGAGGAAGACGAGACGGACCCGGAGGTCAAGGAACGGGTGCGGCATAAACTTATGAAGTACGTGAATCAGTTGCGGAAATACGATCGGGACATAGAGGCGTTCTATGTGGAGGAACACGAAACCCTCAGGCAGGGGCTTCCCGTCAAGCCTATCCGGACGAAGATCCGTCGTAAAAAGCAGTCCATGTACCGGATCATCGACCACATGGACCTGAAGTACGACGTGGTCCAGAGAATCGTCAAACGGCTCCAGGATTACTACCGGCAGTTGAGGACGGAGGAGAAGAGCCTGATTCCCTACGAAGCGCGGCTCATCATGTCCCCCCAGAAGATGATACAGGATTTCTACCGGTTCGAGATCGACGCCGAAAAGTTTGAGGCCTTCCTTGCCCGTAAGAAGCTGACGCGAGAGGAATTCGAGCCCATCAAGCGGGAAGCCACGGGTATTCTGCAGCGCATCCGGGAGATCGAGCGGGAAACAGGGTGCCGCTCCAGCCAGCTCAAAGAGGTTATCCAGACCATCCGCAAGGGCGAGAAACTGGCAAACGAGGGGAAGGACACGCTGATCCGCGCGAATCTTCGCCTGGTCGTCAGCATCGCCAAGAAGTATACCAACCGGGGGCTCCAGTTCCTCGACCTCATCCAGGAGGGGAATATCGGCCTCATGAAGGCCGTGGAGAAATTCGAATACCAGCGGGGCTACAAGTTCAGTACCTACGCCACCTGGTGGATACGGCAGGCGATTACCCGGGCCATCGCCGATCAGGCTCGGACCATCCGGATCCCAGTCCACATGATCGAGACCATCAACAAGATAGTACGGGTTTCCCGGGCGCTGGTCCAGGAGCTGGGGCGCGAGCCGCTACCCGAGGAGATCGCCGATCGGATGGAAATGCCCCTGGAGAAGGTCCGGAACGTCCTGAAGATCGCTAAGGAACCCATCTCTCTCGAAACCCCCGTGGGGGAAGAGGAGGACAGCCACCTGGGAGACTTCATCGAGGACAAGAAGATCGAATCCCCCATAGAAACGCTCATCAACACCAACCTCTCCGAGCAGACCCGGAAGGTTCTGGCCACCCTGACGCCCCGGGAGGAGAAGGTGCTGCGCATGCGCTTCGGGATCGGGGAAAAATATGACCATACCCTGGAGGAGGTGGGCCAGAGCTTTCAGGTTACCCGCGAGCGGATCCGTCAGATTGAGGCAAAGGCCCTCCGCAAACTGCGACATCCCAGCCGCGTGATCCGCTTGAAGAGCTTCCTTGAGGGATAAATCCTTGACGAAGCGGGAAAATGGCATTAGGCTAGAATTGGTGCGGGCCCATAGCTCAATTGGTAGAGCCACCGGCTCATAACCGGTAGGTCCCAGGTTCGATCCCTGGTGGGCCCACCAAAGTGGGAAAGTCGCGGTGAGACGGCATTGAAAAGAGGAAAAGTGAGCAAAAAAACGGAAAACATGGTTCGTCGCGGGAAGAACCAAAACGGTAAAAGGCCGGGAGAAATCTCGGCTTTTCTTTTTGCCCGGGGAACGACGTGAAGATCGCCTCCCTGATCAAGCGCCTGGAGAAATGGGTTCCGCCGGACCTGGCGGAGACTTGGGACGTCTCCGGCCTTCAGGTGGGAAACCCCGATGAGGAAACGGCTGCCGTTTTTCTCTGCCTCGATGTCACGGAAGAAACGTTAAAGGAGGCCGCCGGAAGCGGGGCAAAACTGATTCTATGCCATCACCCCCTTCTCTTTACCCCCCTGAAGTCCCTGGACACCCGTGCCGGCGTGGGAAGACTCTTGCGCGATTGTGTGCTCGAGGGGCTGGCGGTCTACGCCCTCCATACGAATCTTGACAAGGCGGAGGGGGGGATGAACGACGAGGCGGCGGTACGCCTGGGCCTCAGAAACCTCGAGGTCCTGATTCACGCCCGCCCCCCGGATGGCGCCTGGTACAAGCTGGTGACCTTCGTTCCCCGCGAGGACCAGGAACCGCTCCTCAAGGCCCTTTTCACGGCGGGGGGGGGCCGAATCGGGGCCTACGAGGGATGCTCCTTCAACATTCCGGGGGAAGGCACGTTTTTCGCGGGAGAAGGCACCTCACCGGTGGTGGGCGAGAAAGGGGCGTGGAACCGGGTGCCGGAGGTCCGGGTTGAGGTCTTGTTTCCCGCCAGAAACCTGGAGGCGGGAATCACCGCGTTGAAGACGGCGCACCCCTACGAGGAACCGGCCTACGATATCTATTCCCTCCATACGCCATTACCGGTGGCCGGGTTCGGGCGCGTGGGGATTTATGACTCACCCCTTCCTTGGGAGGCATTCCTCTCCCGTGTCCGGCGTGGATTGGGCATCAATGCCTTTCGCGTCGTCGGGGAGCCGGTTCCGGCGGTTTCGAGGGTCGCGGTCTGCACGGGAAGCGGCGCCGCGTTCATCTCTCAGGCGGCCCGGCGGGCACAGGTTTACATCACCGGCGACGTAAAATTCCACGAGGCGCAGGAAGCCGTGTCGCTGGGACTGACCGTCATCGACGCGGGACACTTCGCCCTGGAGCGGATCTTTGTCGATCTCATGGATCGCTGGTTCGAGAAAGAGGGTCTGAAACCGCCCCTGGAGGTCATAAAGAGCGCGCGGGAAAGGGACCCGTTTATATTTTTTCATAAAGGAGAAGATCTTTGAAAGATGATTTGATGAAACTTATGCAGTTGCAGGTCCTCGATTCTAAGATACGCCTGTATGACCGCGAGGAGGCCACATATCCGGCGGAGATTACAGAGATAGAGGCGGAGATCAACCGGCTCGTAGAGGCCTTTCAGGCAGAGGTGTCCAGGGTTGAGACGCTGGAAAAGGAACGGCGCCAGCGGGAACGGGACCTGGAGGCCGCCGGGGAGCAGATAAAAAAGATTCAGGGGCGGCTGCATGAAGTGAAGACCAACAAGGAATACCAGGCCTTCCTGTCCGAGATCGATCACTTGAAGGAAAAGATGGACCAGTACGAGGTGGAGATTATCGAACACCTGGACGCGGCGGATCGGCTGAAAGAGGTGTTGAAGGACAAGGAAAAGACATATTTTGAAGAGAAGGAGAAATTGGAGGCCAGGAGGTCGGAACTGGAAGAGAAGCTCAAACATCTTCCGGATGAGTTGCGGGTCCTGAAGGAACGGCGGGATCACCTCGCCAAACAGATCCCGGCGCCGCTTTTGAAAAGATACACGACCCTCCTTGAAAAACGGGGGGGCGTGGCGGTGGTCTACGCCGTCAGAGAGATATGCCAGGGGTGTCACATGAACATCCCGCCCCAGCTCTTCAACCAGGTCCAGAAAGCGGAGGAGATCATCACCTGTCCCAACTGCAACCGGATTTTGGTGCCGGAAGATGCCTCAAAGGAGGCGTAACTTTTCCAGCGGCCCTTCGGGGGAAAGCCCCCCTCACGATTCCCGGCGCTGCATGATCCACTGGCTTGATCACACGGCGGATGTTTCCTTGGAGATTACCTGCGACAGGTATGAGGATCTGTTCGCCGCGTTCGTTTCGGGCTTGGCCTCCCTTCTGATATCTGGGAATGCCAAGCCCCGTGAAGCAAGAGATGTGGCGCTTAAGGAACCCGCACCCGCCGATCTCCTCGTCGCCCTCGGACGGCGCGTTCTCGCCCTGTTCGAGACGGAGCGGTTCGTTCCCGCGCGTCTCCAGGTGCGTTCCGCCGGGCCCGCCCATCTGTTCGGCCGTCTCCTCGGAGAACCTTACGACCCGGCGCGCATGGACTATCACTTGGAGGTGAAGGGGGTGACCTACCACGATCTCGAGGTGGTGAACCAGGGGAGCGCGTGGCGGGGACGGGTTACCTTCGATGTGTGAGTCCCCGCGCCTTGCAATTTTCGAGGGATGCCATTAGTATCCGGCCAGGAGCCATGACACCCGAAAAGATAAAAGAGATATTCCTGTCCTACAAGGCGGGGGAACTCTCCCTCGAGGAGGCCGTCGACAGACTCCGTTTTCTCCCCTTTGAGGAGATCGAGGGGGCCATGGTGGATCACCACCGGATGCTGCGGCAGGGATTCCCCGAGGTGATTTTCGGGGAATCGAAAAACGCCTCCCAGATCATCGCTATCATGGAAAGGATGAAGGCTACCGGCTGCAACATCCTCGTGACGCGCCTGGGAGAGGAGAAGGCGCGGCTGGTCCGGGACTACTTTTCGGGATGCGATTATGACCCTCTCGCCCGGACGCTCACCCTGAAGAACACCCCCGTGGAAATCACCGGCGCTGGGACCATCCTCGTTATCTGTGCGGGAACCTCCGATATCCCCGTGGCGAGAGAGGCGGTTGTCACCGCCGAACTCATGGGCAACCGCGTGGAGACCCTCTTCGACGTGGGGATTTCAGGAATTCACCGCCTCTTCGCGAAAAAGGATGCGATCCTCTCTGCGCATGTCCTCATCGTGGTCGCCGGGATGGAGGGGGCCCTTCCCAGCGTGGTGGGCGGTTTGGTGTCGCGGCCGGTCATCGCCGTTCCCTCCAGCGTGGGATACGGCGTGGGGCTCAAGGGCCTGGCGGCGCTCATGGCCATGCTCAACTCCTGCGTGGCGGGGGTGACGGTGGTCAACATCGACAACGGCTTCGGGGCCGGTTACGCGGCCAGCCTCATCAACCACGTTCACAAGGTCCCATGAAGATCCTCTATCTGGATTGTTTCTCCGGCATCAGCGGAGACATGCTACTGGGTGCGCTGAACGACCTTGGATATCCCGTATCCCACCTGAAGGAGACCCTCGCTGGAATTGAGATACCGTCCATCCGGATTGAGGCGAAGGATGTTGCCCGGCAGGGGATCACCGCCCGGAAGCTCACTTTCTCATTCGACGAGACCGACGAGGAACACCGCTCCTACCGGGAGATTCGAAGCCTGCTTGAAGACGCGGAACTGAAGGAAACGATCAGGGCGGGGGCCCTCCAAATCTTCGAGGCCCTCGCCGACGCGGAATCTCGGGTGCACGGTGTGGCGAAGGATATGGTGCATTTTCACGAAGTAGGCGGGCTCGACACGATCTGCGACGTGGTGGGCGCGGCCGCGGCGAGGGACTACCTGGGCATCGGGGAGGTCTACGTCTCTCCGCTGCCGTTCGGCAATGGGGAGATTGCCTGCGCTCATGGCATCCTTCCCAACCCGGCGCCGGCGACCGTTGAGCTTCTGCGGGGGTTCGAAACGGTTCGCCTTCCCTATCCCCTTGAGTTCGTGACGCCCACCGGGGCGGCCGTCGTGCGGTCCTGGGTGAATCCGGAAAGACCCGTTGGGTCGTTTCGGCTCGTGGGCGCGGGTTACGGGGCGGGTGACCGGGAGGTGCCGGGACGTCCCAACGTTCTTCGAGCCCTCCTGGGGGAAGCGGAACCTGACGGGATCGAAGATCGCGTGGTGCTTATCGAAACGGACGTGGACGATGAAACGCCGGAGGTTCTCGCCCACGTGGCGAAGAGACTGCTCGCGGCGGGGGCACTGGATGTGACCTCCCATGCCGTCATGATGAAGAAGCGCCGGGTGGGAACCCGGGTAAGCGTGGTCGCGCCCGGCCACCGAGAGGACGCGCTTGCCGAACTCCTACTCCGGGAAACCTCCACCCTCGGGGTGCGTGTCCTGCCCGTCACCCGACGTCTGTTGCCCAGGGAGGTGGTAGAGGTCGAAACCAGCCTGGGCCCCGTGAAGGTTAAGGTGGCGTCCTTCAGTGACGGCAAGAAGAAGATCGCTCCCGAATACGAGGCGTGCGCGGTTCTGGCCGAGCGCCACCGCCTCCCCCTGCGGGAGGTGATGGCCCAGGTGAAACGGGAGGCGGAAGCGTGCCTGCTTCCTCGATAACTCGTAGGTAAAATTTCTATATATTCCATAATGTTTTGTAAGATTGTATAGAATCTTATTTTAAAAGTTGACAATCCGGGATGTTTTTGGTATTGAATTTTCGTTAATTTTACGCGCCGGTTTTTAACGGGCTCTGAAAGGAAATGGCATGAACGGAATTGTTATCGGTGGATACTTGTTTGCGATGGTCGTCATCGGAATCTTTGCCTCGCGGAAGACCAATGGAAGCGCGGGGTTTTTCGTGGCCGACCGCAAGGGGGGAACCATCTTGATCACGGGGTCGCTCGTGGCGACTATCCTCGGGGGGTCGAGCACCATCGGCATGGCGGGGCTCGGCTACGCCAAGGGGCTGCCGGGGGCATGGTGGCTCCTGGTCGGCTGCGTGGGTTTGGCCCTGGGCGCCCTTTTTCTCGCCGGCCGCGTCCGGAAGACGGGGGCCTACACCCTCCCCGAAATCCTTGGAAGGCGCTACGGAGACGGGGTTCGGAAGGCGGCTTCCATTGTCATCCTCGCCTCGTGGCTGGGGATCATCGCAGGCCAGATCATCGCGGCAGGGAAGATAGTCTCGGTCTTGTTCCCCGGCACGTCCCTCTCTTTCCTGATCCTGCTATCCGGGGGCGTGATGATCGTTTATACCCTCCTGGGAGGCCAGAATTCTGTCTTGAGGACGGACGCCATCCAGGCCGTGCTCATCATCTTCGGGATCTTCTTCACCCTCCTTTTAGGGGTAAAGGCCGCGGGTGGGTTCCACGTTCTCGCGCGGCGTCTTCCCATGGAATACCTGGCCTTCCCCGCGAACGGGAAGATGTCTTGGTCCGCCATCGGGAACCTGGCCTTGTTCGTGGGAACGGCTTACCTGGTGGGGCCGGATATCTTTTCCCGGTTTCTCAGTTCCAGGGACGGCCGGGTCGCGAAAACATCCGCCTTGATTTCCGCCGGGATCCTGGTTTTTGCCGCCTTCGGAATAACCTGGATCGGGGTGATGGCCCGAAGCCTCTTTCCCGCCATCAAGCCGGAACAGGCCTTCCCCCAGATGGTGCTGCGTATCCTGCCGGGGATTTTTTCTCCCCTCGTTGTGGCGGCCTTGCTCGCGGCGGTCATGTCTTCCGCCGACACGTGCCTGCTCACGGCGGGGGTAATTCTCGCCTCGGATATCCTTCGGGGATGGGTGGACCTGGATGCCTGGGAGGACCGGCGCGTTCTTTATGTGTCCCGCCTCTTCGTTCTGGCGGTGGGGATCGCCTCCCTTGGCATCGCCCTCTACGTCCAGGGGATCATCAAATCCCTCCTCTTGGGCTACACCGTCTTTACCTCAGGCCTTGTGCTTCCCACGATTCTCGCCCTCTATCCGAGACGTTTTCCTCTTGGCACCCGCTGGGTGACGGCGGCCATCGTCCTGGGCGGCGGGACCGCCCTGGTAGGGAAACTTACCCACTGGGGGCACGCTGGGATCGTCGGAATGGGCCTTTGCGCGGGGATTTTGATACTCGGAATCGTCCAGGAGAGGTTTCAGGAGCCCGGCGTTGAGAAGATTCCTTCCATCGGCGGCGGCACGCCGTCCTCGTCCCAACCCCTGAGCCGGTAATACGCCACCAGCATCTTCTCCATCTCCTCGGGTGCCAGGGAGTCTTTCCCGCCCTTCAAGGCCTCCTTGTAGAAACGCTTGGGCAGTTTGTCCGATTCACGGGTAACCCCGCAGCGGAGATTGAAGGTCCGAGTCGCGTTGGTGACGGCGACGGCGATCTTCCTGAGCCGGGGCTGGGTGGCCTGAAGGCCCGTTGCCCCCCGGATAAGGTCTCCCACGTCTTCCCATGACATGAGATCCTTGTAAAAGCGGCAGAGAATCAGGGTGTCGAAGAGAGTAAGAAAGTCCTCGTAGGCCACGAAAAGCTCCGCCTTCCCCTCTGTCTCCCCGGGGGCGATCTTCCCCGTGAGTTCCGCCTGATAGAAGGAGGAGCGCATGTGGCACGCCCCCCGGTCGGAGGTGGCGTAGGCAAGGCCCATCCCCTTGAGGACCCGTGGCTCGTATCCGGCGGGCTCCAGTCCCTTGACGTGAACGGCGATATCCTGGAGGCCCCAGGCCTTGCTCACCTCCCGTATACCCTGGGAAAGAAGGGCCCCGATGCCTTCCTTGCGGGCGATCTTCTCGATGATCTCCGCCACCTCCCCCGCGTTGCCGTAGTGGTAATCCTCCGGGATGACCTTTCGCCGTGAGGCCTCGATGGTGAAGGCGGCCAGGTTACCCGCTGTGACCGTATCGATACCCAGGCGGTCGCAGAGATCGTTCAGGTAGATAATCTCCCCAATGTCGTC
>JALSPC010000147.1 GCA_026986155.1 bacterium
ATCGAGAATACCGTCGGGTTCTCCTACAGCGGGGAGGTGCGTATCCGCTCCCTTATGGAGGTCCTGGCCAACGACGTGGGCGCCGAGGCCCTGGGGGGCAAGGTCAAAAGGCCCCTGGACAAACTGAAACTGGTCTGCTACTACGGATGCGCCCTGGTGCGTCCCCACGTCGTCACGGGGCTGGAAAACCCCGAGAACCCCGTGATGATGGACAACATCATGAAATGGATGGGGGCGGACGTCCGCGACTGGTCTTACAAGACCGAGTGCTGCGGGGCCGATCTCGCCCTTACCCACGGCGACCTGGTCCAGAAGATCGTGGGACGGCTGATAGACCACGCCCGGGAGGCGGGAGCGGAGGTCGTCGTCACCTCCTGCGGGCTCTGCCAGGCCAACCTGGATATGCGTCAGGGAGGGGAAAACGCCCTGCCCGTCTTCTACTTCACCGAGTTGATGGGGGTCGCCATGGACGTTCCGGGCCGGAAGGGTTGGTGGTCCAAGCATATCGTCAATCCGGCCCCCCTGCTCTCGCGGCTGGGCTATGAATAAAAACGTATTTTAAATGAGATGAAGATATAAACTGGGAGGAGACAGGTTATGACAACCACCGTTGCCAAAGACGCCATGCGCAAGGGAGACAAGACAGTCATCGCCGAAGGGACGCGGATGATTCCCATCTACGTGATGGGGAAGCGCTACTACGTCCCGGAGACGCTGACGATTCAGAAGGCAATGGAATACGCGGGCTACCAGTTCATCCGTTCCTGCGGGTGCCGAGGCGGCATCTGCGGAGCCTGCGCCACCGTTTACCGGCTGGAGGGAGACTACAAGCTCTACTCGGGGCTCGCCTGCCAGACCGTGGTGCAGCCCAACATGTATCTCGTCCAGATACCCTTCTTCCCCGCCAACAAAGCGGCCTACGACATCGAGAAACTGCCCTACGACATCACGGCCATCCAGGAGACCTACCCCGAGACCTTCCGGTGCGTCCAGTGTAACGCCTGCACCAAGGTTTGCCCCATGGATCTGGAGGTCATGTATTACATGGCGGCGGCCATCCGGGGGGACATCGAGGCGGTGGCGGAGATGTCCCGAAGCTGCATCATGTGCGGCTTGTGCACCTCGCGCTGCCCCGCCGAGACCAATCAGTATAACATGGCGGAGCTCTGCCGCCGGCTCTACGGCCGTTACGGCCAGAAGAAATCGAAAAACGTCGCCAAGCGGGTGGAGGAGATCAAGGCGGGCAAATACGACCCCATGATCAAAGAGCTCCAGTCCCTTTCTCTCGACGAGCTAAAGAAACGCTACGAAGAAAGGGAATGGGAACCCGTTATCAGCGAGGGCTGGGAACCGAAGGAAACGAAATACCTGTAACGGCTTGAGAAAAAACAATCTTCAAGCCTAAACGGTTGGAGGAAATACCATGGGTTATACCCCGGAAATGAAGGAATTGATAAAAAGAGTCGAGGCCACCCGCCCCGCCCGAGTGGAACGGGTCAAGCAAGGGATCCAGTTCCCCAAGCTCTCGCTGGAGGAGGCACAGCGTCGCCTGAAGACCTATCATCCCGACTACAAGGACGTGGGGCGGCGGGAATTCAAGATCGGCCCCAACAAGGGGGACGGCCACACCTATCCCGACGAGGTGGTAGACCTGTTCGAGGCGAAAAGCCGCATAGACCCGGAGATCGTGGACCTTTCCCAGGCCGACTACGAGACGGACGTCCTGATTATCGGCGGCGGCGGCGCGGGGACCACGGCCTCGCTGTTCGCCCAGGAAAACGGGATGAAGGTGATGATCGCCACGAAACTCCGCCACGGGGACGCCAACACCATCATGGCGGAAGGCGGCATCCAGTCGGCTGATTCTCCGAAGGATTCTCCCTATTAC
>JALSPC010000148.1 GCA_026986155.1 bacterium
TATTCGTGGGGAGTGTGGGGCGTCCGGACCTGGCGGGGGACGAGCGTCTGGAGGAACAGATCCAAAACCTCCACGCGAGCCTTCATGAAAAACTCGGCCGTTTCGAGGACCAAGTGGAGATCTTCCCCGCACACGGCGAGGGTTCGGCTTGTGGCAAGGGCATTAGCGCCAAGCCATCCTCGACCCTAGGCTACGAGCGCCGAACCAACCCCTACCTTTCCCTCGATTTCGGCACCTTCGCTGAGGAGATAAAGACCGCGATTCCCCGGCGTCCCAGGAATTTCTCACACATCCTCGAAATGAACTCCCAGGGAGCCCCCGCCGTGAGCAGCCTGCCCCCCGTCTACGCCCTCGAGTTCCTGGACATCAAGCGGGCCCTCGGAAAGGGATTCACCGTCATTGACCTGCGGGACGCCGCGTGCTTCGGCGGGGCCCATATCCCTGGGAGTCTCAATATCGGGTTTGCCCCATCTTCCACCTCCTGGCTGGCGGACGTGGTGAACCCGGCCACCCATCTCGTCCTTGTCGCGCCGGAGGAAGAATTAGTGAGAAAGGCGGTGACCATGTTTCGCCGCGCCGGTTATGACCAGATCTACGGGTTCTGCATCGGCGTCATGAACTGGGTCCTCGCCGGGGAGAAGACGGGTTTCTTGCCCCAGCTTTCCGTCCACGCCCTTCACCGGGTACTGGAAAAATACGAAAACCACGTCCTCCTGGACGTGAGGACCAACGAGGAATGGGAAAGCGGTCACGTGGCGGGGGCCGTCCACGTCCCCATTCACGATCTCCTGGACGGGAAAGGGAATCTGGGCGACGATGTGACGAAGGAGACCCACGTTTCCGTCATCTGCCGTTCCGGTTATCGCTCCAATATCGCCGCCTCATACCTGAAATCGAAGGGTTACGCCCACGTTTACAGCGTTATCGGCGGGATGAGCACATGGGAAAGGGTTTACGGCATGAGGCGTCCCGGTGGTTCCGGGCGGGGTTAGGCCGAGTGGATTTCGCCGACCCGAAGGAAATCCGGCGCGGGGTCACTCGAAAAAGGTTCGGTTGACCTTCCAGCCCGCGTAAACGCCGACGAGACTCCCGGCGAAACTGAGGAAGTAGGCCGTGGTGAACCCGAAACGGCTGCCGAGCTACCACCCGATCCACCCGAAAAGCAGGACACCGATGGTAATGCAGAGCTTATTCATTTTCTCATTCTACACCATGTCCGTCATGAACGGCAATCGGGTCCTTCTCAGGGTTTCCCCTTACCGCTCGATCTTCAGCAGCCTCGCGTTGATGGCCACGATGACGGTGCTGAGGGACATGAGGACGGCCCCCGCAGCAGGGCTGAGGAGAATCCCGAGCTTGTAGAGAACCCCCGCGGCCAGGGGGATGGCAAAGGCGTTGTATCCCGTGGCCCATCCCAGGTTCTGAAGCATCTTTTTGTATGTGGCCCTGGCCAGGCTCACGATGGCGAGAACGTCGAGGGGATTGCTCCGGACCAGGACGATGTCCGCCGTCTCCACGGCCACCTCCGTGCCCGCCCCGATGGCGATGCCGATGTCCGCCTCCGCCAGGGCCGGGGCGTCGTTGACCCCGTCTCCCGTCATGGCTACGATCATCCCCCGCTTTCGAATCTCCCTCACCTTGTCGGCCTTCTGGTTGGGGAGGACCTCCGCGAAGATCTCGTCGATGCCAATTTGCCTGGCGACGCTGCCGGCTACCTGCCGGTTGTCGCCGGTCAGCATGATGGTTCGAATCCCCATCTCTTTCAGCCGAGCGACGGCCTCCTTCGATTCAGGGCGAACCATGTCGGATAGGGCAATAGCTCCCAGGGGGCTTCCATTCTGCAGGATGAAAACCACCGTTTTCCCCCCGTCGAAAA
>JALSPC010000149.1 GCA_026986155.1 bacterium
CATGACAAGGGCCCAGGGAATGGCGAACCCGATGCCGTGGAGGGGAGCGACGCGGGTGAGGAGCGCGTCGCTGAGCCCGACGGCGTTCCCCTTGAGATCGACGAGGGGACCCCCGCTGTTGACGAGGTCGATCTGAGTGTCGGCCTGGAGGAAATCCCGCGGGGTTTCCGGTTCCAGGACCCCTTTACGGTGTTCCGCGCAGATGATACCCGTGGCAATAGTCGGTTTGCCGGGTTCATAGTGACCGAGTGCCACGATCCACTGGCCGAGAGTGAGATTACCGGAGTCCCCGCCGTGGATGGCGGGATAGGACCCCGATTCTATTATCTTGATAACACCGATATCGGTCTTTGGATCCGTTCCCACGCGTTTCGCGCGCAGCCACCTTCGCCCGAGGAGGAAACATCGGATATCCCGGGCGCCTTCCACGAGGAAAGCATTGGTGATCACGAACCCCCGGGGATCGATGAGAACCCCTGTTCCCCGGTTGGCGCCCGCCAGGTCGCCGAGGGTGTCGGGAAGGGGACTTTGCCCCGAGAGGGAGGAAAAGTATCTGCCCAGGGTCCCGGGCGAACCGGGTTTCCCCGCCACCTGGATGTGAACCACGGCGGGAAGCGCGTGCTTTGCCGCTTTTTGAATCACTTTCGCGGGAGGAAAGGTCGATACGATAATTCCCGGGAAGGCCAGGGGGGGGCGGCAGAGGAAAAAGGCGGGGATAATGATCCCGGCGAGCGCCGAGATCCTCATCCATCTGGAACGCCCATGTTCCACGCGGGTGATTTTTTTCATGGCCTCCATCTCCTTGCTGTTATCAACGCAACCTTTCAATTTCCTTTCATGAAGATTAAATTTTTGTAATGGAACGGGAGGCCCTCTCGTTTGACTCCCCGGCCGCGGGGATGAGGAGCGTGAAGATGCTCCCTTTCCCGGGCCGGCTTTGGACCGAGACCTCCCCGTGGTGAAGGGCCGCGATGGCCTTGACGAGGCATAAACCCAGTCCGAGCCCCTTTTCCGATCGGCTCCGGTCACCCCGGTAGAGCCGGTCCCAGATCCTTGGCAGATCCTTTTCGGGAATTCCCACGCCCGTGTCTTCTACCTCGATGGCCACCCTTCCTTCGTGCGCGAAGGACCGGATGATGACCCGGCCGCCCGGCGGCGTGAATTTTATCGCGTTGTCGACGAGGTTGGCCAGGGCCTGTCCCATGCGCGTCGGGTCGGCCATGACGCGCAATCCCGTAGAAAGGTCCGTCTCCAGGCTGATTCCCTTGTCCTCGGCGACGAGGCCGTAGAGGTCTACCACCTTCCGGACCATGAGGTCGATGGATACCGGCTGGAGGTCCACCTGGAGCACGCCCGTCTCCGCCTCCGAGATGTCCATGAGGGTGTCCAGAAGTTTCTGAATCTCCAGGGACTCTTCGAGGCACGCGGCAAGGGCGGCCTGGCATTCTTGCGACAGGGATCCCTTCTGCAGGGCCAGTTCCGTGACTCCCCGGAGCCGCGTGACGGGGGTGCGGAGGTCATGGGCCACGTTGTCGAGGGAATTCTTCATCGCCCGAATGAGGGTGTCTATTTTTTCCTGCATGTCATTGAAGAGGGAGATGAGCTCTTCCAGCTCGTCGTCCGTTTGAGGGTTGGGAACCCGCTGTCCCAGGGCCGACATGTCCCGGGAGATGGAACGAATGGAATCGATGAGGTGCCGGATGGGGCGCAGCGCGCGGTAGGCCAGCAGGTTTCCGCCAAGGACCCCGAGGATGAGCAGGGGGAAGAGAATGAAGGTTGCCACGTCCTTGAAATTTTTGAGGACGCGAAGGCGTTCTCGGGTGTCCTGGCCAACCTGGAGCCAGTCCCCGTTCTTCAGATGCCGCGACCCGACTTCCAGAAAAAGCCCCCGCTGGGGCCCGGGGAGCCGGAGGAGACCGCGGACACGGGGAGGAAGGCTTGCCAGGCGGTGGATGTCGAACTCCAGCCACTGGTAGGGAAGGTAGAGAAACAGGGTATGGTTGTGCCGGTCCGAGAAGCGGATGAGGAACCGGTTCTTTCCGGGGAACTTCTGGGAAGCCCGGATGTTTTGCTGGATGAGCGTGAAACCGCCGGACGCGTAGAGGATCTGGAGTTCCTGAAGTTTCGCCTGGATTTCTTCGTGGTCCCTTCGGATGAGGGTTGCCTCCAGGTAGAAGTAGGCGAACAGGAAGAGGAGGAAGACGCTGAAGACGAAAACCCCGGAATACCAGAAGGTCAGCCTGAAACCGATAGTCTTAGGTATCTTGCGGAGGTTCTTTAATGACATAGCCGACGGACCGGATAGTGTGGATGAGTTTGTGGGGAAAATCCCGGTCGATCTTGTTCCGCAACCGGCAGACGAGGACATCCACCACGTTGGTCTGGGGATCGAAGGCGTAGTCCCAGACATGTTCCAGGATCATCGTTTTCGAGACGATTCGCTCCTTGTTGTGCAGAAGGTACTCCAGGAGGCTGAACTCCCTGGGCTGGAGGTCGATCCTTTTTCCGCCCCGCGTGACCTCGTGTTTCAGCAGGTCGAGGGTTAGGTCTCCAGCGCCGAGCGTGGTGGGGGCGGGGGACGCGTGGGCGCGCCGGATGAGGGCCTGGACGCGCGCGAGGAGTTCGGAGAAGGAGAAGGGCTTGACGAGGTAGTCGTCCCCGCCCATTTGCAGTCCCTTGACCCGGTCTTCCACCGTCCGTTTCGCGCTGAGAATCAAAACCGGTGTGTTGACACGTTTCGCCCGCATCCTTTCGATGAGGGTCAACCCGTCCAGCTTCGGCAGCATGATATCGACGACCGCCGCGTCGTAGGGATTCATGGAGGCGAGCAGCAGGCCTTCCTCGCCGTCTTCCGCGTGGTCGACGGCGTAGCCGGCTTCTCTCAACCCGCGGACGATGAAATCGGCGGTCTTCCGGTCGTCCTCGACGAGTAGGATTCTCATGTTACCCTCCGTTCCGTGGGGCTCCTTTCCGCTTGAAGAGGATGCCCCGCTTGCTGAACAGGATTTCCGCGGCGATCACCGCGGCGTAAAACGCCCCGATCCACGCGAGGGCGTGCCGGTCGGTTCGGAGGAGGTAGACGATCAACACCAACCAGGAGAGCCCGCTCATTGCAAGCCCGATGAGGGGCGCGGGAAAGGAGATACGGATGTCGCGCCTCAGGCGGATGGCTGAGAGGTTAATACCCACGAAGGTTAAAAGGAACGTGGAGCTGGCGAAGGAGGAGATGATGGTAAGATCCGTCGCGTTGACGAAGAGAAGGGAAAGGGCCGTGATGATGATCAGGCTGGCGAAGGGGATGTCCTTCGTCCGTTCCCGGTGGAAAAAGACCTTGGGGAGCTCCTTCTCCTTGGCCATGACCATGCCGAGGCGGGCCGTTCCGAACAGGGTTGCGTTGATGGCCGATGCCGTGGAGAGGAGCGCGCCCAGCCCGATGAGCGTGAATCCAGCCTTTCCCAGGAAGGGTTTCGCGGCGATCGCCAGGGCGTATTCCTTGTAACGGGTGATATCTTCCGGGGAGAGGTTTCCCACGGCGACGAGGGAAACGGCCAGGTAGATGAGAACGGTCAGGATGACCGCCCAGAGGATGCCCCTGCCCAGGTCCCTTTCCGGGTTTTTCATCTCGTTGATGGCGTTGGGGATGAGCTCGAATCCCTCGTAGGCGACGAAGATCAGGGCGGCGCCCATGAGAATGCCGGAGGTCCCCTTGTTGAAGAAGGGGGCAAGGTGCTCGGGATTCATGAAGAAAAGTCCCGCCACGGCGAAGAGCCCGAGGATGATGACTTTCACCATGACGATGATGTCTTCCGTTTCCCCCGCTGCCTGCACGCCGTAGAGGTTCACGCCGAGGAAGAGGAGGAGGATGAAGGACTCGAGAATGTGGTGGATGACCTGTGCGAACGGCCCGCCGCCCAGCATGGCCCCGCCGTAAACGCCGAACGTGTAGGCATAGAGCGCCAGGGTCCCGATGTAGCCCGTCAAAAGGAGCCAGCCGCTGATCCCCGCGATGTTTTCCCCCTTGAAGGCCTTTTCGATGTAAGTGAAACTTCCCCCGTCACCCCCGAAGTGCAGGCCCAGTTTCGCGTAGGACAGCCCCGTCAGCAGGGCGATGGCACCCCCGATGGAGAAGGCGACGGGTGCCGCGTGGCCGGCCGTGGAAACGGAGAGGCCGAGGACGGAGAAGATACCGCCGCCGACCATGCCGCCTACGCCGATGGCGATGAGTTCCTTGAGCCCCAACTTTCCCCGCGTCTTGTCGCTCACGAAGTCCTCCTCCTGCCTTGTGCGTTACTGGTAGTCCAGGGGAACCTGCCTGTAAAGGAGGTAGCACGCGGCGCGTTCCTCGGGGGTCAGCACCGGGAGGCAAAGGAAAGCGGCGGGGTAGAGCTCGGTGTCCCCCTTCAGGATGTAGAGGGTCTTGCCGGTCGCGTCGTTCATGACCACGGACTTGAACTTGGGGAGGAGCGTGAAGAGTGTTTTCCCTTCTTCGCGCCAAATGGCAACCTTTTTCGGGAAGATCTTCACGAAGAGGAGGTGAGCCCCGACGGGGGATTCGACGCGGAAGACCCATCCCTCCTTGCGGATGACGTGAAGGAGGTTTCCCTTCAGGTCGCGAATCATCAGCTTTACGCCGAGCCGTTTCAGGAAGACCCCTCCATCGGTTCCTTTCTTCGTCAGTTTCAGCCGGTCGGGTCCCCACCGCTGAACGGTATAGAGGGCATGTCCGATGGTAATAGTATTTTTCTTGAATGACATGAGCTCCCGGCCGGCGGGGGTGATCAGGCGAACGCCCAGGAAGGCGGGGAGGGCGGGCCGGATTCCCCAAATCAGGATGACGAACCCAAAAAAGAACGTCATGGCGCGAAGGCGTTTTTTGTCCATAGGTTTCTCCTGTTGAGGTTCCAAGCTCCTATATTATCCGAATAGAGGAATTGTTGGAGAATGTCAATAATCCCGGAGAAGATCCCGGTTCAGTCCCGCGGTTCCAGGACGTAACCGGCCCCGCGGATGGTGTGGATGAGCTTTTGGTCGAAGGCTCGGTCCACCTTTTCCCGCAGCCGGCAGATCCGGGCCTCCACCACGTTGGTTTGCGGATCGAAGTTGTAGTCCCACACGTGTTCCATAATCATGGTTTTGGAGACGATGCGCCCCGCGTTGCGCATGAGGTATTCCAGGAGGGCGAATTCCTTGGCCTGAAGGTCGATGGGCCGGCCCTTGCGAAAGACCTTCCGCTTGACCAGGTCCAGCGTGAGGTCTCCCACGGTCAGGGTGGTCGGCTCGGCGATGGCGTTGGCCCGGCGGATGAGGGCCTGGAGGCGCGCCAGCAGTTCCGCGAAGGCGAAAGGCTTGACCAGGTAATCGTCTCCGCCGGTCTGGAGACCCCGAACCCGATCGTCAACGGATCCGCGGGCGCTCAGGATGAGGACCGGCGTGGCGATCTTTTGCCCCCGCAGCCGCTCGATCAGCGTGAGACCATCCAGTTTGGGCAGCATGATATCCACGATGGCGGCATCATAGGGCTCCGTGGACGCCAGGTGAAGGCCGTTTTCCCCGTCGGCCGCGTGGTCGACCGCGTAGCCTTCCTGCCGCAGCCCCTTTCGAATGAAATCGGCGACCCGGTCGTCATCTTCAATGATGAGTATCCTCATAAATCTCCCCGTTTTAGATTCTTATGCCGCAGGAAATAGAAAAGATAAATGACCAATCCCTCAAAAGACATCGAGAATTTTCCCTCATCTTTTACGTTTGCGAAGGAGATAAATATTTTTTCCTTGCAGGTCAAAAAGAAAGAGGGGGCGTTTGCCCCCCCTTGCTTTTCCTTCCACGTTATTACTTGACTTCAACGGTAATCTGTTTCGGTTTAGTTTCTTCCTTCTTCGGCATGACCAGTTTCAGGATGCCATCCTTGTAGGATGCCTTGATCTTTTCCTGGTCGATCGTGTTGGGAAGGGAGAAAGATCGACTGAATTTCCCGTAGGCGCGTTCGATGCGATGGTAATTCTCCTTTTTGGTCTCCTGCTCGAACTTCCTTTCGCCACGGATGGTCAAGGTATTATCCTCAACCTTGATGTCGATATCCTTCTGGTCGATCTCGGGAAGTTCCGCCTTCAGGACGATTTCGTTCTCCGTTTCGTAGATATCAACGGGAGGAGACCAAAGCCCGGCGGAAATATCCTCTTCATCCCTCGAACGATTCCTTTGAAGGGTTTCATCGAAGAGCCGATTCATTCTCTCCTGAATGGCCAACAGATCCTGAAAAGGTTCCCATCTTACCAGTGCCATGTTCATCACCTCCATTTGTTTTCTTTTTTCTTTCCGCGAAAAAAAATAATCATGTTTCTTTAAGAGTCAAGTATCGCGTTTGGGCGATTCAAAGGCATGGGAATTTCGGGGAGGCGGAAGGAATGCGATAGGCCATCTTGCGAAAGGGTGAATGGAATGGTAGAAAAACCGTAATGATTGGAAACGCCGTGCCATGTTCGTTTTTTCAAAAACCTTCTGGATAAATCCAAGAAAAGGAGCCGTGATGCGAAGGAATATATGTTGGAATATCAGCCGTTGTTGTGGGGTCATGATCGCCATGGCCGTTGTTCTTGTCCTGACGACGGGACAGAGCTGGTCCAAGGTATCCCCGCCCGACAGGCGGAAAAACCGCGTTGTCTTCGGGAGGGTGGCGATCCAGGAGTCCCGGACCGGCGTTTCCCTGGTGGTGAAGCTTGGCAGCACAATCAAACGCGACGGGTTCTCGAGGGACGAGATCCTCGGGCACCTTCAAGTTACCCCGCCGCTGCCCCTCCAGGTGACCCTTAGGCCCGACGGTTTCCTCCTTTCCGGCGACTTTGTCCCGGGCAAGATTTACACCTTAAAGCTGACACGGGGCATGAAGAGCCTAAAGGGGGCGGTTCTTTCAAGGGACGCCTCCTCGAAGGTGAAGATTCCCCAGCCGTCTCCCCACCTCTCCTTCCTGCTCAAGGGGCGTTACGTGGGCCGTAACGGCGACATGAAACTGCCCGTCCGCGTGAGCCACGGCGATAAAATCCTTTTGACCCTCTGCCACGTTCCCGACCGGAATCTCCCCCTGTGGGAAAAGGCCTATAAATGGGAGAAGCGGGACCTGGAGGAGGTGACCTTGAAGGATAAGCCCGTTTCCCTGAGCCCCGTGGGGGAGGGAATTTTCCTTCTGGACCTTGCACCTTACCTTTCCACGGAGCGCGGAGGGCTCTACCGCGTCCTCCTGAAGGCGTGTCGCGGCGAGGGGAAGAAGCGCCGCTTCAGCGCCGACGAGATGTTTCTGGTGGTGACCAACATGGGGCTGGTGGTCAAGTCCGCGGACCGGCGGATCTACGCCTGGGTCGTGGATCTCATGACCGGGCGCCCCATGCCCGGCGTCACCGTCCGGGGGTATTCCATTCGGAATATCAAGCTTGGGGAAGGGGTGACGCGGGAGGATGGGGCCTGTTCCTTCCCCTACAACAACGCGGCCGCGGGATTCCCCTACGTGGTGACGGCAGTGAAGGGCGACGACTACACCTACCTGCCTGTGGAGACCACCCGTCTCCAGACCAGTTATTTCCAGGTGGGAGGGGTGAGCCGGAAGGAAATCCCCTTCCTCAGCGCTTTCATCCTGGAAAGGGAACTCTACCGGCCGGGCGAGACCCTGCACTACGCGGTGATCCTGAGGGACCCGAGGTCCTTCCAAGGCGTTTCCGTTCCCCTGGTGGTGAGGTTTCGTGACCCCAGGGACCGGGTTCTCGTGAAACAACACGCCCTCAGCGATTCCCTGGGGCTGGCGGATTTTAAGTTGCCCATCCCCCGGGAGTCCCTCACGGGCACGTATCGTTTGGAACTGGTCATGGGCGGGAAGGTCATCAAGACCCGCGCCGTCCACGTGGAGGACTTCGTTCCGGAGCGGCTGAAGGTGCGCGTGACCTCCTCGCAGAAACTCGTTACGGATCTTGGTAAGGTTTCCATCAAGGTGGCGGCGCGTTATCTCTTCGGGGCGCCCGTCGCGGAGGGGCCTTACAGCGCCCGTTTTCGTCTGGAGAGGGCGCGCAAGGGACTCTACGAGAACTACCTGTTCGGTCCCGTGCATCTGCCGGGCGAAGCGGTCAAGGCTCTGCCCACCTGGCGGAAGACCGGGAAATTGGACAAAGAGGGGAAGGCGGTGTTTCATCCGGGCGGAAGGTTGGCCCTCGGCGGCGACAGCCCCCTGAACCTGAGGATCTCGGTCGAGGTGAAGGAGGCGGGAAGCGAGAGGGTGAGCCGGGGGAAGGTCTTGTTGCCGCTTCGCCCGGCCCCGCGTTTTCCCGGGTTGCGCCTCGCGTCTCATACCCCGTGTCAAAAGGCCCTCGTGGAAGGAATCGTGGTGGATTCAAGGGGGCGGCCTCTCCGGAAGGACATCGATCTGCAATACACCCTCTACGAGGTTAAGACCCGTTACGTCCTCACCTATTCCTCCCGGGGGCGGCGGCGCTGGAACCGGATAGTGACCCGGGTCCCCATCACGGGGAAGCAGCCCCTGAAGGCGCATGATGGAATCTTCCAGGTGCCGGTTGAATTGAAGAAATGCTGGGTGGACTACCTGATTGCCGTCTCGGATCCCGCGGGGGGCGGGCAGACGGAGCTTCGCATTCCCGGGTGGCAGGCGGGGAAGAACCGTCCCCCCACGCCGGAGATTCTTCAGATTTCCCTGGACAAGAAAGAGGCGTCGCCTGGCGAGACGGTGACCGCCGACGTCGCGCTGCCGTTTCCCGGGCGCGTGCTCTGGACCCTGGAGCTGGATAAGGTGATACGTTACCACTGGGCGGAGACCAAGGATCGCAAGGCGGCCTTTTCCTTCAAGGCGCCGGACGGCGTTTCCACCTGTTACGTTACGGCCTACCTCTACCAGACGAAGCCGGGATACCTCGTGACCCGCGCGTTCGGGATTGCCCGGCTGCGCGTGGTCCCTGCCAGCGTGAGGGCCGAGGCTCACGTCGAGGTTCCTAAAAAGATTCGGCCGGGAGATTCATTCATGGTAAAGATCACGGGTCCCCCGGGCGGCAAGGCGATCGTGGCGGCGGTGGACGAGGGAATCCTGCAGATAACCAGCGCCAAGGCTCCCGACCTTTACAATCTTCTCTTGCAACCTTACCGCCTTTCCGTGAATACCTCCGAGGGTCTCGGGTGGATCCTGCCCCGCTTCCAGTTCCTGCCGGGCGGCGGGGAAGAGGCCAGGATGATGATGGCCGCCATGAAACCCATTCCCAGGTTTTTCCGAACCTTTTCCTTCTGGAAGGTGGTGCCGCTCTCCGCGGACGGCGAGGCCTCCGTGCCCGTGAAGGTGGAGAAATACCAGGGTGCCCTGAAGGTCATGATCAGCGTTTTGGGCGAAAACGAGTTCGGCTCCACCCAGGCGTCCGTGAAGGTGGCCTCCCGGGTGGTGGTCCAGCCGACCCTGCCGAGGCTGATCCGGCGGAACGACACGGTCTATTTTCCCGTTTCCCTCGTCAACACGGTTTCCGAGGCGATGGAAACGGCCGTCCGCGTCAAGGCGGGGGATGAAACGGTCGAAAAACAGGTGACCCTGCCGCCCAAGGGGAGCGAGACCTTGACCTTCAACCTGCATCCCACCCGGTTCTACGGAACGCTTCCCGTCGGGATATCGGCCGATTTTCCGAAAGGGCATTGGTCGGATACCTATCAGGTCCTGGTCTTGCCGGACCTTCCCCGCGACCTGGAAACCCACTTGGTGAAGGTGAGCACGGGAGAACCGTTCTTGCTCGATGACTACCTGAAGGACTGGGCTCCCCAGGGGCTGGACCTGAGGGTTCTCGTCTCCTCCACGCCTCTGTTCGGCGGCCTGTCCCATGTGGAGCGACTCCTTCAGTATCCCTACGGGTGCGTGGAGCAGACCGCCTCCACTCTCCTGACCCTCGTTCGGCTCCTCCCCTTCATGAAAGTCGTGAATGCGGGGGAAGGGGACCTGGCAAAGCTGAAGGACCGCGTCCGATCTGGCATCCTGCGTCTCGTCAAGATGCAATCCTACTCGGGAGGGTTCCCGTTCTGGCCGGGGCAGGGGGAACCCCATCTCTGGGGAACCGCCTACGCCACGTTCGCGCTTTTGGAGGCGAAGGAGGCGGGCTTCTACGTGCCGAAGGTGGTTCTGGACCGGGCTCTCTGGTTTTTGAGAGATGATGAGCCCACCCCCTGGAGTTCTTTTGTGGCGGCCAAAGCGGGTAGAAAGTACCGCCTGCCGCTTTACCGGGCGCCCAAGGGGAAGAGGCTGGGCAAGGAGGCCCTGCTGCTCGAGGCGGGAACCCTCTATTACAGCGGGTATCCCGGAAGGGCGGCGCGGAGCCTCGCGCGGGCCAAAAAGGCAAGGCCCGCGAAAAAACGGAAGTGGGAAACCTTTTCCTCCCCCCTCCGGCTCAAGGCCCTGGAGCTGTACATGACCTTTCTTATTGAGCCGAAGTCCGGCGATAACGCCCGCCTGGCCCGGGATTTGATGGTCCGGCTCAACCGGTATCCCTCCTGGCACTATTCCACCCAGGAATTGGCCTGGTCCCTCGTGGCCCTTGGGAGATACCTGCAATCGCTCTCCATCGGTCCCGTGAAGGCGTCCCTGCTGTCGGGTGATACGTCACTTCCCGCCGTTTCCGCCGCGTCGGGAGTCGTCTCGTGGCGGGTGCGTCAGACGGCCGGGAAACCTCTGACCCTCAAGGTGACAAGCCCCGGCGAGGCGTGGGCCGCCTTGACGATCAAGGGATACCGAACGGAGGGATTCAAGCCGGTTACGGACAGGGGACTGGCGGTCTCCTTCCGGCTGTTGTCGCCAGACGGCCGTGTAGCGACCGATATCAAGGCGGGAGATCTGCTCATCCTCGACGTGACGTTGAAGAATACGGGCAAGGAGACCTTCCGGCGCCTGGCGGTTCGGGTGCCCATGGTCGCGGGACTCGAGGTGGTGAACAAACGGCTTTTCGGCGGCCTTTTGCCGAAACCGGTCCGGAAGATGAAACGCTTCAGGGCGGGTTATGTGGATGTCCGGGACGATGAAGTGAGGTTCTTCGGGAGCCTTCCCGTGGGAGAATTTCACTACTATCTCCAGGTTCGCGCCACGTTCCGGTACGCGGGGACCATGCCTCCGCCGCGCGCGGAGCTCATGTATCGTCCCTGGATCTACGGGATTGGGAAGCCGGTTGAACTGCGGGTGAAATGACCGGGAAACGTCGCAAATTCCTTGCCATTGTCGCGGGGACGCTTCTTGTAGCCTGCCTGGTTCCCTGGTTGATTCCCGTGCCTCCGCCGCCGGCCCGGGGGGATTTCGGGACGGCGGTGCACTTCGCCGACGGCAGCCTCATGCGGGTTTACCTTACCCGGGACGGACGCCGCCGCTACTGGTTTCCCCTGGAGAAAATGGATCCCCTCCTGGTGAAGGCCACCCTCTGTTACGAGGACAGGCGCTTTTTCCATCACCCGGGCGTGGACTCTCTCGCGGTGCTCCGGGCGGCCTGGCAGAACCTGCGGACGGGCGAGGTCGTTTCCGGGGGATCCACGATTACGCTTCAACTGGTCCGCCTGTTGCGGCCGGGGAGGCGCACCCTTCCGAGAAAGGCGTTGGAGGCCCTCTGGGCCCTGGGGCTCGAGGCCCGTTACAGCAAGAAGCGCATCCTGGAACTCTACCTCAACTTGGCCCCCTACGGGGGGAACCTGGAGGGGGTGGCGAGCGCCAGCCTCACCTACTGGGGGCGGCTGCCCACCCGCCTGGCCCCCGCCGAGGTCGCCTTCCTCGTCAGCCTTCCCCAGGCGCCGGTCCGGGGGCGAAAGATGAGCATGAAGGCGAGAAACCGGGTGTTGCGGCGGATGCGGCGCGCCGGGCTCATCTCCGGGCGGGAAGAGGCGCGAGCCCTGAAGGCCCCGCTCCCGGAGGGGGCGCGACCCTTTCCCTTCAAGGCGCCCCATGCCGCCGATGCCGTCCGCGCGATGTTTCCCGGCCGCCCCCATCTCACGACGACACTGGATCCGCTCGTCCAGGCGACCGTCGAGACGGCGGTCGAACGCCACGGGGAGAGGATCCGGACCCTGGGCGCCACCCAGGCGGCAGCCGTCGTGATCGATAACGCGTCGCGGGAGGTCAAGGCCCTGGTGGGAAGCCTCGATTTCTGGGACACCGCGGACCAGGGACAGGTCATCGGTTTCTTGGCCCGGCGGTCCCCCGGATCGGCCCTCAAGCCCTTCCTCTACGCCCTGGCCCTCCAGAAGGGGCTTATCACGCCCGTGACCCGTCTGGAGGACCGCCCGCGGGCCTTCGGCGATTTCCGCCCCGTCAATTTCACGCCCCGTTTTCGGGGCATGGTCCCGGCCAAGACGGCCCTCGCTCTGTCGTTGAATCTTCCCTTCGTGAATCTCCTTCGGGAGGTGGGGAAGGACGCCTTTCTCGGGTTCCTCGGCAAGGCGGGACTTTCGTGGAAGAGAGACCCGGGCTTGACGGCCGTCACGGGGGGCGTGGAGATTTCCCTTCTCGCGTTGACGAACCTCTATGCCGGTCTGGCGCGCCACGGGCGAGTCGGCGGTGTCCGCTTGTTGAAGGGAACCCCGTTGAGGGAAAAGAAGTGGATCGTTCCGGGGGCGGCCTACCTGACCCTGCAGGCGCTGGAATGTGAAAACCACGGGATGCCCTGGCGCGGATTCGACCTGGCCTGGAAGACGGGCACGTCGTTTGGGCAGCGCGACGCGTGGGCTATCGGCGTGACCCCGCGATACACGGTGGGTATCTGGGTGGGACGCTTCGACGGCCTGGGCGTCAGGGGGCTGACGGGCGCGGAGGCGGCCCTTCCCGTTCTGCTGGATGTCATGAAGGTCTTGGGCTCCCGGCCCGCCAGGTTCGCCCCGCCCGAAGGAGGTCTCACCTGGATCAAGGTATGTCCAAAAAGCGGGTTGCCGGCGGGGCCCTACTGCCCCAGAACCGAGATGGTGCCTTTTCCCCGGGGTATCTCCCTCCCTCGCCGATGCGGTTGGCACAGGCCCTACCTCGTGGAACGGGACAGCGGGTACCGGGCCTGCCCCTGGAAGGCCTACCGCCGGGGGGAACTGACGCGCAAGGTCTTCCTCGTCCTGCCGGGACACGCGCCGCCGCCCTTTTCACCCGCCTGTGGCGTGGAAGAGGAGGGCGGGGAGGTCCGCATCCTGTCCCCCACGGGAAAAACCCTCTACCTCCTGTCCCGGGAGGGTGTCTACAGCCGCGGGCTTCCCCTGAAGGGCGTGGGCACGGTTGCCCGGGGAACCCTCTACTGGTTTGTCAATGGAAAACTGGCGGCGAAGAGCCGAAGCGGCGAGACCCTTTTCATCTCTCCCCCCGCGGGTCGGGTGGAGATCCGGGTAATGGACGAGACCGGGAAATGGAGCCGGGTTGTGAGCTGGGTCGACTATGTGGCGGCCACGCGGAAGGACAGGACGCAGGAAAAACCGCGAGGCCCGGATAAGATCGGGCATCGCGGCTATGCCGGTTAGATCAACCGCTCGGTTTCAGGCGCTTCGCGCCTTCTGCAAGGCGATGTGAGCGGCCCCGATGGCGCCCACCGTCTGGGGTTCCTCGGGGATGAGAAGGGCCAACCCCAGTTTTTGTTCGATGGCCCGAACCACGCCGATATTCTTGGCCACGCCGCCCGTCATGACCACGTCCTTCTCCACGCCGATGCGCTCCAAAAGCCCGACGGTGCGGTCGGCGATAGCCTTGTGGATGCCCCGCAGGATATCATTCACCTTCTTTCCCTGGGACTGGAGTGAAATCACCTCGGATTCCGCGAAGACGGTGCAGACGCTGCTTATCTGCAGGTCTTCCTCGAAATCGAGGGAGCGCTGCCCCATCTCTTCCAGGCCGACCCCCAGGGCGTTGGCCATCACCTCGAGAAACCGGCCCGTTCCCGCGGCGCATTTGTCGTTCATATCGAATTCCGAGACGATCCCCCGCTCGTTGACGCGGATAACCTTGGTGTCCTGCCCGCCGATATCGATGATCGTCCGGCACGAGGGGTAAAGGCTGAAGGCTCCCCGCGCGATACAGGTGATTTCCGTGACACGGGCGTTGGCGTAAGGGGAGATCTCCCTCCCGCATCCCGTGGCCACGATGTAGGTGAGATCGTCTATGGAAAGATTCGCTTCTTCAAGCGCGACTTTGAGCGCCTTTTCCGAGGCCTTGGCGCTGCATCCGCCCATGAGAACGACAGACTGGGCGAGGACCTTTCCCCCGTCGTCGACCAACGCTGCTTCCGCGGACAGAGATCCCGCGTCAACCCCTGCGACAATCATAAGCGCGTCCCGTGTGTAGAGGTTTACTTTTCTTGCCAGACCGGTTTGCGTTTTTCCAGGAAGGCGGCGAGCCCCTCCTTGGCGTCTTCCGTTTCCATGAGGGCGTACTTGTAGATGACCTCGGAGGCGGCGAGTCCCTTCTCGAAGGGGACCTCCAGGCCGCTGACGATGGCCTTCTTCGCCCACCTGATGACCACGGAACTCTTGCCGGTCAGCTCTCCGATGAAGGCCTTCACTCCTTCCTCATACTGGTCGTCCGGAATGACCTGGTTCACAAGCCCATAGTCGCACGCCGTCTTGGCGTCGATGGTCTTCCCGGTGAGAATAAGCTCGTAGGCACGCTTGAGTCCCATGATCTTGGAGAACCAGGCGACAGCCATGGAAGGATAGACGCCCACCATAATCTCGGGCTGACCGAATTTGGAATGTTCGGAGGCCACGACCATGTCGCAAAACGAGGCGACCTCGCAGCCACCCCCCAGGGCCACGCCGTTGACCGCCGCGACCGTGGGAATCTCGAAAGTGATTAGAGTCCGGAAGATCTGATGAAAGACCTCGATCATCTCGTCCATTTTGTCGGGGGTGTGGTCTTTCACATCCACGCCGGAGGAGAAGGCCTTGGAGCCGGCGGCGGTGAGGACGAGGGCGCTCAATCCCTCCATCTTCTTTGCCTCCGCCAGCGCGGCGTTCATTTCCTTCATGGTCGGGATGTCGAGAACATTGTAGGGAGGACGGTTGATGGTCAGTGTCGCCACCTTCCCGTCCCTCTCGAAAGTGATGAATTCGTAGCCCATGAAAGGCCTCCTGCGCCTTATTCGATGACGGCGATGACCTTGTCGGCTTCCACCTCGTCGCCGGGATTGACAAGAATTTCCTTGACGGTGCCGGATGCGGGGGAGGGAACCGGCATTTCCATCTTCATGGCTTCGAGAATGACGATGGGATCGTTTTCGTTGATGCTGTCGCCGGGTTTGACTTCCACACTCACGATTTTTCCAACCATTGGAACCATAACTTCTGTTGCCATACTGCAATCCTCCTAAATGATTTCGTTGTCCGTTTTTAGCAAAGGGGTATGGTGCTGTCAAGTATATAATTCTGTTTTTAACGGGTCGCGGGGATCGAATTCACCGTTTCGTCCAGCCAGGCGATAAGTTTCAGGCATAGCGCGTCCGACGCGGCCTTGAGCGCGCTAGCGGCGCCTTGCGCGTCGAGTTCTGGGGCCGGTTTTTTGATGGTGAAGGATTTTTTTGCAATGATATCCCGTGTTCTCCCGTCGATGAGTTGAAACATCGCGGATATGACTCCGTAGGAGGACTTGCGCGCCATATCGACGTGATGAGAGAAATCGAAGAGGGAGCACTCGAGGTAAAGATTTCCCTTTGCCCCCGTGGCGCGGAAGGAGACCGCTTTGAAGAGGTTCGAGATGTCGAGGGCCCTGAGAATCTTGGTCGTGAGCATGTGGGTCGGAGAGAATTCCCACCGGCTGTATAGATAAGGGGCAAGGGTAATCCCGGAGCTTCGGTATAGAATCTTTTGGGTCCTGAAAGGCAGGGCTCCCAAGGTAGATAGGAGGATGAGCGTATAGGGGTAGGGGTTGGCTTTTGATTTGATGGCGCTGGTTAAAGTGTCCCCGGAATCGATGACGTAGGTCCTGATCGTAACGGGCTTGGGCCTGAAGCTGCACGCCGCGACAACGAGGATGGAAAGGATCAGAAAAGAAACGGCGAGGATGGACACGGTTTTTTTCATCTTTGGTTAACTCCTTCCCCCGGACCGGGTAATGGGGTTGTGGATTTGAAGAAGAAGTCGCTGGGGCTGTTCTCAATGACATCAAGGATGTTGTTGATCCGGATGGTGATGTCTTGCATTTGATCTATCATTTGGTTGAGATTGTCGAGGGTGCCCTGGGTAAGGGCCCGCAGGTTATAGTCCCCCTTCTCAAACCCCTTCCGCACTTGCTCGGTAACCGCTTTCGCGTTGCTGGCGGCCGCGTTGAGCGTGTCGAGAAGCTGTTCGAGCTTAGGCGATATCTCCTTGTTCTGTGCCACGAAGTCGTCCACGTGTTTGAGAACGGAATCAAGCCTTGCCGAGGCGTCGTTGAGATTCTTCAGAAGTGACTTGACATTTTCCACGTTTTGCTCGTTGAAGAACCCCTTGATGTTCTCTGTGGAAACCCTCAGGTTCTCCAGGATAGCGCTCAAATTCTTCACATTCTTGTCGCTCAAGACCTCTCCGATCCGCTTGGAGACGTTGGAGATCTGGTAACTCAGGTCCTCCACCGAGACCCCCAGCCGGGCGAACATGGAGGGCTTGTAAGGAATCACGGGAATCTGCCCGGGCTTGCTCTTCAAGAGGGGCGCCCTCTTGTTCCCCCCGGAGATTTCGATGTAGGAGAGGCCGGTGATCCCGATTTTCTTGAGCGTGGCCCACATCCCCTTCCGGATGGGAAGCCCCTCGGGAACCTTGATGGTAATCAGCACCTCTTCCGGGTCGTCTGGATCCACTTTTATTTTGTCGACCTTCCCGATCTCCACACCCATGTATTTGACCGGGGAGTCTTTCTGGAGGCCCGAGACCGATTCCTTGACCTTGATGAGATAGTAGTCATACGTCTTTTTTTCCGTGAACCTCCCCATCCAAATGACGGCGAGCACGAGGGCAAGGGTGAAAATGACGATAAAGACGCCGGCGATGATGTAGCTGCCTTTACTTTCCATGTTTCCTCCGTATCATGGCGCGGTTACCCCCGAAAAACTGGCGGATGAAGGGATGATTCACCTGGACCACCTCGTTGATGCTCCCTTCCGCCACGACCTTTCTGTCTCCCAGGACGGCCATGCGGTCCACCACCGTAAAGATGGAATCGATATCGTGGGTGACCATGACGATGGTCAATCCCAGTAAATTTTTCAACTGGACGATGAGATTATCGAACTGTTCCGCGCTGATGGGGTCGAGTCCCGATGTGGGTTCGTCCAGGAAGAGAAGACGGGGATCCATGGCCAGCGCCCGGGCGAGGGCCGCCCGCTTGACCATCCCTCCGCTCAATTCCGAGGGATAGAGGGACGCTACCTTCAGATCCAGCCCTACCATCTCCAGCTTCGTGGCGACAATATCGTCGATGAGAGAGTCAGAGATGCGGGTATATTCCTTCAACTTGACCGCGATGTTTTCCGCGATGGTCAGCGAGGTAAAAAGCGCTCCAAACTGGAAGAGGACACCCCACTGGGTGCGAAGCCTCTGCCTGAGTTCGCGCGGCGCCCCGCCCAGATCGTGTCCCAAGACCGTCACCCGTCCCGCCGTTGGTTCATGGAGCATGATGAGTTCTCGGAGGATGGTTGTCTTTCCAGAGCCGCTGCCGCCCAGGATTCCGTAGATTTCCCCCTCGTAGATGGTGAGATTGACGCCGTCGTGAACCACGTGGTCTCCAAAACGAGTAACGAGGTTTTCCACCCTGATGAGCGGTTTTTTCAAATTCCCAGCTCCGTGAAGATGATCGAGAAGACGGCATCGATAATGATGACCATGAAGATGGAGTTCACCACGCTGATGGTGGTCTGTCTTCCGATACTTTCCGTGTCACGGGTGACCTGCAGCCCCCGAAAACACCCTATAGCGGCAATAGTGGCGGCGAAGAAGGGGCCCTTGATGATACCCGCGTAAAAATGGCGCATGGCGAAGACCTCGTACAGACGGTCGATGAAGGAGATTGGGGTGATCCCAAGTTGATACTTGGCCACAATCATTCCGCCGAAGATTCCAATGATATCACCGAAAAAGATGAGCAGGGGCAGGACGATGATGAGAGCGATACTACGGGGGAGGATAAGGAAATGGAAGATATCGAAGCCCATAACCGACATGGCATCCAGCTCCTCCGTGATCTTCATGGCACCCAGTTGCGCCGTGTAAGAAGAGCCGCTCCGGCCCGCGACTACGATAGAGGTAATAATGGGGGAAAGTTCACGGGCGATG
Source organism: bacterium (assembly GCA_026986155.1). GTDB lineage: Bacteria > Desulfobacterota > S145-22 > S145-22 > S145-22 > JAOZMY01. The sequence goes on from JALSPC010000149.1 coordinate 18,268, forward strand.
GCGATGCTGACGATTTCCACGATGAAGATATTGGCGCCGTACTGCTGGAGCTGCACGGCGCTTTGGAAGGCGATAACCACACCGATGAGGAAGGTGGTGATGCCGATAATGGGCAGGGCCATGACGCCAGCTTTTTTTACCAGATTGGAAATCTCCCGAATCCTGAAGGAGAAGCGCAAAAGGTCCCGCAGGAAGGTGGCGTAGGTCCTTCCGATGAAATCGAGGAAGAGAAACGCGCTGTCGATGCCGTTGAAGAAATGCCGACCTATAGCCTCGAAAAAGGACGCAAAGGGATTTCGGGGGCGTGGTTTGGGAAGGGCTCGTTCTTTTTTGTAACGCCTGATAAGCCGGAACATCTTGAGAAATTCCTCATTGACGCCGACACCCCGAACAGAGATATCCGTTTTTCGTCTGGCTTTATTTCTCAAGGTCTCGCGGGCTTTGAGAAAAAAGAGCATTCCCGCCGTGTCGATAAGCGTGATGCCTGAAATATCCAGGATAAGGGGATAAGAAGGGTGTTTGAACTCGCGATATTTTTTCAGTGCTTTTTCAATCTCAGGGAGATTGGAAAGGGTCCACGCGCCACTCAAATAAAAGATTTTGCCCTCTTTCGCGGGAACTGTCCGTATAATCTTTAATGTTTGTTCAGAGTTTAAGGGCATTCTTAACCTGCTTTGTTTTTACATTTAACATATATACCGCAATGCTTCAAGCGGACACGAGAGTCCCAAGATCCGCGGCAGTTTCATGTGGACTGTGAGTGGGTAGAAATGGTCTTGGACTGATCTTATTTAGCTTTCTCTAAACCCACCGCCTTTGATGGTGGACCCGGGGGGAAAGGAAACCTCTTGATAAACACCTTGACCACAGGGGCGTGGAAACCGGCAGATAGACGCAAATTGCCATATCGATCACAGATTACGCAGATTTTATGATTTTTTTGCCAACCTTGCTTTCGTGCGTCGCCAATCCCGGATGATCGCATCAAATTTGCCCATAAACTTTGAAAATTGGGACTTGACATCCAAATTATCAAGGTATATTAGGGAATCATGCGGATTCCACGCGCAAACCTCGTTCGCATGGTCAAGGAGCGGTTGAAACACAACCCGGCGGTTGCCCTGCTGGGCCCCCGGCAGTGCGGCAAAACGACTCTGGCGCGGGAGTAGGGATTTCGCGACGGTCACCGATTGCGGGGGATGACAACGGCATCGCGTCTTTCATAATCCGCAGATTACACAGATTTCCGCAGATTTTTTGATTTTTCTGGCTACTTCTTTGTTTTGAATGTTTCGAAATGTCCGGAGCTCAATGTTGCAAGTTGTGGTGACACCATTGAGAAGGCGGTTGGAAATTTGAAAGAGGCCGTGGAGCTTTTCATCGAAAACGCGCGCGAGATTGGTATGCTGGAAGATGTTCAAGAGAGTCTCATGACGAGGGAAAAATTCACCACGGGTCTTGAAGTCGTCGTCAATGCCTAAATTACCCATTCTTTCCTACAAAGGTGTGTAGGCCGGTGGTGGGAGGTAAGGTGTTTCGGCTTAAAAATTTTACGGAAGGAATATTTGGAGACTTCATAACACCTTGCAAAATGTAAAAAACGTTTTCACCCGTCAGGGAGGGGATAGCCCATGAGAACCGCGACATTTGCAGAGGCCCTGGAAATTATTGAGTCCTTGCCGGAAGAACAAAGGGAAACCATCATCGAGATTGTCAAGCGGCGCCTCATAGAAGAAAAGCGAGAACATCTTGCGCAAATGGTAAAAGAAGCCAGGGAAGAATATGCCCGCGGGGAATGCCGAAAGGGAACGGTTGAAGACCTTATGCGTGATCTTGAATCATGAGGGCAATAATCTGGGGCCCGACTTTCAAACGGTCCTACAAAAAGATGGCTCAAAAGAGGCCGGATTTACATGAAAAAGTTGCCGAAACGCTGAACCTTCTTGCCTGGGATTCGTTCGTGGCACAGTTGGAAACGCACTAGCTAAAGGGGAAACTCTCTGGATCATGGGCCTGCAGTGCCGGATATGATCTACGTATTGTGTTTGACTTTGTAAAAGGCGAAAAAGATAAAGAGGACAATATTCTTCTCCTTGCCATAGGAACACATGATGAGGTTTATTGAAAGGCGGTTAAAGAAGTCCACTTTTTGTCCATCACGGCATGAAGCGCGTGTCATGCGATACGGTTTTATTGGCAACAGATTTGCACGGATGAACACAGATTAAAATCAGGTGAAAGCTCAAGGCTCAAAGCTCAAAGCAAAATACTTCAATACTTCAGTCTTCAGCCTTCAAGGCCGCGAAGCAGCCGCCCTTCAGGCTAAAAATGGATGGGATGAACGGGATGAACGGGATTTTGATATTAGCTTAAAACTTAACAACTTAAAACCTAAAACTTCTTACTCGTCACAGATCACGGCACGCGAAGCGTGCTCATCACGGCCGCCAAAGGCGGCACATCACGGCGCGAAGCGCGCGCGCAACCTTTAAGGGACAAGAAACAAACGACTTTGGGATCAAAATATTGGGGTTATTAATCGAGAATATTGTTCAAAAGCCTTGCGGAGTGGTAAACGGTGATGACCTCTATCAATATATTCCGCTATCCCTTCAATGTCTTTTAATGCCTGCTCAGTCCACTTTATCTCAACCATTTTTCCATTCTTTTTTCGGCCTCGACGTGAGATACCACCTTTCCGGAATTTGCTTCTTTAAGACCCTTTTCTACCTTGGCTAAGATAAGCAGCCGCTCCATGACTTCCTCAACAGAGATCTGCTCTGGAAGCTGCCTCACCACATCCAAAATTTCCTGTTTTTGAATTTTCATCGCTTCCACCCCCTTTTTCACATACACATCATACAGGAAAGTTTGCATGGTTTCAATTTTTTAACCTAAAGGTGGAAGCCTGACGAAGCAAAACCCTTCAGACTTCGAGCTTCAAATCTTGAACTTATCTTTCCTAAGCCTTCAAGGCCGCATAGCGGCCGTCCTTCAAACTAAAAATGGACAGGATGGACGGGATGAACGGGATTTCGATATTAGCTTAAAACTTAACAACTTAAAACCTAAAACTTTTTCGCCACGCCAAGCCTTGGGGCTTGCAAAGAAAACTTTGAAAATGTAAAGCAAAGAAAGAAAATGGCGCACAAAGGCACAGTAATTTTCTGAAATTACAGCAAGAACAAAGACAAGACGGCGTCTTCCCCCGCCCATCGCTTTTGACATTTGGGAAATTTTGTGGTATGAAATAATTCATAATTAGGCAGTCCTTTTTGGTTCGCAAACTGCTTTTTTATGAAAGGTCATTGTGGACAAGCATTTCTTTGAACATCCGATTCTGAATTCTCCGTATGAATACCCCTCCTTTATGGGAAAACAATTTTCTGTGAAAATCAAAGAGGCAGTTTTAATATAAGGCTTTTGGACATACAAGGCGTTTAGCCATTCGCGTGTCATATTTTTTAAAAACCACCGGGGAGGTTTTTCATGCCAAAAGCTGATTTACAGTTCCGTTTGATCGGCAAAACCCTGCCTGTTGATCATGGTTATCACCTTTTTTCCGCGATAGCGGAAAACTTGCCGGAGATCCATGATAACAGAGACATTGGGATTCATCCCGTTAACGGGCGGTTCATCGGAAACCGTCTGTTGGCCCTTACCCAGCGGAGCAGGTTGTCCATCAGAACACCCATAGAGAAAATTAAACCCCTTCTGGCTCTCTCCGGGAAGTCGCTTCAACTTGCCGGACACAATATCCGCGTAGGCACCCCTAACACGAGGGCCCTGATACCCGCGGCCAGTCTCTATAGCAGGCTGGTCATCATAAAAGGGTTCACGGAACCGGAAGGATTTCTCGCGGCCGTTAAGCGACAATTAGACGACATGGATATCAAAGGAAAACCCTCGCTCATAGCGCAATCGCATATCTCCGAAGCAAACAAAGGAAAAGGCTCGGGTTCCCGCTCACCGTATTTGCGAAGAACCCTGCGCATACGAGACAAAGAGATCGTGGGCTTCGCCCTGCGAGTGGAAGAATTGAGCGCCGAGGAATCTATCAGGCTTCAAGAAGAGGGTATCGGCGGCAGGCGCCGCTTTGGATGCGGCTTGTTTATTCCCGCCAGGTGAGGAGGAAAAGAACCATTCAAAAAGCCCCCCAAATACTTTTGGCCAAAAAACCCCAGGATCCGGCTCATCCTAGTACGGAGGAGACGCTGGTTGGGCATACGATGGCGGTTGTAACCTCAGCAAGGGCCATCATGGAAAACCTCGACGGCGCGCTTTGGGAAACCTTTGGAATCTGCCAAGGCGATGCAGAACTTACAGAAAAGGCCCTTTTACGAGCCGCTTTGCTCCATGATCTCGGAAAGGCAAATTCTCAATTCCAGGAAATCATGTGGGGAAACAGGGAGGGGATGAGGCAAGCCCTTCGCCACGAGTGGATGAGCGCGTGGCTGCCTTTATGGAGTCAGGACTTCGCGTTTTGGCTTTTCGGTGGAGACAGCGCGCTGCAAGATTTGGTTCTCTGCGCTGTCCTCGGGCATCATCTCAAGGCCGCAAATGCCCAGGACATAGATGTTCGCGATGGTAGCGGAGGTACAGAGATGCGCTACTACATGGGGCACGAGGATTTCAAGGAGTGCCTTGAAAAGGCGGGAGAGACCATTGGCATTGTTGTCCCTTTCCCTGAATTGAAAGACGTGACAATCGATCTCTTAGATCGACCCTTGCGTGAGCTTCGGCGGTGGTTTCTGAAAGAACCGAATAAACCCAAACTCGTGCCAATCGTAAAGGCCCTGCTCATGGCGGCAGATATCGCCGGCTCAGCCCTTCCTGTCAAAAGGGAGCTGGATATCGGAAAGTGGATATCCCGTACACTGGGACGTCGGTGTTCGGAAGTCGATATTGGCAATATCGTCACGAAGAGGCTTCAAGGGCATAAGCCCCGGGAATTCCAATGTCAGGTGAAGAATGCGTCGAGCCGTGTGGCCCTGGTTCGTGCCGGTTGTGGCAGCGGCAAGACCGTTGCCGCGTATATGTGGGCCACAAAGCGGGCGGAAGGACGGAAACTGTTTCTCTGCTATCCCACAACCGGAACGGCCACCGAAGGATACCGTGACTACATCATACCATCAGAGATGCACGAGAACAGCGCCCTATTACACAGCAGGAGCGAGGTGGACATAGAGCGAGTTCTCGAAACCGAATCCGGCCCTTCAGGCCAAGATGCGGGATTAGGTATCAACGCCCTGGTGTCTTGGGATGTTCCCATTACCGTTTGTACCGCCGACACGGTCCTGGGAATCATTCAGAACAGCCGCCACTCACTCTATACCTCTCCGGCTTTTATGAATGCCGCCTTCATATTCGACGAGATCCACCAGTACGACAGCCGATTGTGGAGGGCATTGCTGCGCTTCCTTGAGGCATTCAAGGGAACCCCGGTTCTGTTGATGACGGCATCTCTTCCAGTGAAACGTCGTGAAGCGTTGGCGACCACTCTCGACAATCAGATTGACATCATCAATGGGCCGGCAGAGCTCGAAGAGATCGAGCGTTACGCGTTGAAAGTTTCAAATGAAGACCCTTGGCCGAAAGTGAAAAGCGCCTTGGCAAAGGGGAAAAAGGTGCTTTGGGTATGTAACACCGTCTCAAGATGCGTCGAGATGGGCAGGATAGCCGAATCCAGATTTGGCACTGACGAGGTTTTACCCTACCACAGCCGCTTCCGCTACATCGACAGATTGAAGCATCACAACAAGATCATTAAGGCTTTCAAAAGCGAGGGAGCAGTCCTGGCAGTTACAACCCAGGTGTACGAGGTCTCCCTCGACATTTCCGCCGACCTTCTGGTGACAGACCTGGCCCCCATACCAGCGCTCATCCAGAGGCTGGGACGGCTTAACAGAAGGGCCAGACCCGATTCTCTACCTTGCGATGCAATAATCCGCGAGCCTTCTCACAGCGCACCTTATGACAAAGATGACCTTGAAGATGCCCGCCGGTGGCTGCGTAGGCTTGCAGGCAGACCCGTGTCGCAAAAGGACCTGGCGCGAGAATTCGAGGCCCTTGCAGATGAGCAGGAGGATAGAACCAGTATTCGTTCGGAATGGCTCGACGGCGGCAAATTCAGCGGGCAGGCACCTCTAAGGGAGGCGGGCTACACCATCCCGGTCGTGCGTGAAGAAGACCTCATGAATGCAGGGGGGAAACCATCGAGACAGTTCATCGTTCGCCACGAGATACCCATGCTCCTTTCTGAAGAAGTGTCCCGGGAGATGAACGGCTGGCGGAGAGCACGCCACGCGTGGATCGCACCAAGCGGTCGAATAGACTACGACGAGAGATGGGGGGCCAAATGGGCAAAAAAGTGAAAGAGAAAAAGGACGGTTTTTTGAAAATTTCCCTTTTCGATCCCGGCATGACCACCCTGCACAAGGCGGGTCTGGCGGGACTCTGGATGACGCTGGAGGCCATAGAAAACGACACCAACTTCAAGATACGTGTGGGCCGGTTTGGTTCGTGGAAAAGAGACGAAACGTCCGTCTCGCTGTCCTGGAATGATGAAGAGGCTTTCTTCAAAGAACTCTTCGATGTCTCCTTTGGGATGAGCCAAGAGGGGTTTTTCTCTTTCCCCGCCCTGGGTGACCCAGACCAGCACCCCCAGCATGCCGTGGTGTTGCAGGAGGCTGTACTTGGAACGGTGCTTCAGCATGGGAGAACGAGAAAGGCCGACAAGTCCAATGATCCGAGAGGAAATCTCACCATAGCCATAGACGACATATCAACGATGCTGAGATATCATAAGATCTTCAGCTATGCACACCGGAAACCGGATGATTTCCAACCTGGAGCCATGAACCGGCTTGTCGGCTGGCTCTATCCCGGGGGAGGAAGTCGCCACATGGGCCTGGGAAAAAACACCGATTTGGACAACCCTCCCGGCTTGGCGCTGGCGTTGCGCTACCTCATCGTGGGAGCCATCTATTTCGAGATTCACCGGCGCGGCGGTGGCGTCCGTCCCCGTTACGCCATGGTGATTCCGGAGATAGATAACCTCCGCATTTACGCCGGTGCCCGCAGGGTTTTTCTCGAACACGGGGTGCAGCGTCTCACCGCGGCAGGAACCGCGGAGGCCGGCCTTCGCGTTTTGGCCGAACTCAATGCGCGACACCTGGTGGAAGACCTGGCAGTGAGCGGATGCCGCGTCTTCTCCTTTGGCACCGTTCCGTGGTCCTCCCAGCAGAAAACCCGAGTAGAGATTTTCGAGGTTCGGGTCGAAAGACGTCATGACCTTCGTCCCTTCCAAGTAGCTCGACAGGTTTTCGAAGTGAAGTTGATACGGCCAGAGAAGGGCGATCCGTTCTGGGACGTGCCCCAGGCGCCGGAGCTCATAGCGCGCAACGTCGTGGAAGGGCGGCCCTGGTGGCAGGGTTTTGCTGACTTTATTGCAGATAAAGACGTGAGGGAACACATATTTAATTATGAAAAAGGAGGATTGGCAAAGATGATTCAAGGCAAAGATGTTTTTCCTGAGAGTTCTGAAAGGGTTTTTATCGAGGCCTGTCACGAGGCATGGCGGAGACGCATGGGACAGCTCGGCGAGCGTGCCGGGAAAGAAGGAATCTCATTTCACGACTTGGTTAGCCGGGAGTTCGAGCGGCTCAGGGTAGGGTTTTCCCGCAGTAAGAACGCGGCAACCATCCGGGCGGCAGTAACCGATTTCTGGGCCAGGAGCGGGGGGTCATTGGCGTCCCTGCAGGGCGGGTGGAGGGAGGTTTTGGCGCTTTTTGACGAGCAGAACTGGCAGAAGGCCAGGGACCTGGCCCTGCTTGCCCTTGCAAGCTATAAACCAGCGAACCGAGAGGAAGAAAGAGTTTTGTTGGGAACCGGAAGGGAAAAAGAAGGAGGAGAAAATGGCTAAGCACTTGTTTGGACTTGTCGTCACGAACCACGGCACGGCGGCCAACAACCGCGCCGAAACCGAGGGTAATATCACCACCCTCCAGAAGATCCTCTGGAACGACGAGGTACACACCACCGTATCGGCCGAGGCCATCCGCTTCGCCATAAGGTGGTACTGGCAGCGAGTCAAGGGCGAGGAAGCCCTTAACCGCGTCTGGAAAGATGGGGAGAACAAACCAGAACATAAGTGGAAAGACCGTAGCTTCGAGTCGTGGAAAGAGCATATCGACGACGACGTGCTCGGTTTTATGTCCGCCGAGGCCGCAAAAGAAGAGGCGAACCCGGAGGAATCGGGAGGCAAGAAGAAAGGTCGTGGCAAAGCTATCATTCGCAGAGCCAGGCTGGAGGTCACCCGGGCCATATCTTTGACACCTTTTGCAGGCGACATCACCTTCAACGCCGCCAGCGTGGGGGCTACCCCTTCCGCCAGCAGCACCGGGAAGGATCCCGTCCCTTACGGCACGGAGGTCCATGCGACCCGATACCAGTACGGCTTTGCGCTGACGCCGGAAGAACTCGCCCGAAAGGAGCGGGCGCTCGACGTGGTGGACGCCATTGTGAATCTTGCCGATGTTGCCGGAAACCAGGCCCGTTTCCTCTTCGACTTTTCGCCGGATTCCATCATTTTCCGCTGGACCGACGACTTTGCGCCCCGGATACTTTACGGATTCTCACTGGGTAAAGACGGCAGCCTGTGCGTGCCTGATGTCATCAAGAGGCTGGAGGCAGGGGACATCGATCCCAAAGAGGTGGTAGCAGGTGGCTCCATTGCCCATTCCGCAGACGGTGAGAAGCTAAAGACGCTTGGATGCGCCGTTTGTCGGGGTGTCAAGGAAGCCGCCGAAGTAATTAAATCCCGTCTTCGGGGAAACTTGAGTTTGTCATAGAAGAGGGCAGGGGTTATGGACAATTCACCGCTTCGATTATTTGTTTCGGTTCCCGTGGCCGGTTTCCGGGTGGGCTATGCCCGGGAATACTGGGAAACCTATCCCTGCCCTCCTCCTTCTACCGTCTATGGTATGCTCTTGTCGCTCGTGGGGGAATCTAACCGCCTCGTACATCAAGGGGCAGAAATTGCCTTGGCGCTGGTCTCAACCCCTGCGCGGTCGGTGGTGCTCAGAACCCTGTGGCGAGTCAAAGAGAAAAACCTTTGTGTGGACCCATCCGGCAATCAACATGTGGTACCCAACAAGAAAAAGGAAAGAGAAAAGTTCAAGAAATGGTATAAGGAAAGGTTTGGCGAAGAACCGAAATTCAAAGTAGGGCTGGGTCTCGGAGCCAATGTCCGCCCTGACTTTCAGGAATTGCTTACTGACATACGCTTATCTGTTTGGGTTAAAAGGGGAAAGAAGGAGGGGGGGGGCGCTCTAGTTGAGCGCCTTGAACAGTCCTTTGAGGAACCTGCTGCGGTTTTACGTTTTGGGGCGCTTTCATTGGGAGAAAGCACGCACATGGTGGACGAGATCCGTCCATGGCGGGATAATGAAGACCCTCAAGCGGGGCGGCTCCTCGTGCGCGACACCAAGGGTAACCTTACCTTACCTGTCTGGCCTGATCACGTGGGAGCCAAGGGAACCCGTTGGGAACAGTTCGAACTTAGGCAGATGAATGTCTTATCCGACACGCCCGAGGAGAACTCCTGGGTTTCGATAACGCCGCCTTGGTAAGGGGATATGAGCGAATTTCAAGAACCCCTTATCCGTGTCATGGCCCTGCATGCGCTGGCCTATTGCGAGCGTCTCTTCTACTTGGAAGAAGTGGAAGAGATCCGCGTAGCGGACGACGCTGTCTATGCGGGACGAACTCTGCATCAGGAACTCGCCAAGGCGGGAGAAGAAAAGGGGCGTTGGCGCACGTTGGAATTGACGGATGGGGAAATCGGACTCACTGGGAAAGTTGATTGCCTTGAGTATCGGGACGGATCCCTGATCCCCTTCGAGCACAAGCGCGGCCGGCCCCGCAGAAAAGATGGGAAAACCACAGCCTGGCCGTCTGATGCCTTGCAGGTATCGGCGTATGCCATGTTGCTTGAAAGGGAGATTGGACGTATGGTGCCCGAGGGTCGGGTGCGTTACCACGCTGAGAACGTTACGGTAAGGGTTCCGCTGGACGAAAAGGCGCGCCGGGCTGTTCACGGGGCCGTGGCCCGCGCGCGGCAGCTGCGGCATTCCACGGAGCGTCCCCCGGTCACCGACAACGATAGGCTTTGCATTCGTTGCTCGCTGGCCCCTGTATGTTTGCCCGAAGAGGAGCGTTTCGCTGACAACCCAACATGGGATGCGATTCGACTTTTTCCGCCGGACATTGAACGCCAGGTTATTCACATCCTTGAACCGTCCGCGCGGATCTCGCGCTCGGGGGATACGCTTAAAGTAAGATCCCTCGGACAAGAAGAGCAAACTTTTCCTATCAACGAGGTTGAAGCCCTTGTCTTGCATGGCTATCCTCAGATCACCACTCAAGCTATTCATCTTTGCGCACGACATAGAATTTCCATTCATTATATTTCCGCCGGGGGATGGTATGTGGCGGGCCTCGATTTTGGTTCTTCT
>JALSPC010000150.1 GCA_026986155.1 bacterium
GGGAAACGGCTTCCCTTTGATGCCGGGGCCTTTGACGTTTGCCTCCTGGTTGTGACCCTCTGCTTCGTCGCGGACCCCCGCGCGGTGCTCGAAGAAGCCTACAGGATCCTGCGGCCCGGCGGCGCCGCTGTTTTGGGTAGTCCCTAAATTTGGTGGCCCGGTGAGGGAGGAGGCCCGCAAGCTGATTGCTTGGGAGAACATCAGGGATGAGGAATTAAAACTGGATGACGCCCAGAGGAAACAACTGGATGCGAGTATCAAGCGGGGCAAACGGGACCTAAAAGAAAGTGTATGGCGGACATATAAAAACATTTTGTATCTCGGCAGGGGAAACCATCTCCAGATATTAGACCTTGGCTTAATCACATCAAGCTCCGCGGAATCGATGACCAGATTTATCCTTTCTTATCTGCGGCAAAAAGATATCATTGTCAAAGAGGTGCAGCCCCGTTTTCTTGTGAGAAATTGGCCCCCCGCTTTTATAGAATGGAGCACAAAAGCGGTTGGGGATGCCTTTTTTGCCTCTCCCAAATTTTCGCGTTTGTTGTTTCCTGACACTCTAAAAAGGACGATTGCGCGACGAGTTCGTTGAGGGACTTCAACATCCTTTGAAAGCCGTGGAATCAGGGGAAAACGGCATCCGCACAGGAAGTAGCTGCAAGGCTGGGCTTGGTTTAATGATGTATCAGGTTGATTTCACCCCTGGTGCCGAAAGCGATTTGTTCCGTTTGGATGCCTCTATTACACAAAGCGTGCTCAAGAGACTACGATGCCCTGGCTGAAAATGAAAGCGCGCGGGCGGTCATGGGCGATGAAAAATTGCGCTTCCTGGCCCAGGAACTTGTTAACCGCGTGAAACAGAGCATAACCATCGACTGGCAGGTTCGCGAGAACGCCCGGGCCCAGATTCGCGTATTGGTCAAACGCATCCTGCGAAAATACGGTTATCCGCCGGATATGCAGCAACGGGCCACGGAACTCGTTCTCGAACAGGCGGAAGTGCTCTGCCAGGATTGGAGCGTGTTATAGCTTCAGACTTTTTGCTTTCAGCTTTGAGCTTTCACCTTTTACCTGATTTCAATCTGTGTTCATCCGTGCAAATCAGTGGCAAATAAAACCCTGCCTCAAGGAAGGTTCGAAGACCCTAAGGGTTTAAAGACAATATAGAATTTAGTTTTCTTTGCGGGCTTTGCGGCTTTGCGCGGGGGAGAATTTCCGGTTTTACGCCTTCGCGCTTCGGATGGTGTAGGTGCCAAGGATAAAGAAGACGATGCCGAAGCAGAAGACCGTGACAAGGGCGCCCCAGGGCATGGGACGTCCCAGGGCGGCGGCACGGATGGCTCGGGTGGCGGGACTCAGGGGAAGCCAGGCAATGAGGATGTGGGCCCAGCCGGGAAGGGCCTTGAGGGAAAAGACGGTGCCGCAGAGGAAAGCCATGGGGGTAATGACGAAGTTGTTGAGCATGGACTGGTCGGCGTGGGAGCGGACGATCATGGAGGTAATGAGCGCAAGGGAGCTGAAAGTGAAGGCGTTGGCAAGGACGGCGAGGAGAAAAACACAGTTGACGTGGAGCCTGACGCGAAAGAGGAGGGCGAAGAGGCAGATGATGGCCGTGGCGAGGAAGCCGCGGAGGATGCCGCCCAGGACCTCGCCGACGGCGATGGCCAGATCGGAGACGGGCGCCGCCTGGAACTCCTCGAAGATGCGCCAGTAGAAGCGGGCGATGTTGATCTCGCTGGAGATGGCAAAGCTGCGGGTCATGCTTCCCATGGCAATAAGTCCCGGGATGAGAAAGGTGATGTAGGGCACGCCCTCCACCGTCATTCTCTGTCCCAGGCCCCAGCCGAAGGCGATGAGGTAGAGGAGGGGTGTGATGGAAAAGGATATCAACATCTTGAGGAAGCGTTTCTTGATAATTAAGAGTTCCCGAGTGAAAACCCCGGCGAAGCCCTTCATGGCACGACCCTCCGTCCGGTGAGCTTGACGAAGACGTCCTCCAGGTTGGCGTTACGGATGGTGGCGCTGCCCTGGACGGTAGCGGCGAAGGCCCCGGCCGAGGCCCGGTCCGGGAAGAAACGACTGGTCAGGGTATCCCCCTCGAAGACGTCGACCACGATCTTTCCCGCCGAGGCGATGAGGGCCGCGGGGGTGTCGAGGGCGATGAGGCGTCCACGGTCGAGGATGCCGACCCGGTCGCAGAGGGCCTCCGCCTCCTCGATGTAGTGGGTAGTGAGGAAAATGGTGGCGCCTTCCCGGTTGATGCGCTTCAAAAGCCCCCACAGGTCCCGCCGGCCGGAGGCGTCCAGGCCGACGGTGGGCTCGTCCATGAAGAGAACCCGGGGACCGTGAAGGAGGGCGCGGGCGATGGTGAGCCGGCGTTTCATCCCCCCGGAGAAGGTGTTGACCGGCTTGTCCAGGGCGCCGGAGAGCCCCACGAAGGCCGCCCACTTGCGGGCCTCGGCCCGGATGGCGCCACGCTTCATCCGGTAGAGCAGACCGTGGATCAGGAGGTTTTCCCAGGCGGTCAGCTCCATGTCCAGGTTGATGGCCTGGGGAACCACGCCGATCAGTTTCTTCGCGGCGAGGGAGGACCGGGTGATGTCATGCCCTCCGATGGTGGCGGTGCCGGCGGTCGGCTTCACCAGGGAGGTCAAAATCTTGACCGTGGTCGTTTTCCCCGCGCCGTTGGGCCCCAGGTAGCCGAAGAACTCCCCCTCCTTAACATGAAGGGTAAGATTGTTAAGCGCGGTGTTTTTCCCGTAACGCTTTGTCAGGTTCTCCATCCTTATCAAGGAAACGGCCTCCTTTTCATGCCGAACATACCACATTGGACAGGGGAGTGACGAGTCCGTCAATAGACAAACTTGAAACCGAGGGAGTAGTTGAAGGTGGCGATGATGTTGAGGCGATGCTTGTGGAGGCGGTCAGGGATGGGATTGAAGGGGGCGGCCGCCTTGACAGCTCGGATGGCCTCTCGGTCCAGCAGCCGGTAGCCGGAGGAGCGGAGGAGCTTCACGCCGCCCAGCCGCCCATCCTTCAGGATGGTGAAACGAAGGAGGAGGCTGCCTTCCTGGCCCATCTCCGCCGCGGCCCGGGGATATTCCCAGACCAGCTCTATCTTTCGTTTGATGTGTGTGAAGTAGGAGATGTATTTGAACTCCTTTGTGTTGAGGGAAATCACGTCTCCCTTTGCCACATCCTTGGGATAAGTGTGGGAAAACTTCCGCTCTATCTGGTGGAGTGTTTCCGCGGATGGGAAGAGGGATTCAGGCGCGGGCGGGGCCTGAGTCCGGGGCGCCGTTCCCGGCGCTGGCGTGGACTTGGGAGAGGGTTTTTTCTTCTCTCTTTTCCCTTTTTCTTCCCTCTTTCGGGGCAGGATCCGTGGCTTGGGAACCGTTTTGGCAATCTTTACCGGCGCCTTTTTGGGGGTAGCCAGGACCTTTTCCTTGGGCTTTGCCTTTTCGGACTTTTTGACCTTGGAAACAGGCTTGGCCTTCTTCTCCGCCTTCGGCTTGGGTTTTAGTTTGACCTTCGCCTCTTTTTTCGGCGGGGCCGGGGATTTCTGCGGAATAGGGGCCACTTTGATCCCCGGCTTTTTGGCTTCCACCTTGGGCTTGGGCGGATGTTTGGGCGGCGGCAGCGGACGGGATTTTACCACCTTTTGTTCGCCGGAAACCTTCGGCTTGTTTTTCGGACGGGTCTCCTTCTTGACGGTAATATTTTCCTTTCCCAGGGCGGTCGCCTTTTTGGGTGTTTTTTTCTCCCCCTTGACAGGTTCATTGATGAGCTGCACCGAGATAGGCTTTTCACGTTTCTTCTTGGGCTTGGGAAGGTTGATGTGAAGCTTTGGGATAAAGTAAAAGAGAAGCCCGTGAATCAACAGGGAAATGAGTAGAAAGATTACGACCGGGTCGATCCCCGATTTTTTTTCATCACCTATCATGATGGGCCCCGCAAAGGGACGCCGAGCGCGCAGAAGAGAGAAGAGATCTTTATCGCGCGAGTTTCACGAAATCGCCGACCTTGAAGGTATCGCCGAGCACAGGCTTGGTTATGGCGGCGTTAATCCCGAAAAACTCGACCACTTGAAGCCTGCCCTTGAAATGGCCCGGCTCGCGTCCGAGAAACTCCCCGGTCATTTGGTTGAAGATCTCCTTGCCTGGCTTGTCGTAAACGTTGAGAAGGTCCCCCACGTAAAGACCGTTGTCCCGTCCCCCGAGAATGTAAACCTTTTTCTTGTCAACGCGGACCACGTGGGTAAACCATTCCAGCTTGCTCAGAGGATTGACGGCAGAAAGGGCGATCTTGGCCGCGGCGGCCCGCAAGGCCTTTTTCTCCACTATCAGGGGAGTCTTGCCTGGGAGGATTTCCTCGGGGAGAACTTGGATGGGCGTAGTATAAATCTTGTGGCCTGAAAGACCGTCAAACACGGTTAAAGTAAGCGACATGGTGACCGTGTAATCCTGCTTATTTCCGTCCACCCGCTTGATGATTTCCATGTGGTTAATCTTGACCTTCATGAAGGCCTGGATCCCCATGGCGGTACCCGCCTGTCCCAAGAGGTTCTCGTCAATATCGTCCTTGGTCCACCACTTCTTTTCCTCGAAGGTCTTGAGGACGGTCGGGCCGACCAGTTCCGCCTTCTTGGTTTGCGCGAGGTCCGCCGAGACGGCCTGGAAAAAGAGCGCCTCTTTGTCCTTGTCCAAAGTGCCAGTTTGGTCTTCAATGGGAAGGATGACAACGGTTTTTTTCATAACGCGGTCCGCGGGAATGGCGACACCTTTGCCTCCGCCCATATATTCCCCTGATTTCAGTTTCTTTTCGAGCCGTGCGATCTTTCTTTCAAGAAACTTGGTTTTGATGCGGACGTCTTCTCCCGCGAATCGCTCACCCAAAAGCGGGCGGTACTGGGATTTCGGAACATAGACATATTCGGGCTGGCCCCGCCAGATGGTATACATTGGATTGGGAACCTTGACGTAGTCCTCGCCGTTTTCCGTGACGATCTCCTTTTCCTTCTCGACGGTTTTCTTGTTGCTCCCAAAGCATGAGAGCAGAAAAATGCTGAAGGCACAAAAAATGATTATGGTGATAAAACGCCTGTTATGGTGCATAATTCCTCCTCATCAATCTTGTCTGAAGATTCTCATATTTTCACCGGGGTGTCAAGAAAGTGGCTCCTCGCAAGAAACGCGGAACCGGGTAACATGATGCCCGCGCCCTTGCTTTTTGGGGGCTGTTTCTGTAAATTTACGGGAACAAGGAAGGCCATGGAACTGAAACGTTACAAGGAAGAAATCACCCTTTACGACACGGAAGGAAACCCAAAATCCTCTTGGGTGGAGATACGAGTCGATCCCTTGACGGGGGAGGTTTCACGCGTCATCAACGTGCCGCTGAGAGAATGGAGCCTTCCCGACCTGGAGGCGATGGCCAGGGAAACACGCGCTTCATGCCCTTTTTGCCCCGAGCATTTGGAGAATAAAACGCCAAAATTCGCGGAGGCGCTCCTGCCCGGAGGAACGCTCGGGCGTGGCGGGGCAACCCTGATCCCCAATCTCTTTCCATATGATCGCTACTGCGCCCTCATCATCCTCTCAAAAGCGCATTATGTTCCCCTCGACGCCTGGAAGGCCCGGGAGATCCTTGATGGGTTGCGGCTGGCCCAGGACTTCATCAACCGGGTTTCGGCCTACGACACGTCGGTCAACGCCTTTGCACTGAACTGGAATTACGCCCCTCATTCAGGCAGCAGCATCCTGCATCCGCACATACAGTTGTCGGTGGGGGCCTTTGCCAGCAACCGAGGCCGGCGAATGATGACGGCGGCCTACGACGCAATGCTCGAGGGAAAGGAGCCCATGACCGAGCTCCTGCGGGAAGAACGCTCCCGCGGGGAACGCTGGTGCGGCAGGATCGGACCGTGGAATCTCCTCTTCGCGTTCGCCCCCCGGGGACGTTTCTTCGAGTTTATCCTGATGCACGAGGCGACGGGCTGTTTCCCCCTTCTTCCAGAACCGGACCTGAAGGCCCTTTCCGAGGGTATCGTCCGGGGCCTCCGGTTCGTGGTCACGATGGGGCTTTCCAGCATGAACCTTTCCCTCTTTTCTCCCCTGCGTGAGGAGGGGATCTTTCACCCCATGGTTTCCATCAGCCCGCGGGCCTGCGTGGGTCCTCACCAGATGAGCGATATCAGCTTCCAGATGCTCATCGACGAGTTTTTCGCCCTCTTCCTTCCCGAGGAGGTGGCAAGCCGTTTCAGGAAATCGCGGGAAGGGGCGTGAAGCGATGACGCCTTTCGAAAAGATGATTTTTTACTTTTGAAATGGTGATAAGCATGAAGCAGAAGTCGGTCCGGTTGGGTAAAAATATCGTTTTCACCGTCCTGGTTGGCCTGTTTTTCTCTGCGCATGCCGTGGTCGCGGGGGAGGTGTTAAGCCTGAAGGCGTGCGTCACATTGGCCCTTTCGCGCAACAACACCCTCCGCACTTACGCCTTGGAACGGCGCGCGATGGCCATGGAGGTCAAGCAGGCCCTGGCGCCCTTTTATCCCTCACTTTCTTTCGGAACCTCATATAGCCGAACAGGTCACGAAAACACTCCCCGGGACGACGCTGCCAAATATAAGTTTCGCGCGGACTATAACCTTTTTAAGGGTAGCGGTGACTGGTCCGCCCTCAAGGCCAAAAAGCACGGATACAAGGTTTCCGATTATGATCTTCAGGAGCAGAGCCTCCAGGTTGTTGCCGACGTGGAGAAGACCTACTATGCCCTCCTTTCCCTGAAAAGCCGCCTGAGTGTCTTGAAAAAGTCGGTGGAGGCGTCCGAGCTCCACGAGAAGGTGGCTCGAAAACGGGTGGAGGCGGAGATCGCACCCCGAAGCGACTTCCTCCGGGCCCAAGTGGATCTCGCCAACGCGCGGGTGGACCTGGTCCAGGCCCGGCGCGACGAGAGAACCTTGAAAAACGCCCTGTTGGTTCTTATGGGGCGGCCGCCGGGGAGTCAAGTTTTCATTGAGCACGAGCCGATGATGGTAGTAGCGGGTCACAAAACCCTGGCTGAGCTTTTCGCCCTGGCTCGGAAATACCGGCCCTCTCTCAAGGCCTTTGAAGAGGAGATACAAAGGCTGACCTCCGAGGAACGGGCCCTAAAAGCCGAGTTCTTTCCAACACTCGACGCCTACGCGGAGGCGGGAGAGGACGGGCACCATTTTATGCCGGACAAGAACACGTGGTCTATCGGGATTTCCCTGGCTTACCCGTTTTTTACTGGATTTTCCACACGGTATGCCCTGGCGAGCGCCCGGGCGCGCCTGGAGGCGAAACGCTGGGCCTACCGGCAGGAGATCTTAAACGTTCAAAAAGACATCGCTGACAACTACGCGCAGATCGAGTCGGACGAGAAGGTCATCCAAGCGCGTCAAACGCTCCTCAATAGCGCGTTGGAAAATCTCAAGGTCGCCCAGCGCCGTTACGAGGTGGGCGTGGGTTCCATCGTGGAACTCACCGACGCGCGCGTGGCCGCCACCGACGCCGCCATCGGTCTGGAAGTAGCGAAGCTGATAGTCATGGGGGATGAAATAGAGCTGAAACGCGTGACGGGATGGATGATCCCGCAAATTATCTCTGAAGAGGATTTGAAACATGAGGTGGAAAAGAAGCCTTAGATTCACGATTAGTTCACTCCTGGCCGCTTGCCTGCTGCACAGCGCGGCCCTTGGGTTCGGGCTGAAACGCAGCAAACCCCTGCCGAAGAAGTGGGCCAAGGTCCAGCGAGGGATAATTCGCAAGACCATCATCACCACCGGGGTCGTGACCCCGGAGGAAGGCGCGGAGATCAAGGTGGGAAGCCGGGTTTCCGGCAAGGTGGAGAAATTGTTCGTCAAGGTGGGAGATAAGGTCAATAAAGGGGATACCATCGCGATTATCGAGCACCGGGATCTTCAGACCAAGGTGGAAGAGAAGGCTGCGGCCCTGAAGGAAAAGGAGGCTGAGCTCAAGGCCCTTTTGACAGAACGTCCCATCGAGATCGAACGCCAACGGGAAAAGATCCGCGAATTGACGGCGCAGATGGCGCAGGCGAAAAAGACCTACCTGCGTTACAAAAAACTTCTCCCGGAAAAGCTGATACCGAGAGAGGACGTGGACCAAAAATACAAGGAACTGCTCGTCTTCGAGTCTCGCCTCGCGGCGGCGAAGAAGGAGCTCACCTTCATGGAAAGGAAGTTCGTGAACGACAGTTCCATTTTGAAGATGAGGATCCAGCAGTTGGCCGCCCAGTACCGTCTGGCAAAGATTAACCTGGATTACGCCTTCATCAAGTCGCCCATCGACGGAACGATTGCCAAGGTATCGACCCCCGAGGGGGAAACGGTGGCGGCCCAGCTGTCTTCCCCGACTTTCGTCTGGATCATTGACCTCGACAAGTTATGGGTGAACACCTACGTGGATGAGACTGACATCGGGAAGGTCCACAAAGGACAGACCGCCACCTTCCGGGTGGACGCCTTCCCAGGTTTGACTTTCCACGGGGTGGTGGAGCAGATCTATCCCAAGGCGGAGACGAAGGACAATATGGTAACCTACCGCGTTTTTGTGAAAATTGAGGATCCCCCGGATAGGCGTCGGCTTTTGAGGCCAGAAATGACCGCCTACACCACTCTCATCGTCAAGGAGAAAAAAGACATCTTGTTGGTCCCGGTCCAGGCGGTGAAAATTATCCGGGGGAAGAACGTCGTTTTTATCAAGGGGAAGAGCGGTATCAAGCGGAAGGAGGTGACCACGGGCTGGACGGACAAGGGAAAGATAGAGATTCGCGAGGGTCTGAAGGAAGGCCAGGAGGTCCTCATCCAGGGCTTCACCCGCAAATTAATGACGTCATGAGGCCGGTCATCTCCCTGGAAGATATCACGAAACACTACCAAACCGGCAAGGTCATCACGGAGGTCTTGAAAGGGATCTCCTTTTCCATCCACCCAAAAGAGTTTGTCGCTATCATGGGCCCCTCGGGCGCGGGCAAAAGCACCCTCCTGTACATTCTGGGATGCCTGGCCCGCCCCTCCTCGGGCCGCTACGAACTGGACGGGGTGGACGTGGGCACCCTCTCGGACGAAGCCCTCTCCCGGCAGAGGAACGCCAAGCTCGGATTCGTCTTTCAATCGTTTCACCTGATCCCTCAGTATTCGGCCTTGGAGAACGTCCTGCTTCCCACGTTTTACCGCAAGGACCGAAAGCGGGGCCAGAAGGCGGACAGGCGGCGGGCGAAGGAACTGCTCGATCTGGTGGGCCTGGATGCGCGCTATCACTACCGCCCCGGCGAACTCTCCGGGGGGCAGAAACAGCGGGTCGCCATCGCTCGGGCGTTGATGAACGATCCCGAGGTGATCCTGGCGGACGAGCCCACGGGCAACCTCGACAGCCGCCAGTCGGAGGAGATTGTCCGACTGCTCAAGGAGCTCAATGAACGGGGGAGAACCATTATCCTCGTGACTCACGATCCCGATGTGGGCAGCCAGGCCCGGCGGATGATCACCATCCGGGACGGCCTCGTGAAATCCGACACGCCATGTTCCTGATAACGGCCAAACTGTCCCTGAAAGACAGTCTGAAGCATCCCCTTTTCACCGTCCTTATGATGGCGGGGATCGTGGTGAGCATCTTTTCCATGACCACCATCGTGGCCATCGGAGACGGAACACGGCAGGTAATTATCCAGACTCTCCAGGGATTCGGTTTTGGGGGAGACGTGATGATGGTGGCGGCGGGGGGCGGGCGCATCTTCCGTCACCGTCCCTCCGGCGTCAAGACCCTGACCCCGGCGGACGCGACGGCCCTGAAACAGCTCCCATTCGTCAAGGCGGTGGCCCCCAGGCAGGGAATGCGGCGGTATCCCGTGCACACCGTGGGACACTCTTATCAGACGCGGATCATGGGCGTGACCCCCGATTACCTCCGAATCGCCGATTTCCAGATAGACATGGGACGTCCCCTGGACGAACGCGATCTCCGGGATCACCGGAAGGTCTGCCTTTTGGGGCGGACCGTCGCGAACAAGCTCTACCCGGGCAACAGGACCGCCGCCCTCGGACAGTTCATCCAGATCGGGAAGTATTTCTTCCGCGTGAAGGGCATTCTCTCAGAAAAGGGACAGGCTGGAAGGTTCGACATGGACGACCGCGTCCTCATCCCCCTGACCACCTCTTCCACCCTTTTCATCCGTGATGACTATCTCCACGCCATCAGCGTGAAACTGGCCGACGCCAAGGGGATCGAACGCTACCAGCGGGAGGTCCGGGCCCTTTTGAGGAAACGGCATCACCTCACGCCGGACCAGCCGGACGACTTCCGGGTGGTCACCTCCCTGGACGTGGTCAAATATGTCAACAAGGCATCTCGGGAATTGACCCAGCTCCTCGTTCGCATTATGATCATTTCCCTGTTAGTGAGCGGCATCATCATCACGAACGTGATGCTGGCCTCCATCTCCGAGCGGCGCGTGGAGATAGGCATCAAGCGGGCCCTGGGCGCCTCCCGGAGGGATATCCTGGGGCAGTTTCTCTTCGAGGCGGTCTGGCTCTCCCTGCTGGGGAGCCTCCTGGGCATGGGAATAGGGATTCTTACGGCCTTCCTTTTGAAATCGATGATTCCCGTGGCCATCACCCCGCGGCCCTTCGTGCTGGCCGTAGTTTTCGGAATCGGGGTCGGGGTCGTTTCCGGCGCCTTTCCCGCCTACCGGGCGGGGCAGATCGACCCGATACGGGCTATCCTGGGGGGGCGCGCGTGAACCGTTTCCGGGGGAGGGTATTTCGTTCCGTTCTGGCGGTGTTGGGCCTCGTGGTAGGCGTGGCTTCTGTCATGGCCATGACGACCCTGGGGAGGCTCCAGGAACAGAAACTCTACCGGGAAATGGAGAAGATGTCCGTCAACACGGTAATGGTCGTTCCGGAGAGTATTCCCCCCGTCGTGTTTCACCCCGAGATGACCGGGACCTACAAGACCCTCACCCCGGAAGACGCGGTGGCCATCCGGGAAAGGGTTCCCCACGTGCGGGCCGTCACGGCGACGGAATACAAAACGGTGACGGCCAAAATGGGAGATAAGACCGCCTCAACCACCTTGGCGGGAGTGGATCGGGACTACTTCGCCGTCAAGCGGTTGGGGATCGCGTGGGGGCGTCCGCTGTCGCCTCGGGACCTCGCGGGGGAACGGAAGGTCTGCTGGGTGGGACAGTCGGTTTTGAAGAACGTCTTCGGCGCGTCCCCGGGCCGGGCGGTGGGACGGGTGATCTACCTGAACCGGTTTCCTTTTCGCATCGTCGGCATTCTGGAGCGAAAGGGGGTGGACGCCTCTGGGATGGACCGGGATGATATGGTCCTCATCCCTCTGACCACCCTTTTGTCGGTGGTCTTAAACCAGACCTACGTTCGCGTCATCTACGTGGAACCGGATTCCGCCCAAGACGTGAAATCCGTGAGAGACGCGGTCCGGATCCTTCTCCGTTGGAGGCATGGCAGGCGGGACTTCGCCGTGCGGGTCATGACCTCCTACATCGAGCGGAAGCTGAAGACGGGACGGATGATCGCCCTGTCCACCACGGTGGTGGCCGCCATCGCCCTCCTGGTGGGGGGAATCGGTGTGTTGGCCGTGATGCTCATCAACGGGCGGGAACGGGTCCCCGAGATCGGTATCAAGCGCGCGGTGGGCGCCCGCAAACGGGACGTGTTCCTGGAGTTCCTCCAGGAATCCCTCCTGCTTGGCGTTTTCGGGGGAATCCTTGGGTGGTGTTCGGGGTTCGCCCTCTCCCGTTTTCTCATCTTCGAGCAGAAAACCCCCATCGCGTTACCATGGCGGATTGGGCTGGGGGCCTTCCTCTTTTCCGTCGCCATTGCGGCCCTGTTCGGGTTGTATCCCGCCTGGAGGGCCAGCCGCCTGGATGTCATCCGGGCCCTGTATGATGAGTAGGCGAAGCTGCCCTTCCACGCACCCGTGGAGATCGAGGCGGAGGTGGAAGTCGTCTGATTTATTTCCCCTAATGGGTGGCGACTTTATTGACAACAAAGGGACTTCAGTATATTTTAAGCCAACCTCTCACAAGGAGACATCCTTGGACTTTTCTCTGACGGACGAACAGAGAGACATTCAAAAGGCGTCACGGGAGTTCGCAGAGAACGAGTTTCCCCCTATCGCGGAGGAATGCGACGAGAAGGAGATTTTCCCCCGGGAGGTCTGGAAAAAGGCTTGCGAACTGGGATTCGTGGGGGCCTTCATCCGCCCGGAATTCGGCGGCTCGGGGCTGGGTCTCTTGGATTATACGCTTATCGCCGAGGAATTCTGGCGGGTGGATCCGGGCATCGGCCAGGCCCTCTTTTCCACGGCGTTCGGGGCCGAGATCATCCAGTTACACGGAACCCCGGGTCAGAAGGAACGATACCTCCCCCCCGTGGCGCGTGGTGAGGCCATCATGGGCCTTGCCACCACGGAACCGGACGCGGGAAGTGATATCACAGGCATCAAGACCACGGCGGTGAAGACGGCGGCGGCCTACCGCATTAACGGCAGCAAGACCATGATCGGCAACGGGAGCATCGGGGATTTTCTTCTCGTCCTCTGCCTGACGAACCCGGAGAGGCCGAAGGTTCACGAGCGGTTCAGCTTTTTCATCGTGGAGACGGAACGGCCCGGCTACGACGGGACCCACATGCACGGGAAGATGGGGCTTCGGGCCTACGATTCGGCTGACGTGGCTCTGGCCGACGTGGTGGTTCCCCGGGAAAACCTCCTGGGCGAGGCGGAGGGGCGCGGGTTCTACCAGGCGATGGATTTCTTCAACATGAGCCGCACGTGGGTGGGCGGGTTCGCCGTCGGCGCGGCCCAGGGGGCCATGGAACGGGCGATCCGGCACGTGAAGGAGCGGGTGCAGTTCGGCCGGCGCCTCGCCCATTTCCAGGCCCTGCGCTTCAAGGTGGCCGAGATGGCCACCTACGTGGAGCTGATACGGAACGTGGTTTACAAGGCGGCCTGGCGCATGGATCATGGGTTCAAGGATCACAGGCTGGTGGCCATGGCCAAGTGGTCCGCGGCGGAGCTGGCCGTGAAGGTCGTGGATGAGGCCCTGCAGTTGCACGGTGGATACGGCTACTTCTCGGATTACGGGGTGGAGAAGTATTACCGGGCCATCAAGGCGGTAGAGATCTACGAGGGAACGAAGGAAATCGAAAAGCACATCATAGCCAACGAGATCCTCGGCAGGGTCCCGTAGGGGGAGGGGGAGAAATTCCCCTTGTAATGAAAACCACTTTCAAAGGAGGGAGTATGAAACGCGGAATCTTAATCTTTTCGGTCCTGGCATTTTTGGCCGTCGGCCTATTCGGGGGAATCCCCGCGGCACGGGCTGCAAAACCTATCATCCTGGGCGTTCCCACGTCCCTTGGCTTCCTGGAGGGGAAAGAGGGGCTCAAGGCGGTCAACCTGGCGGTGGACGAGATCAACAAGGCCGGCGGCGTCAAGGTGGGCGGCAAGATGCGTCCCTTCAAGGTCATCGCCATCGACGCCCGGGGCGCGGAACCGGGCGTACCGGTCTCCGAGGTCATCAAGGCCCACAAGAAACTGATCCTGGAAGACCACGCCAAGTTCATCGTCTTCGGCTCGTTTCGCTCCGAGGCGGCCATCGCCTGCATGGATGTGGTGGGGAAATACAAGGTCCCCATGCTGCTCGGCACGGCCATGTCCCCTGTCATGCAGAAAAAGGTGATGAAGAACTACAAGAAATACAAGTACACCTTCCGGGTCTGCCTCAACGCAGTCTACCTCATCAAGTACCTGGCCGGCACCATGGCGTATTTGAACAAGCAGTTCGGATTCAACAAGGTCTTCATCATGAACCAAGACGTGGCCTGGGCCCGGAAGACAGGCGACCTGATGGTCAAACTGGTTTTCAAGAAGATGGGCTGGCAGGTGGTGGGGCGCCAGGCGTATCCCACGGGTTCCAGCGACTTTTCCTCCAGCCTGATGAAGGCGAAGGCGAAGGGCGCGCAGGTGATCCTGCCCATCTTTGACATGCCGCAGAGCGGGATCCTGGTAAAGCAGTGGAAGTCCATGAAGATCCCGGCCGTGATGGCGGGGTTCATTTCTCCCCTGGCGGGGCCCTCCGCCTGGAAGGTCTTCGATCACAAGATTTCCGGGGCCATCAACGCCATCTTCGAGATCGGGAACATCCCCTGCGCCAAGGTTCCCAAGTCGGTGGAGTTCTTCAACAAGTACAAGGCGAAATACGGCAAACCCATCGAGGCGGGCCACGCCCCGGCGCCGGGATATGACATGGTCTACCTCCTCAAAAAGGCCATCGAAAAGGCGAACTCCCTGGACGGCGACAAAGTGGTGGCCGCCCTGGAGAAGGTGGAGATGGACGGGGCCATCGGTCACATCAAGTTCGGCAAGGACCACCAGGTCATCTACGGGACGGACCCCGCCAAGACCGCCATGGGCTGCATGATCCAGTGGCGCAAGGACGGGACGCGCCAGATCGTCTTCCCGCCTTCCCTCGCGGAAGGCAAAATCGAGCTTCCCGAGGGGTTGAAACCGGCCAAGTAACACCAAACAGCTGTTTTTACAGGTGGCGCGCGGGAGGAATCTACCTCCTGCCCGCCGCCGTTTCATGAAGGGGTATTGAAAAAAGGAATGTTCGCGGCAATACTCATCTACGGTTTCATCAACAGTTCCATCCTGGCGCTGGTGGCCATGGGGTTCAACCTCACCTTCGGCATCAGCGGCGTGGCGAACTTCGCCTACGGCGCCATCTACATCTTCGCCGGGTTTCTCGTTTGGATATTTCTTAACACCCTGGGGGTGAACTACTTTCTTTCCATCATCCTGGCATTCATAAGCTCCTACCTGCTCGGTTACCTGATGTACCGCTTTATCATCCTCCGCGTCCGGGGGCTTCCCCTGTCGGAGGTGATGGCAACCTTCGGCCTGGGCCTGGCCATTATGGAGCTGTTTCGTTACCTCGACTTCGTGGGGGTCAAGTATTCCCTCCCCGTCTTCATCGACGGGAGTGTTTCCATCGGGGGCCATTTCATCGACTACCAGCGTCTCCTCATCGGGGTGGTCGCCGTGGCCCTGACCGTCATCTTTTATTTCTTTACCCACTATACCAAGATGGGCCTGGCCTTTCGCGCCATCGCCCAGGACGACGAGACGGCACTGACGCTCGGCATCGATCCCGACCGGATCGGGGCCTTCAGCCTGGCGCTGGGCTCATCCCTGGCGGCCCTCGCGGCGGTCATCATCCTGCCGCTGGGCACTATCTCCGTGGAGAACGGCTACGAGGTGCTCATCAACGCCCTGGCCGTATGCATCGTGGGGGGGCTGGGCAGCACGGTGGGCGTGATCGTGGCGAGCATCCTGGTGGGATATTCCCAGACCCTGACGGCGAACTACATCGAGCCGCACTGGATGATCCTGGTGAGCCTGGCGGCCATCGCGGTGGTCCTGGTGGTGAAACCCTCCGGGATCTTCGGAAAACAGAAGGAGCTGGAAGAGCGTGTGTAAACGGGGCGGAGACCATGGGGCGGCGTAAGGAGAGAATCGATCGCGGCGTGAAGGTCCGCTCGGACGGGATCTACGCCCTCAATTCCTACCGGGAGGTGCTCTACCTCGCCGTTCCCCGCCTGATCCCCGTGGTGGGATTGCTTGTCATTTGCCCCCTGTTCAGCGATTACTGGAAAGAGGTCATCGTTTCCACCGCCGTCTACGCCCTCCTGGCGGTGAGCTGGGAACTGCTCTACATGGGCGGGCTCATCTCCCTGGGCCAGTCCCTCTTTTACGGGGTGGGGGCCTACATGGCTGGGGCCTTGAACGCCTATTTGGGGCTGCCGCCCGTCCTTTCCATCCCCATCGCAACCGTCGGCGGCGGGCTCTTGTGCGCGCTGATGCTGCTGCCCGTTTTGCGTCTCCGGGGCATCTACTTCGCCATGGTGACCCTGGTGCTGCCCCTCCTCTTGGCCCGGTTCGTGGAAGCGACGCGCATCCTGGGAGGGACCGAGGGGTTGACGGGGATCGACTCCTTCTCGAGCCAGTGGGTGGCCTTTTACCTCGTCATGGTGGCGCTGCTCGTGGCCTTCTACGGATTTAGGCGTCTGGAGGGTTCCGACTACGGCCTGGTGATCAAGGGGATCAACGATAACGACCGGGCCATCATGAGCTCCGGCATCAACATTCACTGGTACAAGACCCAGATCCTTTTCCTGGCCGGGGCGGTCGGGGCCTTCGCAGGGGCCTACGGGGCCCACTACGACATGTTCGCGGGGATCCCGGGCTTCGCGCTGGACTATTCCATCCTCCCCATCGCGGCGGCGGCCGTGGGCGGGATGGGGTCTTTCGCTGGGCCTTTGCTCGGCGCCTTCATCCTCGTACCCCTCTCCGAGATATTGCGGGCGCTGGGAGCCTTGCGTATTGTTTTTTACGGGCTGTTTCTCGTTTTCGCTGTGGTGGGATTGCCGGAAGGGCTTTTTCACTTTGTCCGCCGTAAATACGAGCAGATCGAACGGTGGGTGGAGGTGGATAAGAAATGAGCGCGGCGCTCCTGACGGTCACCGGGGTTTCCAAGCATTTCGGCGGGGTCGTGGCGGTGGACGGGGTCTCCTTCGAGCTGAAGGCGGGGGAGATTATCGGGATCATCGGACCCAACGGGTCCGGCAAGACGACGCTGGTGAACATCATCACCGGGTTCATCCGGCCCGACAGGGGCAAGGTGGTCTTCAAGGGCGAGGACATCACGGGCAAGCCCCCTTACCACATCACGGATGTGGGCATCGCCCGGACCTTCCAGATGATCCGCCCCCTCTATCAACTGCCCGCCTACAAGAACCTGATCCCCTCCCTCTTCTCTCCGCGCGTCCGGAGGCTGGTGGGGGGGAAGTACGGCGACCGGGACGCCGTGGCCATGGACATCCTGGAGGAGGTGGGGTTCGAGCGTGACTCCTCCGTGCCCTACAAGAGCGCCCGGAACCTGCCGCATGGCTATCTCAAGCGCCTGGAGCTGGGAAGGTGCATCGCCCTCAGGCCCGAGGTCATCATCCTGGACGAGTTGTTTTCCGGGATGAGCATCGCGGAGGTGACGAGCACGGTGCCTATCATCGAGAAATTGCGGGACGAGGACATCGCCATTATCATGATCGAACACCGCCTGCGGGAACTCTTCCAGATAACGGACCACGTTCTGGTTTTCAATTTCGGACGGAAGATCGCCGAAGGAACCCCGGAAGCGGTGATGAACGACCCGGAGGTGAGAGAGGCCTACCTGGGAAGCGAGGACGTGGGGGAAGAGGAGATCGCATGCTGACCGTCAAGAACCTCATGGTCTTCTACGAGAACGCCCTGGCTATCAACGACCTCTCCCTAAAGGTGGGCGAGGGAGAGATCGTGGGGGTGATAGGCTCCAACAGCGCGGGAAAATCGACCCTGCTCAACACCATCGCCGGCCTGACGCTCGACCTGAAGATAAAGGAACGCAGGAAGGGCGGGGAGCGGATCACCTTGATGGGCGAGATCCGGTACCTGGGCGAGGATATCGTGGACATGCTGGCCGTCCACCGGGTGAAGCGGGGAATCGTCCTCTGCCGGGAGCGGCATCCCATCTTCCCGGAGAGCGACGTCATGGAGAACCTGAGGATCGCCGCCTACCTGCATCCCAAGGCACACTTCAGGAAAATGGCTGATTATACCTTCGACCTGTTCCCGCAGTTGAAGAAATACCGCAGGAAGCGCGCGGGGTTCTTGAGTGGCGGGGAACAGCAGATGCTGGCCATCGGCATGGCCCTCGTGGCTGGGCCGAAGCTGCTGCTTCTGGATGAACCGCTGCTGGGATTGAGCCCCGCCATGCAGACGCGGCTGGTGGGCGCCATCAAGGATATCCGCGCCACGCTGGGAATCACCATCGTTATCAGCGAGCAGTTCGCCCGCCCCGTCCTGCCCATGATCGACCGGGGATACGTGATCGAAAACGGGATGCTGGTCCTGGCCGGCACTGGTCGAGAGCTTATGGAGAATCCAGAGGTAAAATCCGCCTACTTCGGCGTGTGAGGGAATGGAGGCCTTGGAAACGCGAGAAACCATCTTTTCTTCCTTCGAGCAGGTCGCCCGGCGTCTGCCGGGCAAGACGGCCTTCATCTATATCGGCACCCCCTTTTCCTACGGGTCGGTCCTTTCCATGGTGGAGCGGTTCGCTGCCTCCCTCCACGAACTGGGGATCCGCAAGGGCCACAAGATGATGCTCTACCTTCCCAACACCCCCCAGTGGATCGTCGCGTGGATGGCCCTCCAGCGCCTGGGCGCGGTTCCCATTCCCATTGCTCCCATCTATACCGCCTATGATCTGCGCTACATGGCGGGTGACAGCGGGGCGGAGAGCATCGTCTGCACCGACGTGAATTTCGGGTACGTGAAACAGGCCCTGGAGGCGACGGGAATCAAGCGAATCATCCCCACCAACATGGTGGACCTCCTGCCCGCCTGGAAGCGGTTCATGGGCTGGGCCCTGGATCGGGTCCCGCGGGGGAAGATCGAGCGGTCCGACATGGTTTTTCCCTTCAAGGAACTGCTTAAGAAGGGAGCGCCGCCCGCCCCGAAGGCGGATCTCCGGCCGGACGACATGGCCGAGATGCTCTACACGGGGGGCACAACCAAGCATCCCAAGGGAGTGCCCATCAGCCACGCCCTCTTTCTCAAGAGCGCGGTTCAGCAGCGCAGGACTGGGGAGCCCCTCATCCCTCTGGGCGCGGATATCGTGATCCAGGGCGGACCGCTGTTCCACATCCTGGGCCAGATGGTCGGCCTGGGGCCCCTGTGTGTCTCGGGGGACACGGTCATCCTGCTGCCAAGGGTCAACCTGGATGCCATGATGGACGCCATTCAGCGTTTCCACGCCAAGACCCTGTTCGGTGTGCCGGCTCTGTATCGCATGATCCTGGAACACGACCGGCTCGATTTCTACGACCTGAAGTCTCTTGTCTACTGTTTCAGCGGCGGCGATCTTTTGCCCGAGGAGGTGGCGCGCCGGTGGGAGGCCAGGTTTGGGATCCCCATCTACCAGGGGTACGGGGCCACGGAGACTTGCGGCGGCGTCAGCCTGAGCCCGGTCACGGAGAAGAACCCGCCACGGACCATTGGGAAGGTCCTGCCCATCAAAGAGATCAAGATCGTCGATCCGGATACACTCCAGCCGGTTCCGGAAGGAACCCCCGGGGAGTTACTTGTCCACTCCGATCCCATGGTGACTGCCTACTGGAACAAGCCGGAGGAAACCCAGGCATCCTTCGTGACCCTGGAGGGAAAGCTCTGGTACCGCACGGGAGACGTGATCTCCATGGATGAGAACGGTTACCTTTACTTCGTGGACCGGACGGTGGATGTCATCAAGCATAAGGGATACCGGGTCTCCGCCTCGGAGGTGGAGGCGGTGCTTCAAGAGCACCCGGCCGTCATCGCCACCTGCGTGGTGGGAGTGCCGGACAAGAAGGTGGGGGAACGCATCAAGGCCTTCGTGGTGCTGAAGGAGGATGTCAAGGGGATCACGGGCTACGAGCTGACCCGCTGGTGCCGGGAGCGCCTGGCCTCCTACAAGGTCCCTCAGTATATCGAGTTCAGGGATTCCCTTCCCAAATCCAAGGTGGGAAAACTCCTGCGGCGGGAGATGCGCTCACAGGAACGTAAGAAATTGCAACAGGGGTGAGTTCTTTACTTATCCGGATCGTGAAAAAATGCGTTAAACGGTTGCCGGCGCAAGGTTGGCGGGGAGGCGGAAGAGTCCTTCCGCGCTCTTGTAGGCCCAGTGGTCCTTCTGCGCCATCAGGGTGAAAACGAGCTTGTGGTGCAGGGCGTGCCCCGATTTGTGGGCCACGATGTGTCCCCGGAGCGGGTGTCCGAGCAGGGCCATGTCCCCCAGGAGATCGAGGATCTTGTGCCGGACGAACTCATCCTTGGCACGGAGGCCCTCCGGGTTGATGACGTCCCTTTCATCCAACACGACGGCGTTGGCCAGGGAGCCCCCCTGCGCCAGACCGTTGGCGTAAAAGGTATCCAGGTCCTTCTTGAACCCGAAGGTGCGCGCAAAGGAGATTTCTTCCGAGAATGTTTCCGGCGTGATGTTCAGGCTTAGGCGCTGTTTGCCGATGAGGGGATGGGGATAGTCTATGGAAAAGGTGACCTTGAAACCATCGTAAGGGTAAAGGGCGATCCAACGGTCACCATCTCTGGCACTGACGGGTTCCGCTACCTCCACGAAGGCCTTTTCCGAGGAAAGTTCCCGGATTCCCGCTTTCAGCAGGGCATCGACGAAAACCTTCGAACTGCCATCCATGATGGGGATTTCAGGGCCATCCACCTCGATGAGAATGTTATCGATGCACAGCCCCACGAGGGCGGCCAAAAGGTGTTCCGTGGTGGAGATGCTCGTGCCGTTGGTCCCGATGATAGTGGCGAAATTCGCGTCCGAGATGGCGTCGATGTTCGTCAGGATGGGAAGGGCGCGCTTGTCCACCCGCTGGAAGGTGATGCCCTGGTTGTCGTCACGGGGAACGAAATGAACTCGGACGTTTTTACCCGAGTGTAGTCCGATTCCCTCGAGGGTGAAATCTCTTTTTATGGTCTTTTGATGCGTCATAGCCTTCCTTTTAATTTTCAACGCACCTATTTAAGCAATTTATATGCCATAATAAAACCAATACGTATATGAACGTAACATATTGAAATAATTATATTCTTAATAATAAATAAATTAGGAATAATTACTAAATGCTTATAGGATTCGACCATTTACATCTCACTGAGATGATCTTGTCTCTCATGTTAGAAAGGAGTGGGCCGTAAGCCGAATTCTGTGTCCCCTTTCGGGGCGGCGATCATCCATCTGGGGAGGACCGTTACCGGTCTCCTCAAGCGACCTACCCGAGGGTCCATGCGCGGGCCACGCAACCCTCCTATTTGGTCTTGCTCCGGGTGGGGTTTGCCCGACAGACCGGTCTCCCGGCCTGCCGGTGAGCTCTTACCTCACCATTTCACCCTTACCACACCTGTGCGTGGCGGTATGTTTCTGTGGCACTTTCCTTGGGGTCGCCCCCACTGGGCGTTACCCAGCACCCTGCCCTCTGGAGTTCGGACTTTCCTCCGGCAAGAAAGTCTTGCCGGCGACCGCCTGGCCCACTCCTGTTATCCCTTACTTTTTGTTTTCGTTTATTGCCTCGTTCGCAAGTTTATCCGCGCGGCGGTTCAGCTCACGCGGCACGTGCATGATCTCATAAGACGGGAAGAATTTCAACAGGTCGAAGATCCTCCTGGCCAGTTTGCGCAGGTGGGCCTTCCGAATCTTGTAAGTCCCGTTCAGTTGGCAGACCATGAGCTGGGAATCAGAGTAGATTTTCAATGGTCGGAAAAGGTTCCGTTTCTTCAGGGTTGTCAAGCCCAGAATGAGGGCCTCGTACTCGGCGACGTTATTGGTGGTTTTTCCGAGGTATCTTTTTTTGTCGATAGCCGTTCCGTCACCCAGGAGGATGTGGACACCGGCGCCAGCCGGTCCTGGATTCCCCCGGGAGGCGCCGTCTGTGTAGATTTCGACGGGCTCCACGGTGTCGGAAAAGTTGAAGGGGAGGGTGGGACTCAGGGAACCATTTTTCGCCATGCCGGATTCCTTTCGATGACGTCTCTCGCCTCGCCCACCGTGTAGAGGGAACCGGTGACAACAAGCAGGTCTCCCAGTCCCAGGCTTCGGGTGGCCAGGGCGATCCCGTCGGAGATGGATTCGGCCGTGTCGAGCCGCGCACCCGCCCCGAGGAAGGGACGGATACGCCGGGAGAACGCCGCGACCTCCGGGGCGCGTTCGTTGCGGGGGGTAACGGCGATGACACGATCAGCCATGGAGAGAAGCCTTTCGGCAATCGATTCAATGTCCTTGTCCGCCAGGATGCCGATCACGATGTGCAGGCGGTTAAACGGCAAGGTCTCGAGGGTGTGACGGAGGATCTCCGCGCCATCCGGGTTGTGGGCCCCGTCCAACATGAGGCGGATGGAAGGATCGTGCCCGTTTTCAAACATCTCCCCACGTCCCGGCCAATGAACCCGCCGGAGACTCTCCGGGATGTCCGCGACTGAGACGGGAAGCCCCCGTCCTTTCAGCACCAGCAAGGCCCGGATGGCGGTGGCGGCATTTTCCTTCTGGTGGTCCCCCAGGAGTGAGGGCTTCAGATTTCTGAGGGTGTGGCTGTTGTCGTGGTAGTCGAAGACGCCGTCGTGGATCACCACATGGAAATCCCTGCCGAAGACGTGGGAGGGGGCGTTTTTTCGCGCCGCCGTTTCCAGGAGGACACGAAGGGTGTCGGGAGGCTGTTTTCCCACGACGACAGGGGTGGCCTCCTTGATGATTCCCGCCTTCTCGGAAGCGATTTCCTCCAAGGTGTCTCCCAGCACTTGGGTATGCTCCAGGCTGATGGGCGTGATGATGGAAAGGACCGGTTTTAGGATGTTCGTGGAGTCGAGGCGTCCTCCCAGTCCCGTTTCGACGACCGCCACGTCCACGCCTTGTCTCGCGAAGTAATCGAATGCCATCGCGGTGGTGAAGTCGAAATAGGTAAAACCCTCCGGGATTTTTTCTCTGTCGATTGACCCTTTCAGGCGCCGGGCGTGACGGAGGATTTCTTCCCGGGAGATTTCTTCACCATCGATTTTGAACCGTTCGGAAAACCGCTGGAGGTGGGGGGAGGTGTAGAGGCCGCACTTCAGTCCCGCGTCGGTCAGGGCCTGCTGAATCATGGCGGCCGTTGAGCCCTTTCCGTTGCTTCCCGCGATATGCACGGCTTTAAAGGCGCGGTGGGGGTTTCCCAGGGTCGCGAGCAGGGCCTCGATGTTGTGAAGCCCGAAGACCATCCCGAATTTTTCCAGGTGTTTCAGGTAGGTTTCGAAGTCTTCGTAGGTGACAAAGGGCATGATACATTCCTTATCTGAGTTCGAGGAGTTCCGTCTCCTCGTGCGTGTAGGGCGGGGCGCAACAGCAGAGGATCCGCAGGGGAGCGGAACCGGTATTCCGAACCTTGTGGGGCATCCCGGCGGGGATCAGGACAGAGTCTCCCTCCTTGACCGGAAAGGAATCCTTCCCGAGAAACATAATGCCCTCCCCGCGAAGGAAATGGTAGATTTCCTGAAAGACAGTATGGCGATGACGAAGGGTCTCCCCCCCGGGAGAAATGGCGGCCTCGGCGAGGCTCATGGCAAGCTCGGGGCCGTGCCGGGAGGGATGAATCAGCTCCCGGATGGTAGACCCGTCCTTCGTGACGTATGCGGGCGCGCTTTCATATTCACTTTTGATCAACGGTGGAACCTCTCAAATTTTCGTGAAATATGCTACCATGGCGGGGCCTTTCGGGCAAGGTTGTTAAAGGAGAAACGCTCGGGTATGCGAAGTTGGCGTGGAAAACGGCGATGGTTGGCCTTCGCCTTCGTGGTCCTCTTTTTTTGGGCGGCCTATTGGCCCGTTTCCCGCCTCGAGGTCTCATCACCGGACAACGGGGCGCGGTTTTATTCAATCCCCCCTAACGGCCGATTCCAGGTTCTCTACGAAACCGCGGGGAATCTGGGAACGGAGCTTCGTTCGTTCCGCGTGCAAGGAGACGGGAGTCTTCGGCTCACGGAAACGATTATCGAACCGGCGCCGGCCGGATGGCGAAGACATTACGCCCCCTCGGCCGTATCCCGGCGGGGCAGGGCCCTCGTCGTCAAGGGGACATCCCCTTCGTTTCCCGCCCTGCACGTGGTGGCCCAGGCAGGAAACCAAAGGGTTCTACGATTAGGGAAAGGGCGAAACGTGGATTTGTCCGTCCAGTTTCCGGACATGTCGGTGATAACAATCCGGGTAGTGAAAAAACCCTTTCTCTTTTTTCTCTGGAAACGCTACCGGGATTGAGCAAAAGGAGCTTCTTTGGGATACCAAAGAAGGCCTTCGTGGGGTGATAGCCTGTGGGAATGGCTGATCCATACCGTGTTCAAGATGAGGTAATCAAGACCCGAAAACGGTGACAAGGCATTGGTGATATTTTTGTCTCCCGCGCCGGGGGCGTCGGGGCGCTGCCAGCCGAGACGAAAATCGGTTACGGAAATGAAAGGCGCAAGGGATTGGGAAGGTCCTTCTTCAGAGAGGCCTTGCCCGTGACGATGAGCCCGTTTCTCAGGTGAAATTCGTAAGACCCTGCAGGCAACTTCTTCGAAATACGTTTTCGTAAATAATGGGCTTGGCGTTATTTTATTACTACACTCAAAAATTTTGGATGTAAAGGGAAATGGGAATTGTTGTCGCTATTTCTTCTTTTTCGCGGCCTTGAGCACTTTCCATCTTTCGAGCCTTTTTTTAATCTTTTCCTCATATCCTGCATCCCCAGGACGGTAGAATTGTCTGTTTTTTATTCCATCAGGAAGATACGTTTGATTGACAATTCTATCTGGATCATCGTGAGGATAGAGGTATTCCTTCCCGTATCCCAGCGCCTTCATCAATCGCGTTGGGGCGTTACGAAGGTGAAAGGGGACAGGAAGGGCGCCGGTGTCACGGATTTCCCTAAGGACCTGACCGTAGGCCTTGTAAACGGCGTTGCTTTTCGGCGCGCAGGCCAGATAGATGGCGGCTTGCGCGAGGGCCAGTTCCCCCTCGGGCGAGCCGAGAAAACGGTATGATTCCATCGCCTGGTTAGCGATGAGCAGGGCCATGGGATCGGCGTTGCCGATGTCTTCCGTGGCAAATCGAATCATGCGGCGGGCCACGTAGAGAGGGTCTTCCCCCGAAGCGAGCATGCGGGCCAGCCAGTAGATGGCCGCGTCGGGATCGCTCCCCCGCAGACTCTTGTGTAGGGCGGAGATGAGATTGTAGTGCTCTTCCCCCGTCTTATCGTAGAGCAGGCTTTCCCGGCGGATGAGTTCCGCGGCGGTGGCAGGATCGATGACGCGGTTTCCCGTGTCGTCCGGGGGGGTGGCCATGACGAGGCTTTCCAAAAGATTCAGGGCAATCCGCGCGTCCCCGTCGCACACCTCGCTGATGCGGGTCAGAACATCATCGTCCACCCGGGGACGGAAACGCGCCATTCCCCTTTCCTCGTCAGAAAGGGCCCCTTTGAGCAGTGATTTGATGTGTTCCGGACGGAGGGGTTTCAGAACCACGACCTTCGCCCGGGAACGCAGTGGAGGAATGATTTCAAAGGAGGGGTTTTCTGTCGTGGCGCCGATAAGGATAAAAGTGCCGTCTTCCACGTAGGGCAAAAAGGCATCCTGCTGGGACTTGGAAAAACGGTGGATCTCGTCCACGAAGAGGAGGGTTTTCCTTTTTTCCGACTCCCAGGTCTCTTTCGCCGTTTTTGCCGCCGCCCGGATATCCTTCACCCCCGAGAAGACGGCGCTCAACGTGATGAAACGGCAGGCAAGGGATGCGGCCATAAGAAAGGCGAGGGTGGTCTTTCCGCTTCCCGGAGGGCCCCAGAGGATGACGGAACGGACTTGGCCCGCCTCCAACTGCTTTCTAAAAGGAGCGCCGGGGGCCAGGAGGTGCTCCTGCCCCACCATTTCCGCGAAGGATCGGGGGCGCATCCTCTCAGCCAAGGGCACCCGATCGTGAGGGATGTCGGAGCTCATTTCAGCCTACCGTGTTTTCAGGAAAAGCCTTTTTGAAGAAACGGACGAAATAGTCGACGCCGGACCAGACGGTCATGACCAGAGCGATCCAGAGGAAGATCATCCCCAGCTTTTCGATGGGCAGGGAGAGGTAGTCGTAATGGAGGATAAGGAGATTGGTGGCAATGGATTGCGCCAGGGCCTTGTATTTTCCCAGCCTACTGGCCGAGATTATGATATTTTCCGTGACCGCGATTCCCCGGAGTCCCGTCACGGCAATCTCCCGTCCGATAATGATGGTCACCATCCAGGTGGGGGCGCGGTTCAAGCCGATGAGCATGATGAGGGCGGAGGTCAGCAGGAGCTTGTCCGCCAGTGGATCGAGGAAGCGGCCGAGCCGGGTGACGATTTTCATCCGCCGGGCGAGATAACCATCCACGATATCGGTCAGGGCGGCAAGGAGATACAGGAGGGCGGCAAAGAAGCTGGGGACCTTTCCCGGGAAGAAGAGAAGCACCACGATTAAGGGAATGACAACGATCCTCGCCAGGGTCAGACGGTTCGCCAGATTCCAGAGTTTTTCGGGAGGGTGCGTCTTCAATGGCTCTACCGGTACATGCGGTAATAGGTCAGGACCTTTTTGACATAGGCCTTGGTTTCCCGGTAGGGGGGAACCTTACCGAACTGGTCGACGCGGTGAGGCCCCGCGTTGTAGGCGGCCAGGGAGAGGGAAAGGTCGCCGTTAAATTTTTTGAGAAGTATCTTGAGATACTGGACACCGGCGCGGATGTTTTCTTCCGGATCGAAAACATCCTGAACAGCGAGGTCATGCGCCGTTTCCGGCATGAGCTGCATTAGACCCTGCGCCCCCTTACGGGAAACCGCGTAGGGATTGAAATCAGACTCGGCGTGAATAACAGCCTTGACCAACGCCTTGTCCACGCCATATGCCTTCGCGTATCGATTGATGAGCGGTTCGAACTGCGTGGGATCCTTGGTGTAAGCGCGCATGACGGCGCGGGTTCCCCTATCACGAATAAAGAGCCTGTATCTGTTGCTGGTGGGCACGTTGGTAAAATGATAGACTCCGTCGGCGTCCACCATCACATAGATACCGCCAAGTGCAATGCGGGGAAGGATCAAGAGGAATAAAACGGCGAGCCAGGTGCTCAGCCACTCTTTCTTTTTTGTGTTTTCTCCAAGTTTACTCATATTTCCGCTTGAATAAAGGTTGATACATCTATTTTGTCCATGAATATACGAATTTATACGGGTTTGTCAATACGGGAATCCGCGGAGGTGGCGGGGATGGTTATTTTTCTTGGTGATTGAAATATTTTTTTCATTGTCTTATGATAACGAGGATTTTTAGCCGTAACTGTTAACAAAGGACTTACGCATGTCGTCCAGTCCGCCTGTGTCCACTTTTCGCCTCATCACGAAGCGTGAGGTGCAGGATGAGGCTTCCCGGCTGAGGAGGCATATCGCGGCCCTGGGGGTTCTCGAAGGGAAGGTATTCGTGGACGGGGATGGCGGATTTCTGCGGCTGTTCGGGAAAACATCTTATCCCGTGTCACTCGAAGATATTTTCGGCCGAGAGGCGTCAAAAGCCATTTTAGAGGCCCTTTCCGAACCCGGGCCGTCATTTTACGCCTTCGATATCGAAAGGGAAGGGAAAGGCTACAGGGTTTCCGTCTTGGCATCGGAGGCTTCCCCCAAATCACAATATTGGCTGGTGAACAAGGTTACCCCTTCTTCTTCCGGTAAACCGATCGTCGGCCTTGAGCAGCGGTATCGGCGCCTATTTGAGAATCTAAAAGACGCCGTCTTCGCCAGCACAGTGGAGGGACGGTTCATCGATATCAATCCTGCCGGCGTGGAGATGCTGGGATACAGCTCGAAGGAAGAGGTCCTGAAATTGAATATCCTGACGGATCTCTACTACTATCCCGAAGATCGCCTGAAATACCAAGAGATCATCGCGCGGCAGGGTTACGTCAAGGATTACGAGGTAGTCTTCAAGAAAAAGGATAAGACACCCCTCTTCGTCTCCATGTCTAATGTGGCGGTTTACGACGAAGATAGAAAGATCCTGGGTTACGAGGGGATTTTCCGCGATCTCACCCGTCAGAAACAGATAGAAGAGGAACTCAGGCGGAAGAACGCCCAGTTGGAATCCTACGTCTATACCGTTTCGCACGATCTGAAATCCCCCGTCATCGCTATCCAGGGTTTTTCCCGCCTCCTCTTACGACGGTATGGGGATGTCCTGGATGAAAGGGGCATAAAGCTTCTCAACCGAATCATGGACGTTTCGAACCGCGTTGAAAAGATGATTATGGACCTGCTCGCCTTTTCCAGGGCCGAGAAGGATGCCATGGGAGAATTTGAGTTCATCGATACCTACCACGTGGTCCAGTCCATTATCGAGGAGATGAAGCTGAAGTGGGAGGGCGACGCTCTTCAGTTCAACGTGAGCAAGATGTTACCGGAAATCCTCTTTCATCCCGGCAGCTTCCGGCAAATCATGTCGAACCTCATAGACAATGCCATCAAGTATAGTCGGCAGGCTTCCCCCTCTGTCATCACCATCGACTGCCGGGTTGAGGAGGATGCCGTAACCTTTTCCGTAAAGGACAACGGGATAGGTATCGACCCGGCGCTCCAGGACAGGATTTTCGATGTCTTCGAGCGAGGAGAAATCACGGAGGAGATCGAGGGGACGGGTTTGGGTCTCAGTATCATCAAGCGGATTATCGAGACGCACCACGGACAGATATGGCTCGAATCGGAAAAGGGGAAGGGAACAACCTTTTACGTGCGGCTGCCGGTCAGGACCCTGAAGAAAAAGGATATCTCCCCGCGGAAAGAATAGGGATTATAGCCCCTCCCCTGGGGCCTTCAAGAGACGCGCATCCCACCGTTCACAACGTGACCCCTCGCTGAAGGCAATCCGAACCACGCGGATTTAAAGGCCTGAGCGCTTAACCTTCGCAACCGCCTTCTTGCCTTCGCCCATGCCGATGCGAAGGGCCTCCTTGTTCAGCTCAGCGCTCCAGGGGGGCACCCGCTTGAGAACGGCCT
>JALSPC010000151.1 GCA_026986155.1 bacterium
GGGGTTGGGATGGGAGAAAAGGAAATTCTCTCGTATGTAGAGCATCAGGAGAGGGCAGATAAAGGGCAACTGCGGTTGCCATTCTGAGATAGGAAGCCCCCGGCTCCTGCCGGGGGAGGGTCACTATTTGATCGGCATCAATTATGGGAACAAAATATTCTATAAGGTCTATAAGGTCTCCGTCCACATTCAGTTGAGCCAGCGTACGCATGACTTTCACATAAAACTCTTCATTGCTGGGTATCTTGAAATGCTCACGAATCAAATCTCCATGACCTGCGTGGTGAATTGCGCGGAGAATAACTACCAATCCCGTAGTCCATTGCTCGATAATCATTGATTCTGTAACTTGTGCGGCCTCTTTTTCGTCGGATTGAGCCTCTGGCTCCACAATATGTTTTAAGATTGCTTGAATCATAACATCATACTGATTGTCTGGACACCTCTCTAAGATTGCTATAAGCCCCTGACCGACTTCTTCATTAAGGTCAGACCAATTTGCTTCAATGGCACCTTCCAGTAAATATACTCTTATTCTCTGCCATTCTGGCAAATCAGCTTGTTTTAGACCTTTTAAAGCTAATGCAGCTCTTGCGAGAGCTGATGGTTCTTCATGTACCCAATCACTGTAATTGTCCGCAATTACATGTTCAAGTACGGTAAGAAAGCTTTGAGGTTCTACTTGCTCCTTTAGTCTCTTAAGCTTTTCATCATCCCCTGAAGAGAGATAATCTTTTATCTCGCCGCCGAGTAGAACTTGCATAGCTTTATCGATATCGACGTTAAAATAAAGCGCGGCTAGATACTTTTGCCAGTCACGTTCTTTAATTACTCCTTTCAGGCCATCGCTAAGCAATTCTTTATTTAAAAGTACGGTTTCGGGACTCCTAATCTTCAGCTTTTCGGAAACTTCAAGTACATACCAAGCCTGTATTGAAAGTGGAATCTCGTCCTGCCAAATGCGGTGATAGGCACCAAGCTTATTGATAAACAGCTTGATCTCTCGAGGTGTGGGAGGACGATTGTGCTGGGAGCGCTTTTTCTCAAAAATGCGGTATACAGCATAGAAATCCTTATCGTGATTGGGAAGAGCCCAGATGAATTGCTTTTTGAAAAATTCCTTCCAATCGGACAAGATGGGAGGTGGAACTCGGAATTCTATTTGAAAAGTTTTGTCTAAGAAGACAGAAACATTATTTCTCCCCTGTTCTTTTTGCACTTGTCCCTTTTCATTCTCTTGGTCTTCCATATCCTTTTTCTTTTCATTGTTACTCCATAACCTTTGCATTGAGCCCTGGTCAAATGGTACCAAGAGCCAAAGGCGGTGCAACCACTCTGGAATTTCATTGCCGGGCCACTCGAAGAAGGTCCGCATAGTCGACCACATGGACAAGGCATCGCGATGATCAATGCGATCCAAGTTATCTATAACAATTACAAGCCTCCGAGTTTGATGAGTGCCAAGCGTATTCTCCAAAATATTGCGGAAATAGTTCTGAAATTCGATAGATGTTGGTTCTGGTGTCTCGATTGTCTCATGATGTTCCTTAGTCTCTACCCTCGAAATCAACAATTTTAGAATATCTCTACGTTTAGACTTCTTTTTACTGCTGTATTCTTCTTCGTTTATCTTTCCTCCACAACACCCTGTTATCAGCATAAAGAGAAAAACTATTAGTGGCGCAGCGGCAAGTACAAAGCCCATCCATAAGAATGAGGAAGGAAGCCCTCGTATATGCGATAAAACAGAGACACCGATCGGGACCAACAACGCCGCAATAGTAAGAGCAATGCCTCCCGAGGTGAGTCTTGGGAAACGGGTAGTTTCATGGATCTTTAAGCGCTTTGTCAATTGATCATTGATCTTGTTCCATTCTTCTTCACATTCTTTCCCCCATTCTTTAAGCGAAATGAGGAGTTGCTCGAGAAAAGAGCGTCGGAGTGGATCTCTTTCGTGACACCATGTGTCAAAAACAAAAATGGCAATATCTTTATTCTTTTTCAACTGTTTTTGTACAATTTTTACAACTGTTGACTTCCCACTTCCCCACGCACCGGTTAACGCTATAGCCTTGCCGCCTTCTTCTTCCATCAGGAGTGTGGCAATAGCGCGGGCAACCCGGGCATGACCTCCAAAAGCATCCTTTGAGGCTGGAAGATCGGAAAGAAGTCTTGTAACACATTCTTTTTTTTGCTCTTCTTTTTCCATACTTACCCTTTCAATTTGTATGATTAAACATCCCTACAATACTTTTTAGTATCCTGCATTTAAGGGACATTTTACTTGATACGATAGCTCTGATAAGGACATTCCTCATAGATGTAGTGTCGCAACCATTGATCGAAGTACTTCTGACCATTGTCCTTCAAAATCGCTTTCACCGTCCCATCCCTCGAATATAAGAAAATATGCTAATTACTTCTGCCCATAAACCTATCTGTTTGAAAAGCATTTGCTTTTATCATAACACAATTTCCGAAAAACTGTGAACCTATAAACCACTGTTTTACGATTATACGAAATTCGGGATATTTGTCAAATAAATCTGGAAGTGAGGCGGGTGGATAGCAATAAGGATATGAGCTGAGAGCTCTCGCTTATTTGTTCTTTAAAGGTTGCCGATGCCTCGTTTGTTTGCTAAGAAAATAAATGTTCCCGGGCAATAGAAGCCGTCCTTAAAAATTCCAATAACATAATCCTGTCAATCCGGTCAATAATGGCTTGAAGCGCGGCCTGTCCGCGTCTACCTGCGCGCAAGCGTGCGCAGGCGCGGAAATTAGGTTTTTTGCTTATTAAGCCGTCAAATATTTTTTTGAACCTTTTTGCCATGAGGGAACACTTACGAAATAAAAAGGGCGGATAGGAGGTGGTGATTTTTCAGGGTTTCAACCCATCACCATCGGAAGGAGGAGAAAATGCGAAAAATTGCAATCTTATGTTTCATCGTGACGTTTTTAATGGGAAGCCTGGCCTTCGCGGGCGGTGTCATCAAGGTGACGTATCCGAATCGGAATTGCAAGTGGTGGATTCGGGGCGTCACCTATCTCATCAGGTGGGACAAGCGGGGTATCGAAAAGGCAGCTAACGTGAAGATTTCCCTCGTTTCCAGCCGGTTTTTTAACTTTACGACAACTGTGCCCAATAAAGGTTTTTACCCTTGGACGATCCCTGAGCACTTCCCGAAGGGGAAGTACGTGATTAAGATAACGGCATTCAATGGTACCTACGTGGGAGAAAGCGTGGCCTTCAGTATCGTGGACGTGCCGCCACATATCTACGCCCTCAGCCCCAGTTCCGGCGTGTCTTTGCTCATCAAATCCAAATGCAATATCCGATGGAGTTCGTCGGGCATTTTTGGGAATGTCAGGATTTCCGTTTGGCAGGGAAACACTTGGAAGGGCAATATCTACGTGGGCTCCAACACGGAGAATTTCAATTGGATCGTCGGCAAGTTGGAAAGCAGCAAGATACCTTTGTCCCCCGGGGTTTACAGAATCCGGATCCAGGCGATCCAGGACTATTCCATTTACAGCGACATCGATAACGTGAGGATACGATCTCTTGGGATCCTGATACCCGGCCGCAAGAAGCCGCGTTTGCCGTAAGCGCGACATACGACGCGACGCGCAATGAACCGCCGGTCCTGCTTCCCTCCCCGCGGGGCCGGTGGTTTTTCGGCTAAATCCGCGGGCGGTGGCTGTTTTCCTTCAGACAGCGCAGGTGTGTTTCGTAGCCCGGAATGAGGTCTTCGACCCTTTTCCAAAAGCGGGGAGAGTGATTTCTCTCCATGAGGTGGACAAGTTCGTGGATGATGACGGTGTCGATGACGATTGGGGGAGCCATGACCCGACGCCAGGCGAAGTTGAGGTTGCCGGACGGGGCGCGGAACCAAGCGCCAGGTTGAAACGGGGACGAACCGCTATTGTCAGCCGGATTGTGGATGAAAACTTGCGACCCCGGGCGGATAATTTTTTGGCGGCAGCGTGTTTTCCATATCTCCCGGGATGCCGCCGATCCTGACAATCTTTGTGCTGTTTTTTTATTTCTTCTGAGCTTTTCTTCCTTTTGAATTAAAATACTCTTCAAGAATCTTCGCGTGGTCGAAGGCGAGGGGTGTCGGAAGGGTCTCCTGGGTGAAAATCCGCGCGCGTTTCGCGTCGTCTCCGCCTACGGGGGTTCCCTTCGCGCGCGCGATGAAGACGGTGGTGATGGTGTGATGGCGGGGGTCTCGCTTGGGATCAGAGTAGGTATGGAACTGAGAAACAAGCTCCACGTCCAGGCCCGTTTCCTCTTTCGCCTCGCGCACCGCCGTTTCCTCCAGGGATTCCCCGTAATCGACGAACCCGCCCGGGATGGCCCATCCATATGGGGGATTTTTCCGCTCGATGAGGACGATTCCGCCCGTTCCCTCCACTTCGATGATGATGTCCGCGGTGGGAACGGGGTTCTTATAGATGTCGAATTCATATCCGCATTTGGGGCAGGTCAGGTGCTGTATCATCAGCCTTTCCTCTTTACTTTTCTTTTCTCAAGATAATCCGCGCGTCCGCGATGACACACCCCTCCGGGGAGCACATGAGCGGGTTGATGTCGATGGATTCGAAATAGGGTTCCAGGTCCATGAGGAGGCGCGAAAAACCGATAACGGTTTCCGACAGGGCCGCCATGTCGACGGCGGGCTGTCCCCGGTAGCCTTTCAGGAGTTTGTATCCCTTGAGGCAGGGAAGCATGTCGGCCACGTCCCGCTCGTCCAAGGGCGCCATGCGGATGGCCACGTCATTGTAAACCTCCACGCCCGT
Source organism: bacterium (assembly GCA_026986155.1). Lineage (GTDB taxonomy): Bacteria > Desulfobacterota > S145-22 > S145-22 > S145-22 > JAOZMY01. The sequence continues at coordinate 4,801 of JALSPC010000151.1, forward strand.
TCCACCCATCCCCAGCAAGACGACGGGGCCGAACTGGGCGTCGTTTTTCGCCCCCAGGATCATCTCGATCCCCGCGACCATTTCTTCGACGAGGACCCCGGCGAATCCATCGAGGCCGCGGAGGCGCTCGAAGGCGTTCCGGAGTTCCACCTCCGACCGGATGCCGGCCACCACGCCGCCTACGTCCGACTTGTGGACCACCTTCGGGGAAACGATCTTCGCCACGACCGGATACCCTGTATCGTTGGCGAAACCGGCCGCCGCCTCGACAGTCTTCGCCCACGCAAACCGTGGAACGGGCAATCCCGCCTCCCTGAAGAGGGCCTTTGCTTCCGGTTCCATGACCCACCCCGACGATTCCGCGTCCGTGATAATTTTCTTCATCTGCTCCGTCAGCATGATCGGTACCTCCGCATGGCCTCCACCATGAATACCCCGCCCTCGATGGAATGGGAAACGGGAATGCGGTTCAACTCAAATCCCTCGATGAACATCCGGTATTTCTCCACGTGGGGGATGTAGGCCACGATGGGTTTTCCTGTCTTGAGATAGACCTGACTCAGCCGGGCGCTCAGGTCCGAGGACATCCCGGGAATGTAAGGAAGCAGGAGGATCAGGATAACATCCACCTCATCGGAACGGCTCAGGACTTCCACCACGTGAACGAAGTCATCGTCCACCGCGCTTCCCGTCAGGTCCACTGGGTTCGCGAAGGAAGCGATATTCCGGATGCTTCGGTTGACCTTCCCTTTCATCCCGTCCTGAAGCGATTTTCCCAGAACGGGGACTTCCAGTCCCTGAGCGAGGCAGGCGTCCACCGCCATGGCGCCGTGACCGCCGCTGCCCGTCACGATTCCCACGCGGCCCGTGATGTTCATCTTGTAACACCCCAGGGACTCGCAAAACGCCACGAACTCGAACTCGTTTTTCGCCTCCACCACGCCGGCCTGTTCCAGGATAGAGGAGAAGACGCGGTAGTCCCCCGCCAGGGAGGCGGTATGGCTCGACACGGCCCGGCTTCCCTCGGCGCTCTTGCCCGACTTCATGACGATGACGGGCTTGGGACACGCCCGGGCGGCCTGGGCGAACGACCTCCCCTCGCCGGGGCTGAATCCCTCAATGTAAAACCCTATCACGTTTGTCTTTTCGTCCTTCGCCAGGTAATCGAGGAGGTGAATCTCGCGAATCAGGGCCTTGTTTCCGATGCTTATCCCCAGGGATAGCCCGATCCCCTCGTCGGCAAACTTGATCATCTGGTCCACCAGGATCCCGCCGCTCTGGCTCACCACCGCCACGCCGCCCGGTTCGGGGCGCACCATCCGCTCCGGGGGGAGAAAAAAGGTATCCGCGCGCGCGGGGTTGTAGATGCCCAGGCAGTTGGGACCGAGGAAGGGAAAATCGGCCTCCCTCGCCAGCCGGACCATCTCCTCTTGAAGGTTTGCCTTGCCCACCTCGGCAAATCCCCCGGAAACGACCACCGCCCCCTTGACCCCCGACTTGATACAGTCCCGGAGGGTATCCGGCGCCATGTCGGCCCGAACGGCCACGACGGCGAGGTCCACGGGGCCTGGGACCTCCCGGATATTCTTGTAAACCTTCTCGCCCTGGTAGGTGCCCCCCGAGGGATTCACGGGAAAGACCTTGACGGGAAAACGAAGCCGGTTCTTGTTCAGAATCACGTTGGCCGGGTGCTGATCATTGTGCATGGACATCCCGATGACCGCCATCGTCTCGGGATTGAACAGGGGCGTAAAATCCATATAGATTTCCTTTTTCCATCCTTTATAAAATCCTTCTATCCCTAACAACCCCGGCGTTCAAAGTCAATCGGGATATTCCTTGCCCCGGTATAATCGTGGCTTCATTTGTCATACATTTGACGGTTGCCTTTTTGAAACCGTTGTTTTTGACAAACGGATTTTATCCTGTTATGGGCTCATAATTCCGACCAACGCGCGGCGTTTCTTATGTTGACAAGGGCTTCATTATGGGAAATAATTATACTTAGGGATGGAGATCCATCCTGTCCTGAGCAATCCAGTGTTAGGGTATCGCTTAGATCCGGGAGAACCTGGTGTTTTGCGCGCAAGGACCGCCAAGGACAGTATTCGATCCGTTGCCTCACAGGAGCTTCACAACAGTTACAGGCTCCAATCCGAAGCGTTCATGGAGGGGCGGATGGTTGTTTCCGCCCATATTTCCTACTCGCACACGTTCGCAGGTTCATACCTTGCCACCACATCGGGACTGACCACGGTTGTAAGTAAACCAGGCCCTAACCTTCTTTCAAAACTTCGGCGGGCTATCGAGGCCTATCTCTCGCAAGCGAATGATAAAATTTTCGGAGTGGGGGCAGAGAAAAACAACCTGAACCGGAACTGGGAATCTTTCCCAATCGACACATATTCCAAATTTTCTACTTCTGGCAAATCCTTTGATAAGAACGAGATGTTGATTCTCGCGAAATTGCATGCTTTAAACAAAGAAATTTTATCCGACGAGGGTGAGCAAAAAGCCAAACTCGAACTTGAAAGGCTAAATGCCGAAAAGAGCTTGCGAGACATAGAGCGTGAAAAATTATTCCCAAATTCAAAATATTCCGCTTCTCCGGACTCCACGGTTCAGAACATAGACATGATAGTATGAGCCAATTACTGTTAACGCCTTTTTGTTTCATTGATTTGTCCCGTGATACGGAATAATTCCCCGCGTGTGCGTAAGTGTATCGCGCTATTCTACCCGACAGGTCCCGTCAAGGACGGACTGGTTAACCAAACCAGTCTAAAAACGCCAGCTTGCCCTTGACATTCATGAATTTTTTTTATATTCATTTCATGAAATGAAAAATAATAAGTCCTTGGTATCACAAGATGAACAGAAACACCTTGAGATCCTGAGCCTTATCGAGAAAGACGGGTTGATTACGCAGCAGGAGATCGCGGATCATCTGGGGGTTGCCATCGGTCTCGTCAACTCGTTCGTTAAACGCATGGTGCGACGGGGATACATCCGCATCAAGCGGGTCCCTAAGCGGCGCTATTTCTACATGCTGACCCCGAAGGGCATGGCTGAAAAGGGGCGCCTGACGATTCGTTTCATACAGGATTCGCTGAAACTCTATCGTGATTATCGGCAGAAATGCAAGGAGATATTCAAGGAACTCACGCGGGATGGGATTTCCAGGGTCTATCTCGTGGGAACGGGGGACCTGGCGGAGATCGCCTACCTGTCTCTCCAGGAGGTTGGCATAGAGGTTTCGGAGGTT
>JALSPC010000152.1 GCA_026986155.1 bacterium
CGGGCCCTCCACCATCATCTGGCAACCCATCTCCCGGCCGATCTCCGCCAGTTCGCAGTTGATGATAAGCTCCTGCACCATGGCACGGTCCATGGAATCAGCGATGGCGCCGGCGCGCAGCCCGTTCCCCAGGGACAGGACCACGTCGTGCTTCCGAAGGATCTGGGCCACCCGGTCGAAGTGTTCATACAGGGGATTTTCCCGCCCGTTCGTCATCATCCAGGCCACCATGGAGGTGCCTCCCTTGGAGACCAGCCCCCCGTAGCGGTATCCCTGCTTCTTCAGGCGCTCCATGGTGTAGAGATTGATGCCGCAGTGGACGGCCATGAAGGCGATACCGTCCTCGCACTGCCGCTCGATGAGGTCGAAGAGCATCTCCTCGTCCAGCTTGTTGGGGTCCCCGTATTTCTTCGTGGCCTCGCAGAAGGCCTGGTAGAGCGGCACGTTTCCCACGGGGAGATTCACGGCGGCGATCACCTCGCGGCGCACCTCGTCAAGGTCGCCCCCCACGCTCAACTCCATCAGGGTGTCGGCCCCCGCCGCCTCGGCCGCCTTCGCCTTTTGTATCTCGAAATCGATATCCACGATGTCCGTGGAGGTCCCGATGCTGGCGTTGACCTTCGTGCTCAGGCCCTGCCCGATGCCCACCACGTTCACCTTCACGTTCTTGTTCAGGGGGATGACGATCGTCCCGTTGGCGATCCCCTCCCGGATGGTCTCGGCGGGGAGATTCTCCCGGCGGGCCACCGCCTCCATCTCCGGCGTGATCTTGCCGGCCTTCGCGTAATCGACTTGGCTGTAAAGTTCCATCTTCTGTTTCCTCCTTTTCAAATTAAAAATCCCCCAAACCCCAATGAAAGAATCAGGGCCTGGGGGATTTGCCTTCTCCTCCAGACGTTCCTGCTGGCAGGCCTTCTGGCTTCCCCGCCCTTCTCGGCCGCCTTCCCATGCCCAAGGGCACAGTGGCTTGCTGGCCGCAGGGTTCCCCGCTTTAGATTAGAACGGGGCCCGGGGTTACAGCGGTGGGTCCGCGCCGGTCTTTCACCGGACTTTCCTCTTCGTCCAACGATGGACACCAGCGGTTTAGCGGTGCACAAATATCCCATAGATAAAGATTTGTCAAGCATGAAGGTTTTTCGGGAATCTTTTTCATTTGAACAAGTTGTGTTTTTTCTCTCAGAAAGTCTTTCCATTTTGATCAACGAAACCGCATGGAAAAGCATGCCGGTAGTTCCTCAATTCTCACTTTTCCTTTACAATGTCATAGTCTTTTGGTAAGCAGAGGGGGTAAATGCTCGGAAGACTGTGAGATATTAAGCACGTCTTGGGTGACCTAAACTTCAGCCGAAGGAAGGTGAAACCTTCCGCGTGATCGTAACCTACTGAAAGGGAGATTCAACAGATGAAAAATTCATCAGACTGGCGGCCCGAAACCCTGGCGATTCACGCTGGCATTACAGGTTTTCCCGACAGGGGGGCCGTATCACCTCCCATTTACCAGACCTCCACGTTCCAGTTCCACGATACGGCGCACCTTGATGCCATCCTTTCGGGAACGGTAGAGGGAGACCTCTATACCCGCTACAGCAACCCCACGCAGCGGGTCGTTGAACGGACCCTCGCGGCGCTTGAGAAGACGGAAGCAGCCATGGTGGTGGGCTCCGGCATGGCCGCCATCACCACCACCATCCTGGGGCTCCTCAAGACAGGAGACGCCATCCTGACGACGGCGGACATCTACGGGGGGGCCTATCATTTCTTCCACGATTTCCTCCCCCGGTTCGACATCAAGGTGATCATGGTGCCCTC
>JALSPC010000153.1 GCA_026986155.1 bacterium
GCCGCGATCCTTTTTTCGAGACGTTCCACCACCTGTTTCACAGGGTCCGGAACGAGGTGGTGGTTCAGGTCCACGTTCGTGGAGATTTCGTGATGCCCCGCGGGCTTGGCCGGAATCCCCACGGCCGTCGTGAAGGGAGGGATGTCCGAAACCACGACCGATCCGGCGCCGATCTTACAACCTTCCCCGATCACCACGGGCCCCAGGACGATGCCTCCCGCGCCGATGATCACGTTGTTTCTGAGGGTCGGGTGGCGTTTTTCCCTTCTCAGGGATACCCCACCCAGCACCACGCCTTGGTAGATGGTGACATCGTCTCCGATCTCCGCCGTCTCTCCAATCACCACGCCGGACCCGTGATCGATAAAGAATCTCCGGCCGATCCGGGCCCCCGGGTGGATTTCAATCCCCGTGGCCATCCGCGCCATGAACGAGATGAGCTTGGGGAGGAAGCGAAGCCCTCGCTTCCAGAGGGCGTGAGCGGCGCGGTAGACCCAGATGGCATGGAGTCCGGGGTAGAGAAACAGGACGTCCCACCGGCTCAAGGCGGCTGGGTCTCGTTCGAAAACCATGTGGATGTCTTCTTTAAGCGTTTTGAACATGTCGCACCTCGCTCCTGTTTTTCGGGAGACCCCCGAGGGGGAACTTCGTCTTTTCATCGATCAGGTCTTTCAGGCTCATGGCCTGAAGGGTATCACGCAACGTGCGGCTCAAGCCGATCCACAATTCCCGGCTGATGCAGTCCTCGCTTCGGGGGCAGGCGTCGGAACAGTCCACGCATTCCAGGAGTGAGAAGTCCTCGTTCATGGCCTTGATGATGGTGTAAAGGTCTACCTTAGGGGGCTCCACGTGGAGAGAGTATCCCCCCTTAGCCCCCTTTGTTCCCTTGATGATGCCGTTTTTCTCCAGGGGGATGGCGACCTGCCTGAGGTAGAGGGGCGAGACGTCCATTTCCCTGGCGAGTTCGTTGGTATTCATGCGCCGATTCGCCTGGGCGAGGGTGATGACCAGGCGGATCCCGTAACGAATATTGGTCGGTAATTTCAGCATATCAGCATCCTTTTCCTCCGGGGTTAAATGTTATTAATATTATAATAATTGTAAAATTCATATTTGTCAAGGATAGGAATGAGACGTGAAAATATGAGGGGACGGGAGATAAAAGCGAAGCGCTATTCTCCGTCGGCTATCTGGCGCTTCAGGGAGGCGAGGGGCACTTCTCCGCGGATGACCTTGCCCGCGTAGGCAAGGGCCGTATTGCGGATTCGCCGGTCCGTGAACAGTCGCATGGAGAGAAAAACAACCACGAGGGATTTTCGGCCCTTCGGGTAGCTCAGCGCCGTTCGTAGAAACAGGGGCACGCGCTTGGGAACGGGTTTCCCTTCGGGACTTACGTTGAAGAACGCGCGCGTCAGGCGGAGGTAGCGTTTCAGGGTTCCTTCCAGTCCGGTGCGTTTGAACCGCCCGGTGATGTCATCCCAGTCAACGCCGCCCCGCGCGATGAGACAGGCCAGGTCGTGGATCCCCCGGAGGGAGACGCGCAGGAAATCGTCATCCCGGTTGGCCAGGCCCTCGTGCTCGACGCAGATGACGGCCTGGTATGTGGGGGTGGGAATTCCGACGGCGGCGTCCTCCGTCTCGAGGCGGCGCATGTCGCGCCATAGGTCGTCGGGGGACAGGAGCGCGTCGAAGTCCCGCTTGAGGGGGCGTGTGTGCAGTTCCACCACGGCGGGCACCCCCTCGCGGGTGACGGGCGGCAGGTGGTGGTGGTCCTCGGGGCCGGTTTCGTAGAGAAATTCGTACCCCATTTCGCGGAGGCGGCCCAGCGCCCTGCCCGCCCGCGCTTCCGGAACGAGGAGATCGATGTCTCCCACGACGCGGCCTCCCGGGTCCCCGTGCAGGCCGGAGAAGAGGTATCCCGTCCCCTTGAGAAAGACGGGGATGATACCGGCATCGTTCAGGGCGCGGCCGATTTCCCCCGCCTGCCGGATGATGTCGGTGTTACGCTGGACGTTCAGGTCGTGGATGTAAGAAAGATACTGCTTCAACGCTGGTTCAAGGTCGTCGGAGGTCTCCTTGGCGACCAGGGCGGGAAACAGCGCGGGGGTGACCATATGGCGGCTGGAGACCGCGACGATGGATTCCCACGCCTGCGCCGGCAGGACCTCTACTTCCTCCGGAACGGAACCCCCCGGCGAGAGGATTTGCCCGATGAAATGGAGCGTATCAAGGAGATTCATGTGCTGTGAGCAAGGAAGCGCCAGGCCCCGGGGATCGTGACATCCATCAGAACCGGGGCCTGGCCAATATGGGTTGGATTACGTGCCGCCCGTCATGGTAATATTGATCGTGAGGGGTGGCACATTGGCATTATTCGCAGTGAACGTGACGGTTCCGGATAGACCCTCTTGCTGCGTATCTTCGACGTCAGGGCGTTGATCGATATTTTTGATGGTTCCGCCATTTCCAACAGATCCGCCCCCCTTGGGAACGCTGAATGTTTCCTGATGATTGCTATACGATGAGGTGCCCCAGTAAAAAAAACCATGACTGCTCCCCCCGCTCCATGTCCATGTCACCGTGACGGAAACATTGGCAGGCAGGTGAGCGGTGTCTCCCGTGAAGCCGATATGATATCTTTCGTATTTGACATGGGAAGTTGAGCCCGTCCAGGTTGTTCCTTGCTCTGTTGTGGAAGGGATAAATTGACCATTAATACCAACGCTGTGCGTCAGGGAACCTATCCCTGCCCCTGAGCCATTTAGAAATCTGTTTGGACTTGTGGTATGGCCGACTCTTGCAGTGTGTCCTTCCACGTTGATCACGAAATGAGCCTGCCCGTGCCCGGACTGTGCCATGGCGCGTTTCGAGGTGAAGAGCACCTGCATGGCGGCGCCCGTGAACAGCGTGTATTTTCCCCCCTTAACAATGAAATCTCTACGCGTAACCTTTCCCAAAATAAACCTCCCCCTTTCCCCTGCAAAACAGCATGGGATAAAATTGAAACGTTTTCCACTGACCCGGGGCCGTATTTTGATGAAGTAAAAGAGACTTTTTAGACGCGTTAAGTATCTTAAACAGCATCAAGAATAATTGTTTTTGTATAATATAATTTTCACAAACTTGTCAAGAGAGAATCGAATACTACTGGTTGAAAGGGCAGGTTTTTGTGCTCCCGGGGGAGTTTTTTTCTTGAGGGGGGAGAGAAAAGATTCTAAGCCTTCGACAGGAGGTCTATCACCGGCGAGAGGTCCGAATAGTGAAGTTCGTAGGCAGGGGTTTCGCCGAGCCACGCGAGGAAGGCCTCGAGGTTTTCCTTTTCGTGGGAGATCCACGCCCCCGCTTCGGTCAGGCGCGAGAGGGCCTCCACGGCGGTGAGCCCCGTGACTCTGAAAGGGGTTCCGGGATCATACCGGACGAAGTAGAGGGCCTGGACAGGGTCGGGCGAGGGTAGCGTGGAGGAAACGGGAGAGGGGGCGAAGAAGGCGAGGGTTTCATCAAAGAGGGTCGCCCGCGGCAGCCCCGGGATTTCGGGGATGAGCGGCGAAAGAACTTCCCAGCTTCCCTTCTTCAAGGCGAGGGCGAAGGGGGTTTCCATCACGCCTACGCTACCTTTCTCGATGACCGCAAGGTCGTCGCTCATCAGGTCGAAGCCGTTCTTTGACAAGGCGGCCGCCAAGGTGCTTTTTCCGTCCCCGCTTTTTCCCAAGAGCAGGGAGGCGCGGTCGTCGCGTTTCACAGCGGCGCCGTGAAACACCGCCAGCCATGACCGGTCCGGGTGAAGGGCCGAAAAAATCTCGAAGACGGCCACGCCCTTAACGTAAACGATGGACGCCTCCCGGACCTTTTCGATCCCGTCGATGGCGAAGGTGTAGGATTCGTCCGCGTTTTGTATGAATTCGCAGGTGATAGGGGGTTTTCCCGAGGAGCGTTTCTTTGACGTCTCGGCATGGCGGAGGAGGGGATGCAGGGCGGTTTCCGCTAAGGCGTTTCCGTAGCGGACCTGGAGGGATTTGCCGTAGAGCGCGTAGGTATGAACGCCGTGGGGAGACGGCGGGGACGGGATCTTTTTCATCGGCCCTGATTGTCGCTCGGGTTCCCGCGAGGCGTGGGAAAGGAGAGAGGTGACAAGAGAGGTGACGAAGGGTTCCACTTCCCCCACGGGGGTGTCGAATTCCTCTGCCATCTCCTCGGCGATCTTTTTGGGGTCCACCCCTTCCATGAGGCCTTCCCAGACACGCCGGCCCGCCGGGTTGAGAATAAGGAGCATGGTATCCCCGTCAGAGAGGACGAGGGAGTCTTCAAGGTTACAGGCAGTGAAATGTCGGGTGAGGGTATCGGCGGTATTCTTGGGCATCGTGGACTCCCTTGGCGGCGGGGTGTTCGAACAGATGTGGTCTATCTCAGTATCTGGCTGAGGAAGAGCTTGGTCCGCTCGTGTTTCGGGTTGGAGAAAAATGCCTCCGGGGTGTTTTCCTCGATGATGCGGCCGTAGTCCATGAAGAGGACCCGGTGCGCCACGCTCTTGGCGAAACCCATCTCGTGGGTGACGACGATCATGGTCATGCCTTCGTGGGCCAGTTCCACCATGACGTCGAGCACCTCCTTGATCATCTCCGGGTCGAGGGCGGAGGTCGGCTCGTCGAAGAGCATGATCTTGGGGTTCATGCAGAGGCTGCGGGCGATGGCGACGCGCTGCTGCTGGCCGCCGGAGAGCTGCCCGGGATATTTTTTCGCCTGATCGGCGATGTGGACCTTTTCCAGGTAATACATGGCGGTTTCCTCCGCCTTTTTCCGCGGAACCTTGCGGACCCAGATGGGGCCGAGAGTGAGGTTGTCCAGGATGGTGAGGTGGGGGAAGAGATTGAAATGCTGGAAGACCATGCCGACCTCGGCCCGTATCTTCTCGATGTTCTTGACGTTGTTGGTCAGCTCCACGCCGTCCACGATGATGCGGCCCCGCTGGTGTTCCTCCAGGCGGTTGATGCACCGGATGAGGGTAGACTTACCCGAGCCGGAGGGTCCGCAGATGACGATGCGTTCCTGCCTTTTCACCGTGAGGTTGATGCCCTGCAGGACATGGAGCTCCCCGAACCACTTGTGGAGTTCGATGATCTCGATCATGGGCCTATCGGATGCCGCCTGTGCCGCCTGGTTTTTCGTTTCCTGGGTCATGGCCTTTCCTTTACTTTAGTTAGAAGGGCGGGGCTTCGCCCCTGTCTTTAGGTAGAAGGTCGGCCGCTTCACGGCCTTAAAGGTAAAAGGTAGAAGTGTTTTGCTTCTACCTTCTACCTTCTACCTTTTACCTAACAAACCTACCTCTCCTCCCCCTGTGACAGTTCCCGCTCCAGTTTCCGGCTGTAGTTGGACATGGAGAAGCATCCCAGGAAGTAGAGGATGGCGAGAAAGATATAGGCCTCCGGGGAGAATCCCATCCACTTGGGATGCGAAAGCACCGACTGGGTCGTCTTCATCAGGTCCCACAGGGCGATGATGACCACAAGGGAGGTGTCCTTGAAGGCCGATATAAGGATGCTGACCGTCGGGGGGATGACGATCTTCAGCGCCTGGGGGAGAATCACGAGGCGCATCGTGAGGACGTAGTTCAGCCCGAGGGATTCCGCCGCCTCGTACTGCCCTTTGGGAATTCCCTGCAGCCCTCCCCGGACCACCTCGGCGATGTAGGCCGCGGTGAAGAGGATGATGGCCACCTGGGCCCGCAGAATCTTGTTGATGGTAACCCCCTCGGGGAGGAAGAGTGGGAAGATGATGGAGGACATGAACAGGAGGCTGATGAGGGGGACGCCCCGGATGAGTTCGATGTAGAGAATGGACATCCATCGGATCCCCGGCATCTTGGATCGCCTGCCCAAGGCGAGGATCACCCCGAGGGGATAGGCGGCGGTCAGGCCGAAGACGGAGAGGAGAAGGGTGAGGGGAAGCCCGCCCCACTTGGTGCTTTCCACGGATGTGAGGCCGAAAAGGCCCCCTTTCATGAGGACGCCCATGACGAAGAGGCCCACGATCCAGACGTAGATGAGGGACTTCTTCCAGTTCTTGTTCTTGCTGCTGTAATAGATAAGTCCGAAAAGGAGAAACATGGCGATAAGCGGGCGCCACTGCTCGGCGTAGGGATAGAACCCGAAGATGATAAAGCGGATGTTGGAGGTGATGATGGACCAGCAGGCCCCCGCCGCCTTCTTGCATGCCTCGGCGCAGTCCGGGCACCAGACGCTGTCGATGAACGCCCACCGGACGAACGGGGGAACGATTTTGTAGAGGAAGAAGAGCGTGACGATGGTCAGGAGGGAGTTGAAGTAGCCGTTGAAGAGGTTGTCCTTAATCCAGCCCAAGACACCCACGCTGGTGGGGGGCGGCTTGACGACCTCGGCCTGGGCGGATTGCGGGTAAGGTTCCATCGCCATCTATCTCTCCACCAGCGCGGTTTTCTTGTTGTACCAGTTCATGAACACCGATGTGGAGAGGCTGAAGATGAGATAGACTGCCATAATGAGGGCGACCCCTTCCACCGCCTGGCCGGTCTGGTTGATGCAGGTGTTCGCGACGGAGACGAAATCCGGAAACCCGATCGCCACGGCGAGGGAACTGTTCTTCGTCAGGTTGAGCATCTGGCTCGTCAGGGGAGGGATGATGACCCGCATGGCCTGAGGAAGAATCACGAGATTCAGGACATACGAGGGCTTGAGGCCCAGGGCCATGGCCGCCTCTTTCTGTCCCTTGCTGACCGACTGAATACCCGCGCGGACGACCTCCGCGACGAAGGCGGCCGTGTAGAGCACGAGACCCATAAGCAGCGCGATGAACTCGGGGGAGAGCATGATGCCCCCCTTGAAATTGAATCCCACCAGCTCGGGCGTGTCTATCTCGATGGGGGCCCCGAAGAGAAGCCACGTGACCAGCGGGAAGCCGAGTAACATCACAGTGGATGTTATGAAAACGGGGAAGATTTTTCCAGTCTCCTCCTGCCGCTTTCTAGCCCATTTTTTCAGGAAGTAGGCGGCCACGCAGGCCGAGAGGAAGGCGAGGAGCATGTATTTGTAGGCGGGAATCGAGGCGGGAACGGGCAGGGCCACGCCCCGGTTACTGAGGAACAATCCCCGCACTGGATGAAGCGCCTGTCGCGGTGAGGGAAGGGTTTCGTAGAAGATGGCATACCAGAAAAAGAGCTGGAGGAGCACCGGGACGTCCTGCATGGCCTCAATATAGATTCCGGCGAGCTTCGAGACCAGCCAGTTGGACGACAAGCGGGCGATGCCGATGAATGTCCCGAGAAACAAGGTAAGGATGATGCCGATAAAGGAGACCTTGATGGTATTGAGGGCCCCGACGAGCAGGGCGCGGCCGTAGGTGCTCGCGGCCGAATAAGGGATGAGGGACTCCCCGATCTCGAAGGAGGCTTCCTTGTGTAGAAATCCGAATCCCGTGGCGATGTGCTGGCGTTGGAGGTTGGCTATCGTGTTGGAGACAAGGTAGTAGGCCAACAGACCCACCATGCAGAAGACGCCGATCTGGTAAATCACGGCCCGCCACTTCGGGTCGAGCCAGAAGGGAACCTTTTCAATCTCCTTGAGATAGGGTTCCGGGGCGGGGTGCGTTCCTTTCAAATTCAACGGGCGGCCACCTTTCAGGAAGCGTGACTACTTCAAGTCATCGGTGAGAAGGCGGATGCCCTCGTCAGGGGGCATCCGCGACTTGGTGTCTGGGATCAACGGAAAGGCGCGGAATACATCAGCCCGCCCTTGGTCCAGAGGGCGTTCAGGCCGCGCTTCAGGCCGAGGGGGGTGTTGACACCCACGTTGCGCTCGAAGATTTCCCCATAGTTCCCGACGGCCTTGATGATGTTGTAAGCCCACTTGTCATCGAGCCCAAGGTTTTTTCCAAGGCCGGGCGTGACGCCGAGAAAACGCTTGATCCGCGGGTCGCTGCTTTTCAACATCTCGTCCACGTTCTTGGAGGTGATGCCCAGCT
>JALSPC010000154.1 GCA_026986155.1 bacterium
ATACCTATGGTTACGGTTGCGGACCTGTATATCATTATCACCCTTACTATCCTAACTGGTTTGATCAACCGTATTATGGCCGCTATTATTACGGAGGCGCCTATCATCCCGCGCCGCCTCCCCAACGTTACTCATTGGGGTACTACCACGCGCGTCGCCGTGCCAGAGTCAACATAAACAATTGCAACAAATGCAATATCTACGGCAAAAGATATAGACGGTATCCGTAGAAAATATATTGTAGAAGAGGGAGATGATAAAATCTTCCTCTTCTTTTTATAGGCATATCTTTAAACTATTTGGAATTGATGCGTTAGTTGCCAAAGTTTTTATTTTTGTTCTTTACAAAACGCGAGAAAATTACACACGAACGGTTAAAAGTATCCCGTAACAATTGACGAAAGTGGTGTTCATTAATGTCCTACTGGTTGTTTTGCCGTATGGAATGTAATAATCTAATTCCGGTAGCGCAAAATTTCATGGTGGTAGCTTGCGCGTTTGCCCTTTTCCTAACTTGCCTGTATGAGAAGAACAGGAGGGATTGATGAGGAGTTTTAAGGTGACAATATGCGCGATTTTCAACCTTACGTGGCAGTGAAAGGGACAAAGGTGAAATTATGAAAAGGAATCCATCCGCAGAATCGAATGAAACATCACGGAACAAAGAGATTTCCGTCTCACCGGAAGGAGAAGTCTTTCCCCTCCCAAAACCCGATGATTACGCGTCTGAATTCGGGAGGCTTGTTAAGCTGGTTGAAAAACAGCGTAGCATGGGCCGGGAAATCGTGGTCGTCATGGGGGTGGGATTCGTGGGGGCCGTCATGGCCGGGGTCATTGCCGACTCGGTGGACAAGAAGACGGGGCAGTCCAACAAATTCGTCATTGGCATGCAACGCCCTTCTTCCAGATCCTATTGGAAAATTCCCTGCCTCAATCGGGGAATCGCTCCTGTAAAGGCGGAGGATCCTAACGTCGCGCCCCTGATTCATCGCTGCGTAAATGAGAAGAAAACGCTTACCGCGACTTTTACCTATGATGCCCTTTCCCTTGCGGACGTGGTAGTTGTGGATGTCCAGTGCGACTATCATAAAGAAACATTGGGGGATGTCCGCGAAGGCTACGCGGATATCGCGGCCTTGGAAGAAAGTCTTGGGATTATTGGGGAGAGGATAAGACCGGATTGCCTGGTCTTGATAGAAACGACCGTTCCTCCCGGAACCACGGAATACGTTGCCTATCCCATCATCAGGAAGGCATTTGAAAAACGTGGGCTGAGCGATTCCGAGCCACTGCTTGCCCACTCTTTTGAGCGCGTCATGCCGGGCCGAAACTACGTGGCATCTATTAGGGACTTTTGGCGCGTATGCAGCGGTGTCAACGAAAAATCCAAAATGCGGGTCACCAGGTTTCTCTCGGATGTTCTCAACGTCGAAAAATATCCCCTCACCGTCCTCGACCGCCCCATTGAAAGCGAAACCTGCAAAATCGTAGAAAATTCCTATCGCGCGACCATCCTTGCCTTTTTGCATGAATGGAGCTTGTTCGCGGAGCGTAACGGGGTGGATCTTCTAAAGGTTATCGATGCCATAAAGGTTCGTCCCACCCACAACAACATCATTTTCCCGGGGCCCGGGATTGGCGGGTATTGCCTTCCCAAGGACGGCGGTTTGGGAGTCTGGGCCTATCATACCCTGATGGGTTTTGAAGACGACATCTTTAAAATGACCCCCCAGGCTATCGACATCAACGACACAAGGGCCCTGCGGGTTCCGCAACTTGTCAGGGACGCCCTTCGAAACATGGGGAAAATCGTGGCAGCCTCGAAAATCGCCGTTTTGGGCGCTTCTTACCGGGAGGACGTGGGAGACACCCGTTACAGCGGTTCGGAATTAGTCGTGAGAAAACTTGCGGAGATGGGCGGAGAAGTCGTCGTTCATGATCCCTACGTGGAACATTGGTGGGAATTCGAAAAGCAGGATACCTATCCGGCGCCGGGATATTCATGGGCGCGTTTTTTTCGAAACCAAGACCGCTTGAATGAATTGCGTGTTAAGAAAAATCTCGATGAAACCTTGAAGGGCGTGGACGCGGTGGTCTTTGCCGTCAGGCACGCTCCTTATTTGGCCCTTCAGCCGGATGAAGTCGTGGCGATGACAAGGCGCCCCGTGGCCATCATCGATTGTTTTGGCATCCTGGACGATGGTAAAATCCGCCGTTACTTCCAGCTTGGCTGCGAGGTCAAAGGTCTTGGTCGCGGACACGTCAAGCGCATCAAGGACGAGGTCAGAATGTCGAAGGTATCTTGACGTAACTGTCCCATGGATTACGCGTCACGGTATCACGGGTCATTTCTTTTTACAGAATACGAGGAAAAAGCAGAAACAGTGTCAAAGAATTATCCACTTAATCCCGTTGCTCTCGTCTAAAAGAAAAGAATATTGGACAGGATTAACAGGATGGACACAGATAAAAATAGGTGAAAGCTGAAAGGTAAAAAGTCTGAAACAAAATCTCTTGGCTTTGAACATTGAACCTAAGCTTCAATCCTATGTTTTGTTGCCAACCTTTTTCCCTTCGCGCCTTTGCCTGCCTGTGCGTTGCAGGCTGACAGGCGCCTTTGCGTGAGGCAGATTTTTAGACAGGATTTACAAGATTTGAGTTAATGAAATTTTCCTAAAAACTTAACAACCTAAAACTTCCTACTCATCAATTTTTCCAAACATTAAAAAACGGCGGAATAGACCCATGGACAAAACGCCTTAAATCCACTAAAAGGGTTTCGGAGGGATTGAACACCAGCGATGGATTGTTAGAAGGAAAATAGGGAAAAGGAGATTTCATGGACTTGACAAACGCGAAGGTTCTCGTCATCGGGGGCGCCGGTTTCATTGGTTCCCACGTTGTCGAAGAACTCCTGAAGGAAGATGTGAAAGAAGTAGTGATTTATGACAACTTTTGCAGAGGGACACAGGAGAACCTCGAAGAAGCGCTAAAGGACCCCCGCGCCCGTATCTTCGAACTGGGCGGGGACGTTCTCCATACAGACCTTCTCAACAAGGCCATGGAAGGAGTCGATTGTGTCGTTCACCTGGCGGCGCTTTGGCTGCTGCACTGCCATGAATATCCGCGTTCCGCCTTTCACGTAAACATCGAGGGAACCTTCAACGTGCTGGAAGCCTGCGTGAAAAACGAAATAAAACGGCTTGTCTATTCTTCGTCAGCCTCGGTTTACGGGGACGCCCTCGAGATCCCCATGACAGAAGAGCATCCCTACAACAACAAGACCTTCTATGGGGCCACGAAAATCGCCGGGGAGCATATGTGCCGGGCCTTCTACAACCGATATGGCCTGAACTACGTGGGGCTGCGTTATATGAATGTCTACGGGCCCCGGCAGGACTACCGGGGAACCTATATCGCCGTCATCATGAAGATTCTCGATCGCATCGACAAAGGGCTGCCTCCCATTGTTTACGGCGACGGTTCCCAATCTTACGACTTCGTCTTTGTCTCGGACGTGGCAAGGGCGAATGTTTGCGCCCTCAAATCCGATGCCGTGGACAGAAATTACAACGTGGGCAGCGGGACCCGAACCTCTATCAGGGAACTTTGTGAAATGATCCTCGAAATCACGGGCTCGGACCTCCAGATTCAGTACGAGCCGGCGGGCCAGACCTTTGTCACCAATCGGATAGGCAGCACGGAGAGGGCGGAAAGTGACCTGGGATTCAAGTATAAAGTGGAATTGAAAGAGGGGCTTCGGCGTCTGATCGCCTGGCGCAACGCCCACAAGGAAGCCGTGGAAAAGCGGCGAAGGGCCGTCGGAATAGAGGGAAAAAAATAATGAAACGGTACCCCATCACCAGGCCCTATCTCGGGGAAGAGGAACTTGAGGCCCTCCGGGGCCCCATAGAATCCGGATGGCTGGTTCAGGGTCCCAACGTGAAAAAGTTCGAGTCCCTGTTCGCGAAGCGTGTCGGCGTGCGAAACGCCGTGGCCACCACCAATTGCACCTCCGCCCTGCACCTGGGCCTGCTGGCACTGGGGATCGGCCCCGGTGACGCGGTGATCGTTCCCTCGTTCACCTACATCGCCACCGCCAACGCCGTGGAATACTGCGGGGCCCGTCCCGTCTTCTGCGACATAGATCTGACAACCTTCAACATCGACGTGAACCAGGTTGAAGATATATGCAAACGGGGGGAGAATCCCATCAAGGCGATCATTCCCGTTTCCCTCTTCGGCCTGAGCGCCGACATGGATGCCATCGTGGAGATTTCCGGCAGGTATGGACTGAGGATTCTCGAGGATGCCGCCTGCGCCTTGGGGGCCCGTATCGGCAACCGCCACGCGGGGACCTGGCCTGACGCGGCGGCCTTCTCATTCCATCCGCGGAAACCCATCACCACGGGGGAGGGGGGAATGCTCACCACCAACGATGACGCCGTGGCAGACAAGGTCAGAAAACTGCGGGACCACGGTGCCGAGGCAAGCGACTTGGAGCGCCACGTGGAAAAGGGCGGTTCGCTGCTCCCTCAGTTCAACATGCTGGGATACAACTACCGCATGACCGACCTGCAGGGCGCCATCGGTGTCGTCCAGATGGGCAAAGCGGACCAAATCCTTTCAGGAAGGCGGGCGGGGGCCGCCTTTTATGATGCGCTCCTCGAAGACCTCGAATGGCTGATTACACCCCACGTTCCGGAAGGCAGAACCCACGCCTACCAGAGCTACGTCACCCTGATCTCTCCCGGCGGAAAGAGGTATCCCCGCCTCGACGAGATGCCCGGCCTGAACGTGAAACGAAATCGCTTGATGGCAGAACTGGAAAAGCAAGGGATTAGCACCCGGCAGGGCACCCATGCCGTCCACACCCTCGCGTATTACAAAAAGAAGTATGGGCTCAACGACACCGACTACCCCAACGCCCTCTTGGCAGACAGACTCTCCATGGCCCTGCCCCTCTACTGGAACATTACCAGGGAAGAGGTGGGGGAAATTATTGAAAGTGTTAAGGTTATTATGTTTTAAGTTTTAAGTTATGGCGTATAAATCGTTTGAGGAATTGGAGGTTTGGAGAAGGGCGTGTAGGATTGCGGTTGAGGTATATGAAGTGCTTAAAGATTGCAAAGACTATGGCATGAAAGACCAGATGACCCGGGCTGCGGTTTCCATTGCTTCTAACATTGCCGAAGGAGCTGAAAGAAACTCTATCCCTGATTTTATTCGCTTTATTCATATTGCTAAAGGTTCTGCGGCTGAACTTAGAACTCAGCTTTACATAGCATATAAAGCAGACATTATAAAAAAAGAGCCGCAAGACAGCTTAACCTCAGAACTAAAAGAACTCTCAGCTATGCTTCAGTCTCTAGCAAAATCCCTAAAACCTAATAACCTAAAACCTAACACTTAACACTTAAAACTTTTACCATGTGTGGCATAGCAGGCATATTTAATTTGAACGGCGAGCCGGTTCCCCACCGGCAGATCAAGGCCATGACCGACGCCATAGCGCATCGGGGGCCCGACGACGCGGGCCATTTCATCGACGTCAACATCGCCCTGGGACACCGGCGCCTTGCCATCATCGACCTCACGCCGGCCGCCCACCAGCCCATGTCCAACGAAGACGCCTCCGTGGTGGTGGTCTATAACGGGGAGATCTACAACTTCCTGAAACTGAAAGCAGAGCTTCAGGCCAAGGGCCACCGCTTTCATTCCGGCTCCGATACAGAGGTGCTGCTGCACGGCTACGAGGAAGAGGGAATAGACTTCGTCGAGAGATTGAACGGCATGTTCGCCTTCGCCCTTTGGGACGCCCGGAAGCGGACCCTCTTCCTTGTCAGGGACCGTTATGGCGTCAAACCGCTTTACTGGGCGCTCAGGGGAAAGACCCTCATCTTTGCGTCGGAGATCAAGGCGATACTGACACACCCCTTGGTGGATGTGGAGGTCAATCTTGATGCCTTGAACGAGTATTTCACCTTCCAGAACCTCTTCCGGTATCATACCCTGTTCAAGGGAATCAATCTTCTCCAGGCGGCGTCCATCCGGTGGATAAGCGAAAAGGACCCCCAACTGAAGAAACGGGTATGGTGGGACTACGACTTTACCCACAGGGACGAGTCCATGACCTTCGAGGAGGCGGCCGAAGAGACGCGGCGCCTCTTTAAGCAGGCCGTCACGCGGCAGTTGATAAGTGACGTTTCCGTGGGCAGTTACCTCTCCGGCGGGATGGACTCCGGCTCCATCACCGCCATCGCCAGCCGGGAAATTCCGCGCCTGGCCACCTTCACCTGCGGGTTCGACATGTCCTCCGTCACGGGGCGCGAGGCCAATTTCGACGAACGCCGGGAAGCCGAATTCATCGCCTGCCATTTCAAGACGGAGCACTACCAGCAGGTGGTAAACGCATCTGACCTCTCGTGGGCGCTGCCGAGGGTGGTCTGGCACCTCGAGGATATCCGCCTTGGCATGAGCTACCCGAACTATTACGTCGCGCGCCTCGCGTCCAAATTCGTCAAGGTTTGTCTCTCCGGCGCGGGGGGCGACGAGCTTTACGGCGGTTATCCCTGGCGTTACTACCGGGTTTTCAAGGCCCTTGGGCGGGACGATTACTTCCGGCAGTATTACGCCTTCTGGCAAAGGCTCGTTCCCGACAAAGACAAACCCCGACTTTTCAGGGCCAACGTATGGAAAAGGATAAAAGAGACAGGACAAGAACCCTTCAGGACCTTCAGCCGGGTCTTCACCTTCAACGATAACCTGAGATACGACACACCGGAGGAACACATCGCCAACGCCCTTTACTTCGAGATAAAAACCTTCCTCGCGGGGCTTTTCATCGTGGCGGATAAACTATCCATGGCGAACTCCCTGGAAGAGCGCGTGCCCTTCATGGACAACGACCTGGTGGATTTCGCCCAGAAGGTGCCTATTCGACACAAACTCGCCAACCTGGAACAACTGAAACGTCTTGATGAAAACGAAACCAGGAAATTGCGCAGGTACCGGGAATTCGATGACGGGAAGAACGTGCTTCGGCAGGCCATGACGGGTTTTCTCCCCGAGCAGATTATTCGCAGGAAAAAACAGGGATTCTCCTCTCCCGACGAGTCGTGGTATCGCGGAGAGAACCTGCGATACGTTCAGGAGACCCTGCTGGACAAAAAGGCCGCCTTCAGGGATTTTCTCGATCCGATCTACGTGAAACGGATCGTGAACGAGCACGCCGAAGGCAGGGCGAATCACCGCCTCTTGATATGGTCGTTTCTCTGTTTCGAATGGTGGTGCAGGATATTTCTGGATGGGCGAAGAATCGAAGCTCAAGGCTGAAAGCTGAAAGCTCAAGGCTCAAAGGTGAAAGCTCAAAGTTCAAGGCTCAAAGCTTAATGGTGTGAGCCTGGTTAATCCTGTGATCCGGCCTCCTGTAAATGCCGATTGTTCTTGCGTCTTGGACCAGCCCATGATAGTTATACTACGTGGTAGTATAAAATGACAACGATCTGTTTGTTGCTATAAGACAAAATGGAAGAGCTTTTTCATAGGTTCAATCCTTGGTGGGAAGAGGGTATTACCCTCGAATTCCATCCGAGGCCCTCGTATCTCGCGCGAATGGGCCGTTATTTACGCACGAAAGACGTGGTCATCCTGACGGGCCTGAGAAGGATTGGCAAGACAACGCTCATAAAGCTTTTTATCGATAGACTTATCAAGGAGGAAGGCATTGATCCCCAATACATCTTTTACGTCAGCCTCGATTATTACGGCCTTGAAAAGTATTCTATCCTGGAGATTGTCGATATCTATAGAAAAATTAAGAGAATTCCTTTCACCCAAAAGATATACCTATTCCTTGATGAAGTGGCCTACAAAAGGGATTTTGCTATTCAGTTGAAAAATC
>JALSPC010000155.1 GCA_026986155.1 bacterium
CCTTCTACCGTCAACCCCGCCCGTCCACCTTCCGGAAATGGCGCGACGAGACCCCCGGGGATTTCCGCTTCTCCATCAAGGCCAACCGCTTCATCACCCACGTCAAGCGGCTCCGGGACGTGCGGGATTCCCTGGTTCGTTTTTACGGGGCTCTCGAACCCCTAGGAGAGAAAATCGGGGCCCTCCTGTTTCAACTCCCCCCGTCCCTCCGCTACGACCCCGTCCTCATGGAGACCTTTCTCGACCAACTCGACCCAACCCGCCGAACCGCCATCGAGGTCCGCCATCCCTCTTTCCTCAATGAGGCTTTCTACCGAGAATTAAAAGGGCGAAACATCGCCTTCTGCTGGTCCGACACGGCGGGACGGTATCCATACGCCGAAAGAATCACCGCTAATTTCCTCTACGTACGCCTTCACGGCTCTCCCGTCCTCTATCGCTCCGCGTATTCGGAGTCATTCCTCGAAAAACTCGCCGAGAAACTCCGGGCCGCGGGCCGGGATGCCTTCGTCTACTTTGACAACGACGCGGAGGGCCACGCCCCGAAAAACGCCCTGTTTCTCAAACACGCTCTTTCGGTGCTTTCAAGTACATAATCTCCATGATAATTTTATGAAATTCATCTCTTTCATCGATTCTCTCGCCTCAAGGAGGGAAAGTGGGCAAAAAATCACCGTTTAAAAGCTGAAAATCCAATACGCCACCAAAGCATTCCTGCTTACAAACACCCCCGGAAAGCCGGGACACCAAAGGATGAAAATCCAAGACACACATTACGTTCTATGGACGTTTATATAAACTTTTCATTGCTTCACAGAATCTGAGATCCTCAACCATTGATCAAGTTGCGTGAAGCATACGGACCAAACGAAAATAACATGAGTCAGCCTGTACCTCACTCCGGCTCACAAAAAACCGTGAGAGGATGGATTGCCAACAAGGGTGACAGGGCGCGCAAGAGTTCCACTTGTTTCTCCTCCATTTCCTTCGCGGTTGCCTCATCCACACCTTCATGGTCATACCCGGACAAGTGCAGGATCCCGTGAATCAGGTAAAGAAGAAGCATCTCCCCAGGGTCATAACCGAATTTTACGGATTCATCCATCGCCGCGTCCACGGAGAGAACCACATCGCCAAGATAAGCATCGTCCCCGGCAATATGTTCGCCCTCGCTCATAGAAAAAGAGATGACGTTGGTGGGACGATCCCGGTTCAAGTAATCGCGGTTGAAGACCCGAATCCCCCCGGCGTCCGTGACAACGACCGATAGGGTCGCCTCCGGTCGGCCAATCGCCTTGAGAACGCGTTCGCCGAACCAGGCGAGGTTTTCCGTGTCGATCCTTACGCGACCTTGCCGATTTTCTGCCCAGACGTCGGCCATTCCTCTCCTTTCTTTTTCTTTGCTTCCTTTCCGTTCACGGAGGGATAGTCTATCCGATGATGAAAAATCGCCATGAGGACGATCCGGAACCGGTCGGCGATCTGATGGAGGTTCTTCAAGGTCAGCTCGCACTCGTCCAGCTGGCCGTCAAGGAAGATTCGGTTGATGGTTTCCTGGACGATCGTGGTGATGCGCGCGGGCGTGGGGGCATCCAGGGACTTGGCTGTCGCCTCAACGGCGTCCGCCAGCATGATCAATCCCGCCTCCCGCGTTTGGGGCCTGGGACCGGGATAGCGAAAGACCTTCTCGTCAATCTGGCTCTCGTCCCCCCCCGCGGCCTCCACCGCCTTTTTGTAAAAAAAGCGGATAAGGCTCGTTCCGTGATGCTGCTGGATGATATCGATAATCTCGCTGCCGAGATGGTAGGCCTTGGCCAGTTCCACCCCCTCCTTAACGTGAGAAATCAGGATGAGGCTGCTCATGCTCGGGGAGAGTTTGTCGTGCTTGTTTACGCCCCCTTGCTGGTTCTCGATAAAGTAGAGGGGTTTCTTGATCTTTCCAATATCGTGGTAGTAGGCCCCAACACGGACCAAAATGGGATGCGCCCCAATGTCGCGGGCCGCCGCCTCCGCCAGGCTCGCCACCATGAGGCTGTGATGGTAGGTTCCGGACGCCTTCAAGACCATTTCCTTCAGGAGGGGATGATCCAGGTTGGCCAACTCCAGGAGCTTGATGTCCGTGGTGTATCCAAA
Source organism: bacterium (assembly GCA_026986155.1). GTDB lineage: Bacteria > Desulfobacterota > S145-22 > S145-22 > S145-22 > JAOZMY01. The sequence continues at coordinate 2,134 of JALSPC010000155.1, forward strand.
CAGGGCCTCGAAAAGCGGGGTGAATCCCAACACTAAGATTCCAGAAATCCCCCCCCCGACGATGGCGAATGTCACGCCCCACACCGTGGCATAGGAGAGAAAGGATCCCTGAACCATCCGATTCGCCGAGAGAAGAACACCACCCAAGACCCCCGTGGCAATCCCCGCCCACAAAACCCGGGAACGTTTCTCACACCGCGAAACAAGCTCCGCCCCGAGGATGTTCATCAAGAAGACGGTCATTCCGAAGGCGGCGGAAGCATCAATAATCAGAGAGAAAAAGATACTCAAGAGCACGGAAAAGACAAGAGCGATCTCAGAATTTAGGGCGATCCGCACAAACATCCCCGCCGCCGCCACCGGGAAGAGAAACAGGAGGGTCCTCGCGTCAAGAAACGGGTAGAGGGCCTCGATGGCGAACGAAACGTAGTAATAAAATTTCAGGGCGAGGGGGAGAATCACGAGGAGAATCCCCATGAAAATGAGGTCCCGGACCTGGAAACGGACCTTTCTGATATTCTTGATGGAGAAATCGTAGGGAACATAGACAGTGAGAAAAACGATAATCAAGAAGCCGAGAAACACGACGGCCCGCAAGATGCCCGAATGTCTCCCTTCCATGGCATGAAGCCGGGCCACCTGCTCGTACGTGACACGTTCCCCCTTATGGACAATGACGTCCCCTTTTCGTATCTCTTTAACCACGGGGCGTACCCGCTCCATGGCCTTTTGGATGCGTTCCTTTGTCGCCACTTTGTCGTAGATCACGTTGGGACGGATCATCTGCTGGGCCATGGACAGGATGAGGAATTTCTGAGGAGAAGGCAATCCCTTCAAAATCTCTTTAGAACGGCTGAGGAAAAGCCCCCGAATGTCTTCCAGATCGAAGACGAGATCGGGATCGTGGATCACCGTTTCACGGCCCGTCACCATGTTGCGGAAAACCATCCCCTGGAAATCGCCCTTGGGAAGGTCGTCCCTGGAGCGGATGACCCAATGGTTCCGGCAAACACGGATCAACTGAATGAGTTTTCGCTCGATGACGGGGCTAAAACGCTCACGTTTCAACAATTCATAGGCCTCGTCCGAGAGTTGGATCCCCAGCATCTTCTCGAAGGTCAGGCGGCGCTTTGGCTCTTCCCGGAGAAGAAGATTTAGGCGCTCCTGCTGGTTCAGCCCCCCAGAAGGCGGCGGGGTCTCCCGGGCCTCTCCCGTCCCCACGGGCAACTCGCTCTTTAGGGCGATGATGTCTTCGAAATAGTCCCGCATGTAGGCGAAACCTCGGCGGATCCGCCGTTCCATCTCCGCCACCTGATTGGGGTCGTAATTGAAAACGGGATAAACACCTTTGAGCGCCTCGGCCCGCTGGAAAGCCGTGGCCCGGGCATCCTCCACCTGAATATCCCTGGATGCCAGGATGTCCCGCTTGGCGACGGAACCCACCTGGAGTTTTTCCGTCGACGGAAACGGCGAAAAGAAGAGAACGCAGGCGAGCAAGGCGACACTCAGAAGAAGAAGAAACGTCAGCTGGATGTCCCGGCTCCCTGCGATCTTCGCGAAGGTGGAAGTAAGCGTTTTGAGATCATCCCGGGCGTAATCCCGGGCTCCCTTCCCGTTTTTGGGCTTGCTCATGGCGTGTCGCTCCCCGTACGGGCAGACGCGTTTTGCCGGGACCGCCGCGCCTCCATCCGCTCGTAGGCCTTGATAATTTGCTGGACCAGATGATGCCGCACCACGTCCTTCTCCGTGAAATAGACGAAGGCGATGCCCGGAATTCCCTTGAGGATATCCTGGACCTGCACGAGACCGCTCTTCTTCCCGCCGTCCAGATCTATCTGCGTGATGTCCCCCGTGATGACCGCCTTGGAACCGAAACCCAGGCGCGTGAGAAACATCTTCATCTGCTCGGGCACCGTGTTCTGGGCCTCGTCCAGGATCACGAACGCGTTGTTCAGGGTCCTGCCACGCATGAAGGCCAGGGGCGCGATCTCAATGACCCCGCGGTCCACGAGGCGCGCCGCCTTCTCGAAGTGCATCATATCGTGAAGGGCGTCATACAACGGACGCAGGTAGGGGTTGACCTTCTCGATCAGGTCACCCGGTAAAAACCCCAGCTTCTCTCCCGCCTCCACGGCGGGCCGCGCCAGGATAATCCTCTCTACCTTGTGCTTCATCAGGGCCGAGACGGCCATGGCCATGGCTAGGTAGGTCTTTCCCGTCCCGGCGGGCCCGATGGCGATGACGATGTCGTTTCGGCGGATCGCGTCAATATACTGTTTCTGCCGGATACTCTTGGGCGAGATAACCTTCCGCTTCCCCGAGATGTAGACGGTATCCAAAAAGACCTCTTCCAAGGAGACCTTGTGGTTCTCCGACAGGAGCCGGATGGCGTAATCGATATCGGCGGGATAGAGAGGATACCCCTTCTCCACCAACCCGCCCAGCTGCTCCAAGAGACGGACGCCCAGTTCCACGTCCAGAGCCTCCCCCTGGAGGCTGATCTCGTTTCCCCGCTGGCTCAACTGGATCCCAAGGGTATCCCCGATAATCTTCAGGTGTTCGTTGTTGATGCCGATGACCTGCTTTAAGACGGAGAGGTCCCCGAACACTACCTTCCGCGTGGCTATCTGCGTCATCAGGCCCCCATCAGGTGCAGAACCACGTTTCGTTTCCGCGGCTTGTTGTCGAAGTCGATAAGGACGATCTGCTGCCAGGTGCCCAGGATCATCTCCCCGCCCCAGACGGGGACCGTCAGTGACGGCTTCAGAAAGGCGGCGCGCACGTGCGAATACCCGTTGCCGTCGCCCCATCGAAGGTCGTGTTTGTAAGGAATATCCGATGGGATCAACCGTTCTATGGCCTGCACCAAGTCCTCCACCACCCCCGTTTCATACTCGATGGTCGTGACCACCGCCGTGGACCCGGGAACGAAGATGAGCAGCTGCCCCTCCGCCATACCGGCATCCCGCACGAACCCCCTCGCCTCGGCCGACATGTCGAAAACATCTGTTCCAGCGCTGCTTCGGAAGGTGATAATCTTCTTTTTCGCCAGCATCATTCCTCCCCGCCCAGGCGCTCCCGGAGCAGGGCCACCACCTGGGGTAAGGCCTCACCAGCGGGCGCCTGGATGATATAATCCGAAATGCGCCCCGTCAGCGGCGTTTCTTCCAGGTTGATCTCCACCACGCGGGCCCCGCGATCCCTGGCCGTCGACGGGATACTCGACGCGGGAAACACCACGGCGGAGGTCCCGATGACCAGGACCAGGTCCGCCTGCCTTGCCTCCTCGAAGGCCTCCCGCATGGCATCCCCGGGGATGGGCTCCCCGAAAAAAACCACGTCCGGCTTCAGGACCGCATCGCACTGTGGACACCGGGGAACCGTGGCATCCGTGTCGAAGGCCTCCGTCTCTCCCCGGTAGCCGCACCGGAGACAGATGAGGTAGCGGTTCGACCCATGGAACTCGATGACGCGGCGGCTTCCCGCCGCCTGGTGGAGGCCGTCCACGTTCTGCGTGATGACGCTGGAAAGATACCCCATTTCCTCCAGTTCCGCCAGGGCACAGTGCCCGGGATTGGGTTCCGCCGCCCTTATCACCGCGATGATCTCCCGCAGCATGTTCCAGATCTTGACGGGGTCCCTGTGAAATCCGTCGATGTGGGCGTATTCCTCCGGGTCGTAGCGGGACCAGAGCCCGCCCGCGCTCCTGAAGTCGGGGATCCCGCTCTCCACCGAGATCCCCGCCCCGGTCAACGCGATAGTCTTTTTTGACGCGCGGATTTCGTCCGCCAAACGTATCAAAAGGTCGTCCGCCATGTCCCCTCCTTCACGTCCCTCGCGCTGGGGATAATGCCAAAACCGTCCGCGAACATGACCGCCCGTTTCACCGCCACCCGTGTAACCTCGTCCGCCATGGCGCCGAGGACATTCAGGTCCCCCTTGGCCTCGCCCGTCGAAAGGGCAAAGACCACGTCCCCGTCGTAGGTGGAATGGATGGGCGAGATCACCTTCACCAGTCCGTTCTGCGCCATCTGGGCCAACTTCCCCGCCTGGGGCCGCGTCAGCTTCACGTTCGTGGCCACCACCCCCAAAGTGGTGTTAAAAAGGGATTCTCCCCGAGGCACTCTCCCGGACTTCATCCGCGCAAAGGTATCCACGAAACGGCAGGCATCGTCCGGGTCCCGAGCCCCCGCCAGGATTCCCCCCGTCTTCTCGTCGATGACATCGCCGAAGGCGTTCACCACCACAAGCGCCCCCACGAGGATGTCTCCCAAGGCGAGACACGCCGTTCCCACACCGCCCTTCGTGGCAAGAGTAAGGCCATGCAATTTCCCCACGGTCGCCCCTGTTCCCACGCCCACGCTCCCCTCGTTCACGAACTTCGAGGCATCGAGGCAGGCCCGGTAGCCCATCTCCCGGTCAGGGCGCCCGCCCTTTTCCGAGAAGGCGAGGTCGAAGATGACCGCCGTGGGCACGATGGGAACACGGGTCACCTTCACATCGAAGCCCCTTCCCCGCTCCTCTAAGTACCGCATGACACCCCCCGCCGCGTCCAAGCCAAAAGCGCTCCCCCCGGAGAGGAGAACCGCCTGCACCCGGTCCACCAGGTGGAGAGACCGTAGGGCGTCCACCTGCCGGGTCCCCGCCGCCGTGCCGCGGATATCTATCCCGCCCACCGCGTCGTTTTCGCAGAGGATGACTGTGCATCCCGTCCGGGCCTCACGGTTCGTGGCGTGCCCCACGAGAATTCCCGGGACATCCGTAATAGCGTCCAGGATTTTTACGGGATCTCCCTCCTTCGAAGGGCGTGAAAGCGCTGAATCTTCCATTTGAAAAACTCTAATGATTTATCGGAAGCTTGTCAAGTTGGCATTCTTGACTTAAATTTAACATAAAAGTAAAATAAACACGTTCAAGCAGGACCCAAACAAGGACAGAAAATGAAAAAACATTTTCTTTTAAACACTATTTTAAGGAGGTCTGGGAATGGAAGTTTTAGCCCATTCAGAAGCTCGCGCCCGTGAAATCGTCAACGCGTTTATGATCAAGGTCTATAATTGGATGGCCGCCGGGCTGGCCATCACGGGGGTCGTGGCCTATTACGTGGCATCCAACGAAACCATGATTCGGTATCTCCTGAGCCACCAAATTCTTTTTTTCGGGCTCATCATCGTGGAGCTCATCATGGTCATTGCCCTCGCGGGATTCGTGCAGAAGATGAGCGGAACCACCGCCAGCGCCGTCTTCATCCTCTACTCCGTCTTGAACGGTGTTACCCTATCCACCATCTTTCTCATCTACGCCCGCGCGACCATCGCCACCACCTTTTTCATCACCGCCGGCACCTTCGCCGCCTGCAGTTTCTATGGCATAACCACAAAGCGCGACCTCACCTCGTGGGGCGGCTTTCTCTTCATGGGACTCATCGGCATCATCATTGCCTCGGTGGTAAACATCTTTGTGAAGAGCTCCGGCCTGAGCCTGGCCATCAGCTACATCGGCGTGTTCATCTTCATCGGCCTCACCGCCTACGATACGCAGAAGATTAAGGCCCTGGCGCTCTCCCGACCCGCCGAGATCGATTCGGACACGGAACAGCGGGGGGCCATCGTTGGCGCCTTGACGCTCTACCTCGACTTCATCAACCTCTTTCTCCTTCTCCTGCGCATCTTCGGGGGAAGCCGGGATTAAAGGAACGAAGATTACCCGTGTTCACATTTATAAAACGGTCTTCCTGACCGTGAAGGGACG
>JALSPC010000156.1 GCA_026986155.1 bacterium
GCCTTTTCTGCGCAGGCGCGTGGCTAAGTCGTGGTCTTCCGTCGCCTTCAGGTTATCGTCGAACCCGATCTCCCGGGCGATGTCCGTGTAAACGGCATAGTTTTTCATGTCGATCGTGAACATGTAGCGGGTTTTTCCGATGGGCGCGCTGACATGACGACCCCAGTCTTCGTAGGCGTCCTGGAACCAGTCGCTGGCCTTCGTATGCGCCGCGGGGAGATTATGCCCCACGCTCGCCGCGATGCCCCTTTCCCTGTCAAGCGGGGCCACGAGGGCGGCCAGCCAGCCCGGTTCCGCGACGCAGTCCACATCGATTCCCGCGATGGCCTCTCCCCGCGCCTGGTCCAGGATGTCTTGCCGGGCCCCGCTGAGGTATCGGCGGGTGAGGGGAGCTACACGGATGATTCCTCGGAAGGCTTCGAAGGCGGGAACGGGGCGGGCGGAGGAATCGAGAACGAGGATTTCGCAGTAAGGTAGGAACGGCTGCCGGAGAAGGGATTGAAGGCATGCCGTGAACATCCTGTCGTCCGGGTCCTTGACGGGCACGGCGAGGGTGATCCGGGGGTGGTCCGGGTCGGGCGCCTGGGCGCTAAGGGTGTCGAGGAAGGCACTCATAGCGGCGCGGTCAATGTCTCGACGACCTTGTCCCACGAAATGGGGAGGCTGTCCCGGTAGGCCCGCTCCCCCAGGGACCTTGCCAGATCCTCCGAGGCGGCCAAATCGTCGATGCGCCTCGCGATGGCCCGGGGATCGGGGGGAAGGACGAAACCGTTTTCTCCGTCCCGGACAAGCTCCGTCGGGCCGCCGCTGTCCTCGCAGGTGATGACCGGCTTGCGGCTCCGCATGGCCTCCACGGTGACCAGGCCGTAGTCCTCGTTCTTGGGGGCGAAAAAGACGGCGCGGCAACGGGCGACGTGATCGAAGACCTCTTCATCCGTGAGGGGGCCCGTCAGGCGGACGCGATCCTGGAGTCCGGCGTCCCGGATCATCTCCCGGAGCCGCTCAAATTCCGCGCCCTTGCCCCCGATGACGGCCCGGATCTCCTTCGACGTGACGAAACGCATGGCCTCGACGAGGAGATCCATCCGCTTGGGAGAGATGAGCCTGGAAAAGGAGAAGATATAGGGTTCGTAGGCCTTGAAATGTATTAGTTCCTCCCGGAGGGGAGGCGGATAGAGGACCTCGGCGCGGTGGTTTCCGAACCGCTTGAGCCTTCCGGCCACGTTCCCGGAGATGGCGAAGAGGCGTTTCACGTGGCGGGACAAGAGGTAGTTGTCGACCCGGTGCAGGAGGGCGCGCTGGAATTTTTTCCGCCTGCCCGCGCCGATTTTCACCTGGTAGGCGTACCACTCGTCCCAGAGGTCGTAGTATTCGCGCTGGCGGTGGGCGAACCAACAGAACTGTTCTGGGTGGCGGACGGCGAAACTGGGGAACTTGATGGTGATGACGCGGTCGATGGGCTTCCCGTCCACTTCTTTCACGTCCGTGAGGTAGTTGGCCAGGTAGGCGGCCATAAAGCTCCGGAAGAGGTAGTGGCGATTCTGGGGCGTGAACAGCCAGTCTGCCTCGTGCCCCCGCTTGTTGAGCTCATTCACGAGGGCGAGTGCGAGGCGCTCGTTGCCTCCCATCTCGAACGGCACGTAGGATGTCACGACGAGGATACGCATGGTTAATTCGGTAGAAGGTAAAAGGTTGAAGGTAGAAGTCCGTGCCGCGTGACACGTGATGTGTGATGTGTGGAGGGAAGCCGGCGATT
>JALSPC010000157.1 GCA_026986155.1 bacterium
GAAAGAGGTTTTCGTCCGAGAGGGTCTTTGCCGGGCGTGCGGCGCCTGCGTGGAGGCCTGTCCGAAAGGGGCCATCACCATGATGACACCCTTTCTCTCTCCAAATCCTCCCAAAGGGATTTTCAGGCCTTTCCATGGAATTTCATTCGGCGCCGGCCATCCCATCAGGCGCGGGGGACGCCACAGGTTCGGGAGAAGGGGACGTTGAAATGGAAAGGGCCGTTCACCTTCTGATTTCTGGAAGAGTTCAGGGGGTTTTTTACCGCTACACGGCGCAGAAGATGGCCACCCGTCTAAACCTGAGGGGCTGGATCAAGAACCTCCCCAATGGAAAGGTGGAAGCAGTCGCCGTCGGGGCTCCGTCGGCGGTCGATACCTTCATCGCCTGGTGCCAAGAGGGCCCTCCCGGCGCGGTCGTCACTGATGTTGATATCGAACCCCTTGACGCCGTTCCCGAAATCGATGGATTTTCGGTCGTGTATTGATATCGGTCAACGCCCGGGGTCCGAGCTCAATAGGCCCTTCTTGGCCTTCTGGATACGGTTTACCTTGTCCTGGATGTAACTTTTCATCTGAGCCTCGAGGTCTTCCATGTAATCCCCCGCGGCTACAATCTCTTTACCTAAAAACTTTACCGCTGTTCCACCGCCGAAATAGACGAAAATGCCAAAAAGTAAAACAAACAATAAAACGAGAAAGACAAATTTTCTGATTCTACTCATTGTTTCCCCTTATAAATAAATATATACTAACATGGATGAAAATGTCAACAATCTTTTCTATTCCCCATGGTTCCGTCAAGGTTTTCAGATATCTATGCCGATCAAGCGAGGCATCTTATCGCCTGTTCTGGCACATTATTCATCCAGATTTTGCTACGCAACCGGTTCCACCCAACCTTCACACGATGAAGGCTGTTTTCAATACGCCAATGCCCTCGTACCAGTCGCATGGGTTGTGAAGGATCTGTTTTCTTAGAGCATAAGGAGGGTGAGCCATGGCTTATTTCTGTTGTTGCTTTCCCCGTGGGAAGGTGCTCGGTACATCTTCTCAGACAAAATACCTGGCCCACAAAAGGGAAATCAAGATAGTCATTTAAATCCTCACTGGTCCAGATTTCTCCGATTTCCAAACGACCATGCCCCTTGCCAATCGTTCGACGGTCAGGGGGAAAACCGTCAGGTTAAGATTGAATATCCATCGTGTTTAGGCCTGTAGGTGAATGTCTCGAACCGTTTCCCGATAAACTCATTGCCTGAGAGGATATCCTCCAATCTACCCCGGTCATGGGTGTATTCCCCGTGGATCCTGTTTCCGCTCTGCCTGAAGACGATCGTTCCAAAATCGCTTCGCCACTTTCCAGTAACGTTGATTCCCGTGGGCAGGGTGCCGGCCTTCACAGGAATGGGCACCAAGGAAAAACAAAGCAAATATGCCAGAACCGCGTGCCTTGAAAACTTCCTGAACGTTTCTCGCATGTTTTCCTCCTGAGATTTTTAGGATTTTACACCGTTTTCTCTCACTATTACTTGGGGTTTACAACCCGTCCCGTGAACAGGATGGCCCCGGTTTTCTTGTGAATGATAAAGAAGATGAAGGGATGGTCCGCCCGGAAGACGGTATGGCGCATGACGGCCTTGAGGCGCATCACCACCGCCGTCGCCGCGGCGGCCTCCGTGCCCTCTTCATTTACCTCCATGAAGGCCTGGTGGATGACCTTGGAAATGGCGAGGTCCTTCTTCCCCGTCATACCTGAGAAATCGGCCTTGTTTGAAAAGGCGATCGGCATTCCCATGGCTGAGAAGGTTTTTTTCAAGTAGTACTTGGTCTTCAGGGTGAATTTTGGGATGAATACCTCGACTTTCCTTTTCCTGGCTCGCGAAAGGGCGTGTCTCAAAACCTCTTCCGTGAGGGTCTTTTCGGTTTTGTCGAGATCAATGCCCCGCCTGGGCAGCAGGATGGCCATGAAAAGGGTATCTCCCTCGTAGGGAAGTTCGAGGACCTTGAAGGTTTCGTTTTCAAAATAGGGGAGGCTCATTTCCTGGGACATCATGGGAACCTGGAGGGTCTTTCGCGCGGTTACGTGAAACGGCATGGACCGCGTGTTTTTCTTTTTGAACTGGGAAGCCCATTTCCCTTTGAAATAGATGGCGTTGGTGAGGACCAGCCGCGTGAGGGAATTGATATCGCCCCGTGCGATGAGGTTTTTTATCTTGTCACCAGTCTTTTCTTCGATGTAGCGGTTGATTTTCTCCCTTACCTTTTCCGTCTGTTTGACGAAGTCCACCTCGTAAAATCCGCCGCCGTAATTCTTGTTGATGAGCGTCTTGAATTCCTTGAGAAACCCAAATCCCTTCTGACCCCACAGGGCGTTGGCGATCCGCAGCCGGTATCCCCTTCCAACGGATCCGTCCTGGAGGCTCCCGATCATGGTGGAGAACGCGGGATGGAGTTTCGCCTGGGGGAGGGTGAAATGCAAGACAGACGCCATCTGTTTTTTCGTCTCGCCCCGTGCCCCCGCGTAGGTCATGGCCAGGACGTCGGAAATGCTGAAGGGTGAGAAGAAGATGTTTCCTCCTGACGGGGAAAGCCTCCTATAAAAATCGAGGGCGAACCGGTTGTTATCCTGGACGAGGGTTTTAACGTCCGCTTGAAGGGGCGCTTCCGTGTCCATCTTCCGGCCCATCAGCGACCAGGCACCGTTCGGTCGCGCCATGACCTGGCAGATGACCGACACGTGACGCCCCTTCTCGGGCCGCAGGAGACCGGAGATGTAGACGGCGCCGGTGTTGTCTTCCAGAATCCAGTCGGAACGGGTTGCCATGACGCCCCATACCTTTTTGGCTTTTTGGGGGCGCCCCCATCCCCGGCTTATCCCGGAGAGCTTAACCAGCCTTCCCGCGTAACGCCGGGGAGCCCGGGCGATGGCTGCCGAGGACACGGCTGGAACCTCATCGGGAGCGAAGACCCTTGTCCGGAAGGTCCGGGACGCGACTTTTTCTTCTCCCTTGCCCAGTCTAAAAATCTTTTCCACGATGATGGCATTCCCGGGACGGGCCGCCCGAAATATGAAGGTATAGCCCGTTGGACTGTTGCCCGTCTTGCCCATGAATGTGACAACCTCGTCCCGGACTTCGCAGGTGACGTCGTTGATGTTCTTATTTAAAGGGCCTGTCTGGATACGCGCTGTTTCACCGACGAGCAGGCGGTTCGTCATATCCACTCGCAGGGGAATCCCGGACGCGGCGGCAGGTATAGACGCCGTGAGGTTAGACAGCAAAAAAAGTACCAAAAGGATAAATAAAATATTTCTTGGGATTTTCATCCGGATACCTCCAGTGATCTTCGCGGAGAAAAGGTGAATTTTTGTTTTCAGCCGCGGTGAAAGGTTGTTCCAAGGTCCTTTACTGATCTGACGGGAAATCCTTGCAGGTTTATTCGCGAAAATCAAGATGGAAACGACGTCGAAATCGCATTTCGAGTGTTGGAAAGCCTCCGGGTCCCCGGCCTTATCCCCTGTCTCGTTAACCGTGATTTTCTCTTGACGATGCCGGCGATTTGCGCTATATAATTTTTTAGGTGCCGAGTTAGCTCAGTCGGTAGAGCAGGGGACTGAAAATCCCCGTGTCCGTGGTTCGATTCCGCGACTCGGCACCATTTCTTTGTCCGGGCCGCCTTTTTTCTCATCGGGTCCGGGGGCGTCTTGCCAAAGCTTTTGAATATGTGGATAATAAGCTGTGTCTTTTTTCCGGAAAGCGGGTGAGAGTGTTGTTCCTTGCAAGGCGTTTTTCCTGAGTCGGGCGGGGCTTTTCATCCTGGTTTATCTTTTCCTGGTCTTTTTCCCCGCACAAAAGGGCCGGCAATATTGGCACGCTTTTCACCATAACCGATTCCTGGATGGATGGGCGCGGTTCGACGCGGGATGGTACGGACGGATCGCCCGGTTCGGCTACAAAAATATCACCGTCGGCCACGGCCAGGACACTAATTTTTTTCCCCTTTATCCCATCGCCGTCCGGGGCCTGGCCAGGGTCCTCGGAAACGTTTTCCTGGCGGGGATCGTTGTTTCCAATCTCTGCTTTCTTCTCGCCTTAATCGGCCTTTACCACCTCGCAAGAAAAAGGGCCGGTCCCGACGTGGCGAGGCGGTGCGTCTATCTCCTGGCCTTCAATCCCTTTTCCTTCTATTTCAGCGCGGTCTACACGGAGGCCCTGTTTCTCTTTTTTGTTATTTACGCCTTTTTCTTCTGCGAGCGAAGGCGTTACTTGCTGGCGGGGCTCTTAGCGGCGGGCGCGGGGGCGACACGGAATATCGGTGTTTTTACCTCTGTGGGCCTGGGACTTCTTGCCCTGGAACAGGCCAGACAGGATGGGAAAGGCCTCAAGCCGGGAATGGCATGGATCTTTCTGGGACTTGGAGGCTCCCTGTCTTACATGGCTTTCCTTTGGGTCAGGTTCGGCGATCCCCTCCTGTTTCTCCACGCGCAGAAGGCCTGGGGATCCTTTAATCCTTCGGAACTCTTGAGGTATACCTTCCGAACCCTTCGATATGCCTCCCCTATGAAGTGGGGGTATCCACTTTTTTTCATCTTTCACGTCCTTCTCGGGCTTGCCGCCGTTTTCCTCGTCGTGAAAGAGTGGAGGTTTCTCGGAGTTTCCTATACCCTTTTCTCGCTACTTTTGATTTTGCCCGCCTTCTTGAGGTTCACCAGCCTGGGGCGCTACCTCATCGTGGTTTTTCCCCTGTTCGTGGCCCTCGGGAAAGTAACCGGAGCAAAGCGAACCTACCTGGTGGTCTTGTCTCTGGAGTCAGCCCTGCTTGTGATTTTCACTTTCATGTTTAGTCACTGGTACTGGGTGGCGTAATCACTTCCAGTGTTTCTGTGTCACCATCCAGATCACGCCCCGTCTCGTCACGGTAGATGCGCGCGATAAGTTTCCGATCGACGAATTCCTCTGAAATCTGGATGACCTTCACGTCCCTGCTGTTGAAGACGTACTCGGGGCCCTTGCCGTGAAAAAGCTGCCGAGACAACACGAGGTCCACCCCGTGGTTAACAAGGTGTTCCGCCACGCGGATACCCTTGCCCCGTTCGATTTCGGTGAATGGGTTTAATGTAACCTCCATCCGAAGAATTCGGTTGTCATTCAGATGAATCTCAATCCAGCCGATATAAGGTGCCTCTCCAAAGTGTTCAGAGACCTGCCAGCGGGTCCCGTCCGACAGCATGACGGCAATGAGGAGCGAGGGGCGCCGGGCTGGCTCGTAATGGAGGACGATACGGTCGATATGGGGAACCTCGCGTTGGACCTTGTCCGTGATTTTCTCGATGATCTGGTGGGCGTGTGTAAAATCTTTCGCCTTGACTACCAGGTCTCCTTCAATAAAGGTGAAACTTCCGGAGTTGCGTCCGATGAGTTCGCGTATTTCCGTGATGGCCGGATGTGACTGAATGACTTCCTTGATTTGATTTAAGGTGGCGGGGTCGATGGAGGCGTCCAGGAGGACCCGGACCGATTCGATGAGGATGTCCCATCCCGATTTCATGATAAACCCAATGACCACCACTGTGGCGATCTTTTCCGCGGGGACATTGAACTGTTTCCCAATGAGTCCCACAAGGACAATCAGCGAAACGAAGGCATCGGTTCGGATGTGCCTGCTGTCTGCCAGTATGGCTGGAGAGTTCTCCTGTCGGCCGATCCTCATCTCGTAGAGAGAGAAGAGCCACGTGACGAGCATGGCGGTGGCCGCTGTGGCCATGGCATAGGTGGGCCGTGCAAGCACGAGGGAACGGTGCTGGAAAAAGACCTCCCGGATGATTTCATAGCCGGTCAGAAAGATAATGAAAGCGATACCGAGGGAGACGAGGTTTTCCACCTTGTAGAGTCCGAGGGGGAAGCGCTTGGTTTTGCGACCCGCGATCCGAATACCAAGAAGCAAGGCGACGGAGGAGATAATGTCCGTGGAGGAGTGAATGGCATCAGCCAGAAGCGAGATGCTTCCCGAAAAAAGCGCCATGGAGAGCTTGAAGACGAAGAGGAAGGCGTTGACGGCGATGGCGTAGGAAGCGACTTTGTGGGCGGTTTTCATATTTTCAAAATATTTAAATTGTTTTCTTTTTACAAGCCTTACTTGCCTGGCCGGGCCTACTTACCCTGCCCGGACCGGCGTTGTCGCGCGTGAAATTCCTCAGGCGCATATTGAACCCGTGCGAACACTTGTAAATATTTATTTCCATGTTACTTGACAATGACTATTTACAATATTATATTTCATACAGCAAGATGAAGGTGGCTGAATAAAATGGGGAAGGGGATATATCCGATCGGCGTGGCGGCGGAACTGTTGCAGGTCCATCCGAGGACCCTTCGTATCTACGAGGAAGAGAACCTGATAAAACCGGAGCGCAGAAACGGCCGCCGGTATTATTCCGAGGAGGATATGGAGTATATCCGGTGTATTCGGAAACTCATCCATGAGGACGGCATCAACCTGACCGGCGTCAGACGCCTGATGGAGATCGCCCCCTGCTGGAAAGTGAGAAACTGTCGCTGCCGACAGTGCGGTCGCTATCGAAAAGGCCCCGGCAAGGGCCGCGGAAGACAGAGGTGAACCGTGAATCCGGTAACACTGACAATCCTGTGTGACAACACGGCCGCTATGAAAGAGGGTATCCGAGCGGAGCACGGTTTCTCCGTCCTGGTGGAAACGGCGGAGGCTTCGATCCTTTTCGATACCGGGCAGTCGGGCGTCTTCTGGCACAACGCGGAGGTTCTCGGCAAGGACATGATGAAGATCGATCGGGTGGTGTTGAGTCACGGGCATTATGACCATACGGGTGGTTTGACAAGGTTGGCTCAGGCGGGAAAATCCTTTGAGGTTTTGGCCCATCGGGATGTTTTCGCGCGACGTTTCAAGAAGCAGAAGGATGGAACCCTCAAATTTATCGGATGTCCCTATAATCATGAATATCTAAAGAGCCGGGGACTCGTCTTCAGGTTTGTGGGACCTCATGAAGAGGTTGCGCCGGGTATCTTTTTTATCGGTGAGGTTCCCCGAGAGACGGATTTCGAGACGGGAGATCCCTTGCTGGTGTTGGAGGACGGAAACGGTAAAATCGCTCCCGATCCCTTCAGGGACGATGCCTCCCTATACGTGAAGACACCCGGGGGACTCGTGGTGATCCTGGGATGTTCCCACCGGGGGATGATAAACATTCTGCGGCATATCTTGACTTTGGAGGGGGGCGCACCTATCTTATGCGTGATCGGGGGAACGCATCTGTCCAGGAGCGACCCCGCGCAGACGGAAGAGACGATCGAGGCCTTGCGATCCATGAAGATCGCGTCCATCGGCGTGTCCCACTGCACCGGCCTGGATGCGGCGGAGGAGATGAGGCACGTCTACGGCGAAAGATTTTTCAGGGCCATGGCGGGAATCGTGATCCAAATTGACGAGAAGGGAGGCACAAGCATACGATGATTTCGGACGAGAAGATCAAGGAAAAGATTCAAGAGGTCTCGAACGAGGGGAAGATAACATGCACCGCGGCTCACGAAGTGGCGAAGGAACTGGATGTCCCCATCGGAAAGGTGGGCCAGTTGATCAACCAGCTTGAGCTGAAGATTATCGCCTGTGAACTGGGATGTTTTTAGGCGGATTGAAAGGAGAAAACAATGACAGAATGTAGTGAAGGCACCTCCTGCAGTACGTGCGGCAGCGCGTCCAGCTGCAGCGTGGATGAAAAACAGCGCCACGAGCAGGAACTCCTGGCGAAAAAACTGGAAACCATCGATCACCGCCTGGCCGTGATGAGCGGCAAAGGCGGCGTGGGCAAGACAACGGTCGCGGTGAACCTGGGTGTGACGCTTGCCCGCGAAGGCTTGAGCGTGGGCCTGATGGACGTGGACATCCACGGCCCGAACGTCCCGAAGATGCTGGGAATCGAGTCCCGGCGCCTGGAGGGGAGCGAGGAAGGAGGCATTAACCCCATCGAGGTCTTCCCCAATTTCAAGGTGATCTCCATGGCCTTCCTGCTTCAGGACAAGGACGTGCCCGTCGTGTGGCGGGGGCCCCTGAAGCATTCCCTGATTCAGCAGTTCGTGAAGGATGTCAACTGGGGTCACCTGGACTACCTGATTATCGACCTGCCTCCGGGGACGGGAGACGAACCCCTGAGTGTGGCGCAGGTGATCAACAAGATGGATGGAAGCATCATCGTGACCACCCCGCAGGATGTGGCGCTCCTCGATTCCCGTAAGTCGGTGACCTTCAGCCGCCAGCTCCAGGTCCCGGTTGTAGGGATCGTTGAGAATATGAGCGGCCTCATCTGCCCGCATTGCGGCAAGGAGATTGACCTTTTCAAGATAGGAGGCGGCAAAAAGGCGGCGCTGGAGCTGGGTGTTCCGTTCCTCGGAAGCATCCCCATCGACCCGGAGATCGTCCAGGACAGTGACCGGGGCGCGCCCTTCGTCATGTCGCATCCTGACTCGAAGGCGGCCGCCGCCTTCAGGGAGATCGTGAAAAACGTGAGAGCCTTCGTGGAGGGAACGGCGGCAAGCGCCGTTTCCCAGGCGTAACCCATCAGGCATGGGGGCGGACATGGAATTACTTGAAGCCATTAAGACGCGACGGACAGTTAGAAACCTGAAATCGGACCCCATTTCGGACAAGCAGATTGAAACCATCCTCGAGGCCATTCGCTGGACACCCTCCTGGACGAACGCCCAGCCGTGGGAGGTCATCGTGGTCAAGAATCAGGCCATCAAGGAGCGGTTGAACGAGACCCTTCCCAGGGGAAACCCGGCCCACAAGGCCATGCTGAAGGCGCCGGTGGTGCTGGTTCTTTGCGGTATCAAGGGAAAATCCGGCTACTACCGTGGAGAGGCCTCCACCGACAAGGGGGACTGGTACATGTTCGACGTGGGGGCCGCGACCTACGGCGCCTCCCTCGCCGCGCACGACCTGGGTCTGGGATCCGTGATCGTGGGCCTGTTTGACGCCCCGAAAGCGGAAGAGATTCTTGGCGTTCCCGAGGATCGGGCCGTGGTGGTCATGCTGCCCATCGGGGTTCCGGAGAAGATCCCGTCGGCCCCCAAGAGAAAGGAACTGTATGAATTCGTTTTCGAGACTACGTATGGAAAATAAGGAGGAAGCTGAGATATGACAAGAATCGCGTTTTCCGCAGAAGACAACCTGGGACTGGATGGACAGATGAGCGGACATTTCGGACGGTGCCCCTATTTCACGCTGGTGGATGTGGAGGATGGCAAGGTTGAAAAGGTCACCGTCGTGGAAAACCCTTTTTACAACAACCACCAGCCGGGTCAGGTCCCCGCGTTCATTCACTCCCAGAACGTGAACGTCATGATCGCGGGCGGCATGGGCCCCATGGCCATCAACCTCTTCAACAGCAACGGCATCGAGGTGGTCACCGGGTACATGGGAACGGTGAAAAACGTCCTGGAGGCCTATCTCAAAGGGGAGGCCAAGGGCGCCAGCGGGTGCGGTCACGACGACCATGACCACGAACATCATCACCACGGTCATGGACAGGGATTTACGCACTGAGGGAAATGAAGGATGAAGATAGCCATTTCGTCCACGGGTGAAACACTGGCCTCAAAGGTGGATCCAAGGTTCGGACGGGCGCCTTACTTCGTTATCGTCGAGGAGAGACCGGAAGACTGTCTCAAGATTGACGCCCTTAAAAACACGGCGGCCGACGCCGCCATGGGGGCGGGGACCGACGCGGCCCAGCAGGTTGTTCGCGAAAGAATCGAAGCGGTGATTTCAGGCGCCGTCGGTCCGAACGCCTTCGAAATTTTCGAAAAACTGGGCGTCGAAGTCTTCCTCGCGCGGGGAGACATGAGCGTTAAAGAGGCGTATGAACAATTCAAACAAGGAGCCTTGCAACGGATGCGTATCAAGCGATTGTGAGACGAAAGGGGTGAATCAAGATGAAGGTTATCGTAACATCGACGGGACCGAGTCTGGATGACGATCTGGACCCGAGATTTGGGCGCTGCCAGTATTTTCTGGTGGTGGATACGGAAAAAATGGCGGTCTTAGAGAGCGTTGAGAACGAGGGAATCATGGCCTCGGGCGGCGCCGGGATTCAGGCGGGGCAGTTCGCGGCGAACAAGGGCGCCGAGGCGGTCATCACGGGAAACGTGGGTCCCAATGCCATCCAGACCCTCCAGGCTGCAGGGATCGGCGTTTACCTGGCCCCTCCGGGGACGGTTCGCCAGGCGATCGAGGCCTTCAAGAAAGAGGCCCTTCAGGGCGTTTCTGCCCCGACGGTTGACGCCCACCATGGTATGGCCGGTCCGGAAACAGCCTCCATGCCCGGCATGGGTGTGGGCATGGGGCCGGGCCGAGGGTTGGGGCGTGGCATGGGCATGGGACGCGGAATGGGGGGGTATCAGGCCTCGCAAGAGCCCAGTCCCGAAGTTGCCCAGTTGCGTTCGGAGATTAATGATCTCAAGAGGGACTTGAGTGAGATGAAAGAGATGCTGAAAAAGCTTACCCAGTCCTGATATATTCAAAGATGGCCTGGAATTTTGAAGGCCTTTCGAAAACGGCAAAACCTTGAAAGGGGGTGTTTGAGATGCCAGGATTCGATGGAACGGGTCCAAGAGGTGAAGGTCCCATGACCGGAGGCGGGCGCGGCTACTGCGCCCGGCCAGCGGGTTACGGACCTTACGGTGGCGCCGGCCGCTGGTATCCCCCCCACGGGGGGGCTTACGCCTATGGCGGCGCGTGGGGAGGGCCCGTCTACGGCGTGGGCCGTGGCGGAATCCCCTATGGCGGCGGTCGTGGCCGCGCCTTCGGGGGTGGCCGGGGCCGAGGCTGGCGATGGTAACCCTTTTTATGCCAAAGGTGGGAGGTTTTTGTTCCTCCCACCTGTTTTTTCATTCGGATTGATTTATTCTCACACAGAAAAATTCTCAAAAGGAGGCGTCAATGGATACGCCGATAACCATAACCATAGCGAGCGGAAAGGGAGGCACCGGCAAAACCCTCGTGGCGACCTCCCTGGTGCTGTCCCTCCCGGAGGGGGTGCAATACCTGGACTGTGACGTGGAAGCCCCCAACGCCCACATCTTCCTTCAACCCCAGTGGGAAGAGGAATTGAAGACGGGTCTGGTGGTTCCCCGCGTCGAGGCGGCGGTGTGCACCGCCTGCGGCGAGTGCAACCGGGTGTGCGAGTTCAAGGCCATCGTGGTCATCGTAGACAAGGTTCTCGTGTTCGACGAGCTTTGCCATGGGTGCGGGGCGTGTAGCTACATCTGTCCCTCGGATGCCATCACGGAAATCGAAAAGGCCATTGGGATTATTCGTAAGGGCCGCGCGAGAAACGGCATTCGGTTTCTGCAGGGGCTGTTGAACATTGGGGAACCCATGGCAACCCCCATCATCCGGAGGTTGAAAAAGGAGGCGGCAACGAACGCAAGGATTACCCTTCGGGACGCCCCGCCCGGAACCTCCTGCCCCGTCATCGAGAGTGTCGAGGGAAGCGATTTCACCATCCTGGTGACGGAACCGACTCCGTTCGGGCTCAACGACCTGAAACTGGCCGTGGGGATGGGACGGGAGCTCCATGTCCCCATGGGGGTTATCATCAACCGTGCGGACGCGGGGGACGACCGGGTCCACCGTTACTGCGGGAAGGAGGGCCTTCCCATCCTCCTGGAGATTCCCCTGAAACGGGAGATCGCCCAGGGATACGCCGACGGGCAGACCCTCATCGATATCCTTCCCGAATACCGGGATCGTTTCCAGGGGGTCTTCGCAAGGATTCAAGAGGAGGTGCGCCATGCCGGAAAGTAGCCGAATGCCGAAACAGTTGACCATCATCAGCGGCAAAGGGGGCACGGGAAAGACTACCTTCACGGCGGCCTTCGCCCAGTTGACGGAAAACAAGGTTATGGCCGATTGCGACGTGGACGCGGCGGATCTCCACCTCGTTCTGGCGCCGGAGATCCAAAAGACGGCCCCCTTCTATGGGAGCCGCACTCCCGTGGTGGACCTGGAGCGGTGCACCCGGTGCGGGATTTGCACGCAGGTCTGCCGGTTCGATGCCATCCACGGCGGGGTGTTGAATCTGTTCGCCTGTGACCACTGCGCCCTCTGCATGCACGCCTGCCCCGAAAACATCATTACCATGGAGGAATCCCACTCGGGGGACTGGTTCATTTCAAATACCCGATTCGGGCCCATGGTTCACGCCAGGCTGGGAATCGCGGAGGAGAACTCGGGAAAACTGGTAACGGTGGTGCGCAAGGAGGCCCTAAACCTGGCCAAGGAACAGGGCGCCGAATGGGTGATCATCGACGGTCCCCCGGGAATTGGGTGTCCCGTGACGGCGGCCCTGACAGGGGTCACGCGGGTCTTGATTATCACGGAGCCGACACTGTCGGGGATCCACGACATGGAGCGGGTCCTGAGCCTGACGACCCACTTCAACATCCCCGCCCAGGTCTGCGTCAACAAATATGACATCCACCCGGACAATACGCGGCGGATCGAATCCTACTGCCGCCAGAAAGGGATAGAGATCGTGGGGAAAATCCCCTTTGACCGGGGTGTCATCGAGGCCATGGTGAGCGGGAAAACGGTCATGGAGGCGGATGTGCCCGGCGTGGCACCGGCTGTCCGACAGGTTTGGGAACGGGTAATAGGGGACTGGTGAGAAAAGCCTGACCAATTTACGCGCATATCGGCTTGGCGCGACGCAAAAGTTAATTCATCCGCCAAGGGATACGGCATTACGCGACTTCCAGGAGATCAGAGACCTCGATCTTTAGCATTTTGACGCTGGCGAGGATGCGCGCGGCATTCCTCTCCACGGCCTGGATGCCGCCGGAAAGCTCTTTCAGACGGTTTGCTGCCCGGGCAATCGCTTCAATCTCCCTGTTGAGATCTTCGAGTTTTTCCCTTTCCATGTTAGTGCCCTTTCTTTCTCAGGTCCTTAAATCGTTTCGCCTTCACCTCGTAACGCGGCAGGCTTCCGTAAGGATGGAACTCAATCTTGTAGCCGAGGTTTGTCTTGAGGCGTAACTGATCCTTCAGGCGGGCGAGCACCTCGTCCTTGCGGCCGAGCGCCTCTTCCAGAATCTCGATGCGGAGGGTTATCTCATCCACGTCACCACGCTTGGAGACGATGACCTCGTAATCGTTTCCCAGTTCGGGAATGCCACGGACAACCTCTTCAATGGCCGTGGGTGCCAGCAAAACCCCCTTGACCTTGGTGATATCGTCCGCCCGCCCGATGACACCGCCTTTGATGAGACGGAAGGTCCGGCCGCAGGGGCAGGGGTCTTTCGCCCACTGGATGACATCCTTAGAGTCGAAGCGCACGCACGGCTGGGCAATACGGTCGAAGGCCGTGATGACCATCTTGCCAGGACGCTCCGGCTCCGTAATGGTCTCGCCCGTTTCCATGTCCTCGATCTCCACGAGGAACAGGGCCTCGTTCACGTGGAGCCCCCCGGGCTGTTCAAGACATTCGTAGCTCCACGCCCCGATCTCCGTGGCGCCGATGTGGTCGAAGACCTTGGCTCCCCAGGCCTCTTCCATCCTTCTCTTCGTCGTGGGAATACTGGCGCCGGGTTCGCCCGCGCAGGTAATCCGCCGGATGTGCAGGTCTCTGGCCGGATCGATTCCCAGCTTCCGCCGGGCCGTATCGGCCATGCCGAGAACGTAGGTCGGCGTGGCCATGAAGGCGGTGGCGCGAAGTTCCCGCATCTTCAGGACGCGTGCCTCCGTATTCAAAACCCCGCCGGGAACAACCTCGCAGCCGATCTTCTCGCATGCGTAGTGCCCGGCCCAGAAGGCGACGAAGATGTTATAGCCGAAAGGGATGAAAACACGGTCCGTGTTCCGGTACCCCTGGGCGTAGAGAATATAAGACCAGGCCTCCGCCCACCACTCCCAGTCTTGCCAAGTGTCGGGCTGGTAAACAGGCTGGCCCGTGGTGCCGCTCGTCTGCCGGAACTCCGTCACCTCTTCCAGGGGCACGCAGAGGGCGTCCCCGTAGGGAAAGGGATCCTTGAGCTGGATATCCCGCATCATGGCCTTTTCCACTTTGGGCACGCGGCGGATATCTTCGAAGGTTTGGATGTCATCCGGCTTGATGCCCGCCGCGTCGTAAAGGTTCCGGTGGAACTTGGAGCGCTTGTAGGCCCATGCGAAAATCCGTTTGAATTTTTCCAGTTGAAAGGTTTCGAGGCGTTCCCGGGGAAGGGTTTCCGTGAAGGGGTTCCAGTAAATATTGTGAGCATCCATGCGCGTTTCCTCTTTTGTGTGGAGCATTCATATATTTATTTTTTCTACAATACGTCCAGAAACCCTTGGCCGTCAAGAAGCTAACGGGGGGTGATTTGACCCGTTGCAATATAAAAAAACTTATAGTATAATTAATTAAACTTATGATAATTGGGGGTATGGATCCCGCAAAATGGCCGTGAGCGTGATAGATGATTCGCTTTAATCTCAATCAGTTGAAGGTCTTCTACCTGGCGGCGAAATACCGCAATTTCACGACGGCGGCACAGCTGCTCAATGTGACGCAACCCGCCGTGAGCCTCCAGATAAAGGCCCTGGAAAAATTCTACGGAATCCGCCTCTTCGACAAGGTGGGGCGGCAGCTCATTCTGACGGACGCGGGGGAGATTCTCTTTGAATACGCGGAGAAGATCTTCGGATTGACCTCCCAAATGGTCCAGACCCTAAACGACCTGAAACACGTGAAATACGGGACGCTTCGGATCGGCACCACGGCGACCTTCGCCCATCACTTCATGCCGGATCTGATTGCCAGTTACCAGAAGTTCTATCCGGAAATTCGTATCATCCTTTATGAGGGCAGTTCAGTGGAGATTCTGCAGTCCGTTTTGGGGGGGAAGAACGAACTGGGAATCCTGGGAAGGCTTCCCTATCCCACTGAGATAAAATGGGTGCCGCTGATGGAGCAGGAGTTGTGGCTCGTTTCATCCCCCACGTATCCCAATATCGAAAAAAGCATCGAGGGTATCTCCATCCACCAACTTCCGGAGTATCCCCTCATCTTCAGAGAAATGGGTTCCAGCATCCGTTACGTTATCACGGATTTCTGCGACGCGCACGACGTGACACCTTCCGTGAGAATCGAATCTGGCAGCCTGGCCTTTATCAAGGACCTGGTGATCCAGGGATACGGCCTCTCTTTCTTCATACGGGCCGCCGTCCTTGAAGAGATAAAGAAAAATAAACTTATGGCGATTCCCATACGGGAGGGGAATCCTCATCTCAGCATCGACGTCGTTTACCGGAAAAAGGGGCACCTTTCCTTCGCGGCCCAGGCCTTTCTCGATCTTTTGGACGTGGAGAAGAAAGACGGATCCTTCAATAATTTCCGGCCGCAGACGAGGGGCGAGAAGACGGCGCGCTCCTGAGGGTAAGATTCAAGGTATATTTTTACAGGATGAATAGAAGAATTTCCGGGATTACGTAAAAAATTTTCCCATCGCGCGTTACGGGCGCGTTTTACATGTCAAGACATAAAATCTTGCCTTTAACGCAAAACCTCGATTTCGCGTCTCATCTATCTGATACTTAAATATCTTTGCCAGCGCTAAAAGGCTACAACATCACCTCGTTGAGGAGGTAGTCCTCGTGGATGGAAAAGAGGCCGGCGCCCGATTTGTTCTGGGGACAGACGTACGTACAGGTGCCGCAGCCGATGCAGATGGCGGGATTGATTTCCACCTGCTGCTTCCGCTCGTTCCAGACCAGGGCGGGACAGCCGAAGGTGTTCAGGCAGACCTTGCAGCCCACGCAGTGTTCCGTGACCTTCATCCTCGGGAAGAGAACCTCCAGCATTCCCTGCGACTTGGCGTAGATGATGCAGGGGCGTTTTACCCACAGGACGGCGATGCTCCCCTCCGGACCCTGAACGAAGTCGCGCGCCTCTCTCAGGAGGGCTTCCATCTCGGGAACCCGGTAGGGATCGACCTCCTTTACCCACTTGACTCCGCAGGCCTCGAGAAGCTCCGGTATGGTGACGGCGGTACCCGTCCCGGTGAGGCTCTTTCCAAATTCCGGGGTGGGCTGCATCCCCGTCATGGCCGTGATGCTGTTATCCAACAGGACGAGGATGAACCGGCGGTCGTGCATGACCGCGTCCATGAGGGAGTGAATCCCCGAATGGTAGAAGGTGGAATCGCCGATGGTGGCGAGAACGGGGACGTCCGCACCGTCCTGCGTGTAAGTGGAGGCGAAGCCGGACCCTATGTTGACGCTGGCCCCCATGTCCAGGACGGTGTCGACGGCCCCCAGCGTAATGCCCAGGGTATAACAGCCGATATCGCCGGTATAGACGCCGTTTGGGAAGGTGTGGCGGATGGCGTAGAAGGCGGCCCGGTGGACGCACCCGGGGCAAAGGTTGGGGGGGCGCGGCGGCAGGTGCATCCCGGAGATGATGTCCAAGAGATTTTTGGGCGGTTCCGGGATCTCATCGATCAAGCCGTTTTCTTTCAGGATGGGGGCAAGAACCTGGAAGACGCGGTCGGTGTTGAGCTCCCCTTCCGACGGGACGTGGCCGCTTCGGCGCCCCAGGAGGGTATCCGAGGGGTCCAGGAGCCATTCGATGCCCATGTCAGGTTCCTCCAGGATGAGGACCTTTCCGATCCTTGTGGTAAACTCCTTCACCGTTTTCTCGGGAAAGGGATAGGTCATGCCCAGTTTGAGGACAGGCACCCGTTCCTCGAGCCCCAGCCTTTCAAGGATGTCGCAGGCGACCCGGTAGGCCATGCCCGATGCGAGAATCCCCAGGGAATATTCGCCTGTTGTCTCGGCGCGCGTTTCCAGGAAGGGCGGATTTTTCGTGACCTCTTCGGTCAGCAGGGCCATCCTTTCCTTGAAGGTGAGTTTGGTGACATCCGCGGGCGGATCCTCCACCACCTTGTTAACGGGACCCAGGGGGATGTTCTGGCGGGCGTGAGAAACCCGGTTGACGGGGCGCAGGATGACGGGCACGCCGAACTTGTGGGAGAGAGTCAAGGCGTAGGCGGCCATCTCTTTTCCTTCCTGGGGGGAGGAGGGATCGAGGACGGCGAACCCCTCAATGAAGGCGATCTGCCGGGTATCCTGTTCCGTCTGAGAGGAATGAGGCCCCGGGTCGTCGGCCGAAATAATGACGAGGGCCCCCTTGACGGGCACTTCCCGGGCATGGATGGCCGCGTCAAGGGCCACGTTGAACCCGACCTGTTTCATGGCCACCGCGGTCCACTTCCCGGCCAGGGCGGCACCGAGTCCCACATCCAAGGCGACCTTTTCGTTGACCGACCACTCGATGTAGATGGGAAGCCCGTCCCGGTCGCGAAAACCGAGAACGCCGGGCAGGATCTCGGAACTTGGCGTGCCGGGATACGCGGTCATGACCTCCAGGCCTCCCTCGACGAGACCGCGGGCGATGGCGACGTTTCCCAGCATGATTTCTTGGTTCTTATGACTCATGAGAAAAGGACCTCCATGGATGGTGTCTGTTGGCTGAATTGGGGGGCCCCGCGCAGCAGCCACCCAGGGATCTGCCTGACCCGCGCCTCCTGGCGGACCGCCTCGAAGAGGACGCCCGCGTGCATGATGTCCCCGACGAGGACGGCGCCCACTATCCTCCCGTTTTCCTGGAAGATTTTCCGGACGATTCTTCGGGAGGCCTCCCGGTAGACATTAGTCTTCAATGATTCGCCCTGAACGGTCCCGATGCTGACCATGGGAACGGAGAAGAAGGTGATGGCGTTGCGGGCAATGGGGGCGGAAAATCTCCCCGAAGAGATGAGTTTGCCGACAACGGCCTCCCCGGCGATCCTTCCGCTCTCCGCGGCGACGGGCCAGATGGCGCGGTTCTCGTAGCGTCCCGTTTCGTGGTTGAATATGCTGGCGCAGTCCCCCGCCGCGTAGTGATGCTTGAGGGAAGTCTCCATGGAGTCGGTGACGGCAATTCCCCCATCTTCAATGAGGATGCCCGCCTGCCTCGCCAGCTCCACGCGGGGATTCACCCCTTTTCCCGCCAGGAGGAGGTCGAAGGGGATCTTGTCTCCCTTCTCCGTAAACAGCGTGCCCTTCCGGGTTCTCTCGTCCCAGTCTGCATACTTGGGCGTGGCGCCGAGGTGGAAGGTGACCCCGTTTTCTTCGAAGAGTTCCTGGATCGTGGCGGCGGTCTCGGAATCCAACGTACGGGAGAGGAGTCTCGGGGAAGAAACGACGACCCGCGGCGGTTTCCCGAGCCGGGCCAGGGTGTGGGCGATCTTGAGTCCGATGAGCCCCCCGCCCAGGATGACAGGAGCGTCGCTCTCCTCGAGGTGGGCGGCGATGCGCAGGGCGTCTCTCGCCGTTCTCATGGTCAGGATGGCATCCGAGGGAACGCCGATGATCTTGACCTTCTTGGGGGCCGCCCCGGTGGCCAGGATCAGGCGGTCGTAAGGGAGGCGGGCGCCGCCGGCGAGACGGAGCGTCCCGGTTTTTGGCTCGATTTCCTCCACCGTCTGATGGATCAGGGTGATGTCCTTAAGGATTTCCCCCGGCACGGGGAGGGCGATGACTTTCAAGGTGTAGGGATCCTCGATGAGCTGCGTGATCTCGGGGCGCGAGTAGAAAAAGGGTTCATCGTGGGTGACAAGCGTGACATCCGTTTTGGGGGTGTTCCGCTTGATGGCGAGCATGGCGTGAATCCCCGCCGTCCCGTTTCCGATGATGACGACGCGCATCCTATACCCTCGCCGGAGAGAGTCTTGGGGGTTGAATCTTCCGCTTTTTGAATCGGATCTGCGTCTCGAGGGTTTCCGCATGGGTCTCCGAGTCGGTGAAGACGAGGGCCCCGGACGGGCACGCCCGAACACAGGCGGGGGCCTTGCTCCAAAGGCAGCCGTCGCATTTGATGGAGACATGCTCCGCGGGCGTGGGGATGACGGCCCCGTAGGGGCAATGGGCCACGCACATAAAACAGCCGATGCACTGTTCCAGGTTGTTCCCCACGCGGCCGTTGGTTTCGTTTTTTATCAGGGACCCGGAAAGGCACGACTCGACGCATCGGGGCGGGTCGCAGTGGAGGCAGCGGAGGGGGTGGGGAAAGAACCGGCGGACGGAATGCTTGTAGAGGGGCGTCTGCCGTTTCTTCGGAAAGGGAAGTCCCGAGAGGGGGCTCAAAAGCCCCTTGTTCTTGAGATGCTCGGCCACGCACGCCATCTGGCAGGCGTTACAGCCGGGAAGACAGCGTTCGGGAACGAAGAAAATCTCTCTCACGTGAGGATTCCCGCTTCCGGTGTTTTGAAGATTCCCGAGGGATAGATGCCGGCGACGGCTGTCTTGGTTCGCATCACGGCCTCGGCGGGAGGCAGTTCCAGGTTGGTGGGACAGATACCGAGAATCTCGATAAAAGAAAACCCTCCCAGGTATTTCTGAACCTTGAGCGCGCGGGCGATGTAGCCGCGGCCCTTCTTGATTTCACCCGCCGTAAAGCCCTTGAAACGGGCCACGAGTGAAACGGCGGGGATGCCGGTGATAAAACGGGTAAAGTCGATGGGAACACCGTACTTTGTGGCCGGCGTGCCGTCGGGCGTCGTGGCGGTTTCCTGCCCCAGGAGCGTGGTGGGCGAGAGGTGTCCCCCGCTCATGCCCATGTTGAGGTTGTTGGCGCAGATGACGGTGAGCGATTCTCCCCGCTTGGCCGCGTGAAGCAGGGCGCTAAGCCCCCTGCCGTAGAGATCCCCTTCCCCCACGTAGGCAAAGACGAGTCCCTTACCGCCTATCTCGTGAGAAAGGCCCACGGCGACGGGGATGGCTTGCCCCGGGGGAGCGGCCACCATCTTGACATCCAGGTAATCAGGCAGGAGGCCGGAACAGCCCATGCCGCAGACGCCCACGATCTTCTCTCCCGCGGGGAAGGTGTCGATGGCCTCGGCGAGCAGCCGGGTGTTGACCCCGTGGGTGCAGCCCGGACAGAAATGCTGCGGAGTTTCGGACAGCGATTTGGGAAATCCGGCGATCTGTTCAAATTTCAGTTCCATCGTTACTCCATCCTTCGTCGATTATGAGGATTGCAACTCTCCCTGGATCCAGGCCTTGAGTAGTTCCACCCTGGGCACCGCCCCGCCCGTCACGGAGAAGACGTGCCGGGAAGCGGTGTCCGGAATATGAGGGCCCAAAAGGCTCTCGAATTGGCCGTGGCTCATGTCGATGATGAAGAGGTGCCGAGCCTTGCCGAGGGCCTCGGCAAACGCCTCGGCGGGGAAGGGAAACAGGGTCTCGGGTTCAAAGACCGTGCAGGAAATGTCTTCCGGAACCAGGGCGTCCATGGCGCGTTTCGCCTGGATGGCACCGATCCCGAAGGCGACGATGACAGCGTCCCCACCCTCACCCATGACCTTGAAGGCCCCCTTTTCTTTTTCGAGAAACGCGCTCTCTTTCTCCCGAAGCGCCTCTTTTTTCTCTCCCATCTCGTCGATATCCAGAAAAAGTGTGGTGGACTTGGAGGGGGCGTCACCTTCGGTTTCCAAGATTCCCACCCGTTTCGCGGGGACTTCCCGGATGTTGAGCGTGGAAAAATCGACCGTTTCCACGAGCTGGGCGCAGGCCGCGTCGATAAGGATAAAGACGGGAATCTGGTAGGCCTCCGCCGTCTTGAAGGCCTTGTAGGTGACGGCGGCGCAATCGGTCGGCGCGGAGGGGGTGAAGACGGGCGCAAATCCGTCGCCCAGGCGCGCCCCGTAAACGGCCGTTAGGGTGCTGGACTGCTCGGGGTAGATATTCCCGGATCCCGGCCCGCTCTGCGTGAAGATGACGCAGACCATGGGAAGCCCGGCGGCGGAGAAATAGGAGGCCGCGCGGAGGGCGTCCGGCAGGTCGATGGAATTGAGGGCGGTCAACACGCGCGCGCCCGCGAGGGCGGCACCGTAGGCCATGAAGAGGGCGGACAGGGGATCCTCCGATTGAAAAACCACGGGGCCCCGACCGGCCCTTTCTTGTTGAACGAGGTATTCCATAAGGTCTGACTGATTGGGAACGGGAAATCCGTAGAACCGGCCGCAGCCGCTCTGGATGGCGGCCTCGCCGACCGCTTCAGCCCCCTTGAGTAAGCGTTTCTTTTCCATGCGTCATTCCCCTCAGGATGCCACGACGATGGGCACGGGTTTGTAGATTTCGAAGGCCGTCACCGGGCAGACCGTGGCGCAGTTGGCGCACCCCATGCAGATCTCCTCGTCCGTGCACTGGACGGGGTGATAACCGCTGGTGTTGACCATGTTGGATAGAACCAGGATTTTCCTCGGGCAGACCTGCGCGCACAGGCCGCACCCCTTGCAGCGTTCTTGGTCGATGACGACGCGTTTCATGACGTCCCTTTCTGGTTAAGGTTTTTTGCCTCGGCGTAACCCAGTTTCAGGGCCTTGCGGTTGAACTCGAGGAACCGTTTGGGCGAGGAGGTTTCCACGTAGTCCTTCAACTTGGTGAACGAGAAAACGGGCTTTCCGAAAAAGGAAAAGAATCCCAGAAGAACCATGTTGGCCGACAGGGGAGAGCCGATATCCGCCGCGATCCTGTCGGCGTCGAGGGTCAAAAGCGCAATTCCCCTGTCGCCCAGGTAGGCGTCGAGGTCCGGGTTGCCCGTCGATCCTTTCTTGGGGGTATTAAGAATGCAAAGCCCCCCCTCCTTCAGCATGGGAAGGTTCTTGATGCCCTCGGAGGCCTCGAACCCCAACAGGACGTCCGCCTCGCCCGTTCCGATGATGGGGGACTGGTAGGGCCCGATCTTCAGGTGTGAGACGACGGACCCCCCGCGCTGGCTCATGCCGTATTCGTCCGCGCTGAAAACGGGAAGATCCTGTTGAAACGCGATATTGAGTAGGATCGTGCTGCCGACGAGGACACCCCGGCCTCCCACGCCGGCGATAATCAGGGCCTGTTTCTTCAAACTGCTTCCTCCATGGGGATGGTGTAAAATGTCACCGCCTGGGTCGCGGGGACCTTGAGTTTTTTGGTCGCGGTCTTGGCTCCCGGGTTGAAGGGAATGGTGTCCACTTGTTCCATGGCGTTCAGAAATCCCTTCAGGAGGGAGGCATGCTCCGGCCGGACGAGGAGCAGACACTTGACCCGGGACGTGTTGTAGATGGCGTTGGTGGTGGCCTGTATCCCGTAGTGGAGAAACGCCGACGAGTCGGTGATTCCCAGGACCGGCGGGGCGTCCGATTCGCCCGCGTGGTGGAAACCAGCCGCCACGCTGATGGCGCCTCCCCGCGACACGAAGTGATCGACGGGAAGGCCCGCGGTCAGGGGGGTCTTGTCCGCCACGAGGGTAAAGGATTGGGTCTTGGCCTTGAATCCCGCGAGAAGGTCCCCCAGCTTCGTGAGGGTTCCCTCGGGCTCCGGGTCATCCGGCGAAGGTGCGGACGCCAGGTCCAGATTCTTGCCGGCCTTCCACGCATCCAGGGCCTTTGCCAGGGTTTCTCCGTCCCAGGAAAACACCCTGTCGAGGGCGGGGTCTGTCCATCGTCCCTTGACCTTCTCCCGCTGGGGAAGCTGAAACTGGATGGTCGGAAACCTGTCCTCGATCACGATAACTGACGCGTGGGTTTCCACGAACCGGCTGACAGGATCCAGGGGAAGCGGAAAGGGCATCCGAACGGAAAGCACCGAGACATCATGGCGTCTGGCCCATGGCTCGACCAGGGCGGCATTGGCGTGGGTGCAGATGATGCCAAGTTTCGGGGTTTTCCCCTCCGTGAGACGGACCAGGTCCTTTGGATTCGATCCCGCGATATCCTTGAGACGCTGGTTGAGCTGCTTGTGAAGCAGGAAGCGGAACCTCGGGGTGGCCGCCCACCGGGCCGGGTTCTTCTCGAATTCCGTCTTACGCCTTCGCCCCGCCTTGCCCTGGCCGGGGGAATCTCCCAACGGGATCTTCGTGTCCAGGTGAAGCATGACGGGTGTGCCATACTTTTCCGAGAGGGTAAAGGCCTGCCGGATTCCCAAAGGAATCTCGCCAAACGCCGCGAGCTCCAGAACCGGCATCTTGGCGAACATGGCCAAAGACACGGGATCACACCCGCTGCTGTAAGGGAGGGGCGGCGTGCCGTCAAGGGCGATGATGACAAATCCCCCCGCCACCCCCGTGTAGATGGAACTCATCAAGGGATCCATCGCCACGGGGAGAGAAAAACCGTGGGTGAGAAAAGCGGAGCGCTTTTTCCCGTAGCTATAGGTCAGGGCGACCTCGTAGCCGATCTTTTCGCTGATGGTTTGATCCGATTGTAGGGGAAAGTTCAGCCGGTCGGCCGCCTTTCGAACCCCTTCCTGGACGCGCTCGGCGCCTTCCAGCAAGGCGACGGAAAGATATTGACATCCGTTTTCAATGAGCCCTTCCGCAAGCCAGTCACACCAATCTGTTTCCATAGAGACTTTTCCATCATCATTTTTCGATTCCCTGTGCCGAGCGATGAGTGGCAAACGGGAAAGTTACGTCTTATCTCTCTTGATGTTTTTTTTTGCCTGTTCGATGATGTCAAGGAGGGTGCTCATCTTGTCTTTCGGGGTAGGATTGAGGAATTTTTTTATCTCCGCGGGGGTATAATGTTCCTGTAGAAAGGTCCCGATATCGAAGACAAGCTCCCAGCAGATAACGACACGGTCACACGGCATCCCGTCCTGAAGCGTGCGGCAATAGGAAAATGGAACCTCACCCCCCAGGCGGGGACACCGTATGACCTCTTTGTCGTGGTCTTCTTTTTGCGTCATGAAACGAACAGACCTCTCTCGTTTCGCCTATTTCTGGGCGACCTTGGGTTTGGGAAGCGGTTCGATGGCGCGCAGGGCCCGTTCGATCTCCTCTTCGGGCAGTTCATAGTCGTGAAGCTTCCCGGAGAAGTAGGCATCGTAGGCCGCCAGGTCCACGAGGCCGTGGCCGCTCATGTTGAAGAGGATAACCTTTTCCTTGCCTTCTTCCTTCGCCTTTTTGGCTTCCTGAATCACGGCCGCCACGGCGTGGTTGGTTTCCGGCGCGGGGATGATGCCTTCCGACCTGGCAAAGGTGACACCCGCTTCGAAGGTCTCCAACTGGTGCACGGCGAGGGGCTCAATAATTCCGTCGAGGATCAACTGGCTCACCAGCGGGGCCATTCCGTGATACCTCAGGCCGCCGGCGTGGATGGGCGCGGGGATGAAGTCGTGTCCCAGGGTGTGCATGGGGAGCAGCGGCGTCATCTGGACCGTGTCGCCGAAGTCGTAGGCGAAAGGTCCGCGCGTCATGGTGGGACAGGACATGGGTTCCACGGCGATAATCTTCACGTCCTTGCCAAAGATCTTGTCGCGGGCGAAGGGGAAGCTCAACCCGGCGAAGTTGCTGCCGCCGCCGGCGCATCCGATGACCACGTCAGGATAGTCTCCCACCTTCTCCAACTGTTTCTGGGCCTCGAGACCGATGATGGTCTGGTGGAGCATGACGTGATTCAGGACGCTGCCCAGGGCGTATTTGGAATTCTCATCGGACACGGCCGCTTCAACCGCCTCGCTGATGGCGATACCGAGGCTGCCCGGGGTATCGGGATCCTTTTCCAGGATCTTGCGGCCCGACTCGGTCTGGGTGCTCGGGCTGGCGTAGCAGGTGGCGCCCCAGGTGTTCATCATCAGGCGGCGATACGGTTTCTGCTGGTAGCTAATCTTGACCATCCAGACAACGATCTCGATGCCGAACATGGCGCCGGCAAAACTCAGGGCGCTGCCCCACTGGCCGGCTCCCGTTTCCGTGGTGATGCGCTTGGTCCCCGCGACCTTGTTGTAGTAGGCCTGCGCGACGGCCGTGTTGGGCTTGTGGCTGCCCGGAGGGCTGTAGCTCTCGTTTTTGTAATAGATACGGGCGGGGGTATCCAGGGCCTTCTCAAGCCCGTAGGCCCTTACCAAAGGAGCGGGACGCCAGATTCTCAAGACCTCGAGGACGGGTTCGGGAATGTCGATCCAGCGCTCGGTGCTGACCTCTTGCTCGATGAGATTCATGGGGAAGATGGGTGCCAGGTCTTCCGGGCCTACAGGCTGTCCCGTCCCGGGATGGAGGGGCGGCTGCATGGGCGTGGGCATGTCCGCGGCGATATTGTACCATTGCCGTGGCATCTCATCTTCGGTTAGCATGATCTTTTTGACCTCCATAAAGACCTCCTTTAGGTAAGGGTTAAAAATAAAAAAGGGTCTTGGACATCAAGACCCTTTCTCACATGAACTTGTAGATATCCGCCAGAGCCACCAATAAACGCCTTTTTCAGCCCTATTTTCAATCCGAACTCTCATCAGAAATGCACGCTATCATAATAAAAACGTGTTTGTCAAGAAAAATTGCAAAAGAATTTTGCGTGAAGGATTTTGTTTTTTATGTTAGGAATGCTTGTCAGTAAGATGAATTCTCGCAAGAGGGAGTTATTAATGAGATATTAAACAAAGATGACGCTGTTGCATAAAAAAAGATTCATAGTATAATATAAAAAACGGTTTTAACGTTAAAGGAAAATCTTTGGGGAAATGAGTCGCTAACCGCGAATACAAGAAACTGAATGCCAGCCTTGAAAGGGTGGATGAGGTGACGGGGTTGTTGACTGTTCGCCTTCTTGTCTTCTATTACTTTCAAGAGATTTAAAGATTTCACAACATGGAGAGCGAGAAGAATTTGAAACTTTATTCGATTTATGCAAGGACCCGAAACTTGTTTATCCCGGTATTCTTCGCGCTTTTTTTGTGCGTTCAGGGTGTCAGCGCGTGGGGGGGAGACGCCGTTAAAATTGGCGTTCTCGCGAAAAGAGGAAACGTCGAATGCGCGAAACGCTGGAAACCGATCGCGGCGTATCTCTCGGATAACGTCGCCGGAAAGCAGTTTGCGATTGTTCCCCTCGGGTTTGATGAAGTGTTGTCCGCGGCAAAAGGCGAAAAGGTAGATTTTTTATTGGTAAATCCCTATTATTATATATGTTTGACGCGATGCTGCCCGGTCAAGGTTCTCGCGACTCTCGTGGAATCTACCCCCGACGGAAGCGTGGCGAATTCCTTTGGCGGGGTGGTCTTTTGCCGGGCGGACCGAAATGATATTCCGCCATTCGACCGGCTCGGGAATATCGTGTTTTCCGTTCCCAATCCCATGTGCTTCGGGGCGTGGCTCGCCGTGCGAAGGGAATTCAGGGAGTGCGGAATCCATCCGGACAAGGATTTCCGACGGATAACATTCGCGGGAACCCATGACGCCGTGGTTTTTCAGGTTTTACGGGGCAAGGCCGATGTGGGCGGGGTGCGCACGTGGACCCTCCAGAAAATGGCATTGGAGGGCAAGATTCAACTGAAGGATTTCAGGATAATTCATCAAACCCGGCAATATCCTAACTGGCCATTTGTCAAATTGGGACATGTCCCGGATTCCTTAGGCCAGAAAGTGGCGGTCGCGCTTCTAACCATGCGGCCAGATGATCCCCGAGCCCGTGCGGCGCGATGCGCCGGATGGGATATTCCTTCCAATTACGAAGATGTTCGAAAGTGCCTAAAGATATTGAAGGTAGGTCCCTATAGGGCATCAAGCGGCAGCATATTGAGGCAGATTCTCCGAAGGTTTTGGTTTGAAGTTTTGACTTTTCTTTCTCTTTTTATTTTGGTTGTGGCGGGACTGCTGTTTGCCTTACGCTACAACCGCGTCATACGACGTCAGAAAGAAGATCTCGAACGGGAGATTCAGAAGAGAAAAGAGGCTGCCGTCGCGCTTGAAGAGAGTGAGCGGCGTTTCAGGGACCTTGTGCTGACGGTTGGGGACTGGGTATGGGAGGTGGATAAAAAAGGGCAGTATACCTTCTGCTCAGACACAGTTGAATCCATCCTCGGCTATTCGTCCAAGGAGCTGATTGGAAGATCTCCTTTTGAGTTTATGCCGGAAGACGAGGCAAAGCGGGTGAGCGCGATTTTCTGGTCGCTTTACAGAAATCGGTTTCCTATCAAGGAGTTGGAAAATTGGACGGTATCAAAATCCGGAAAGGAGGTTTGCCTTCTGACCAGCGGCGTGCCTATATTCAACGCAAAGGGGGATTTTCAGGGTTATCGCGGCGTGGATAAAGATATAACAAAGTTAAAAGAGGCGCAACACCGTCTGGTATTGGTTCAAAAGTGTCTGAGCGGATTTGGGTCGGACTACAGGGTAAATATAAAACGTGTCGTGGAAACGGCGGGCGAAATTCTCGAGGCTTTCTGCGCCTATTTCCACGAGCTTATCGATGGAAGGTTGGTTACGATTCACGCGTGGAAAGCGCCGGACGGCTTTGGAATCAATCCGGGGAAGGATACGTTTTGTTATCAAACTTTGTCCCGGTCACGCGGGGATGTCCTGATTGTTACTCGGTTGCAAGATTCGCGATACGGCATGGATGAACCTCGCTTCA
The DNA here is from genome assembly GCA_026986155.1 of bacterium. GTDB lineage: Bacteria > Desulfobacterota > S145-22 > S145-22 > S145-22 > JAOZMY01. The sequence continues at coordinate 27,432 of JALSPC010000157.1, forward strand.
CGGAGCTTGGGCTGAT
>JALSPC010000158.1 GCA_026986155.1 bacterium
ATCCCCCCTTTTCATTGGGAAGGGCGATCCCCGTCTTGTGGCCCAGGCCGAAGGCCTTGGCGTAGAAGGCGAGACGGTTGATGCCAAGCTTCAACCCGACCTGGTAAAAGAAGACGTCGCAGGAGCCCACAATCGCCTGATGAATATCTATCCAGCCGTGCCCCACCTTTTTCCAGCACCGATAACTGCGCTTGCCAAACCGGAGATAACCGGGGCAGAATAGAAGCGTCCCCGGCGTGACAACACCTTCCTGCAACCCCGCGGAGGCCGTCACGATCTTGAAGGTGGAACCTGGCGGATAGGTCCCTTGAATGGTGCGATCCAGGAGGGGATGGGCGGGGTCAGAGACGAAGGCTCGCCACTGTTTCGGCGTCATCCGCGTGGCCAGAACATTGGGGTCGAAATTGGGGTGGCTCACCATGGCGAGAATCTCTCCCGTGTTGGGATCCATAACCACGGCGCCGCCCGTTTCCCCCCCCATCAGCGCCTCGAGTTTTTCTTGGAAGGGCAGAGAGATAGTCAAGTAGATGTTGTGTCCCGGCACCGGTTCGACCTTTTTTAAGATTTTTATCTCTCGGCCGTTGGCGTCCACCTCTACCTGGTATCCCCCTTTTTTCCCCCGCAACGCCTTTTCGAAGGTCTTCTCGATGCCGTATTTTCCGATATAGTCCCCCGGCTGGTATCCCTCTTTTTTCCTACGTTTCAATTCCCTCTGACTGATCTCCCCGATATACCCCAGCAGATGGGAGGCAAGGTTGCCGTGCAGGTAGTTGCGACGCGATCGGATCAGAATCTCAAGTCCCGGAAACTCCGTCAAATGGGCCTGCATCCTGGCCACCTCAACGGTAGTGCAGTTCTCCTTGACTATCCGGGGCTGAAACGAGGCGTAAAAGGCCCGTTTTCGGAGTCGCTGTTTAATTTCACTCTCATCCATTTTGAGGACGTAGCCGAGGAATCGGTAGAGGGCCTTTTTGTCCCTCACATCCTCTGGAACAATGGCCGCACAAAAAGACGGATGATTGTCCACCAGCAGATTTCCGTCCCGGTCGAAGATCATGCCCCGGGGCGCGGGAATGGTCTTGAGCCGTATCCGGTTACTGATAGCGAGCTTACGATACTTTTCATACTGGAAAACCTGGAGATACCAAAGACGGATAACGATCCCCACGAACACCAAGACAACGATGAGAATCGGAAGAAAGGTCCGTAGAAATTTGGGACGGCCATCCCGGAAAGAAGTCATTGTAGGGCGTGTCGAGACGTAAATATGGGACGTTTTGAAAATTGCTCAAAGAGAAAGAAGACCAGAGGGAGAAAGAGGGACGTGAGCCCCGCTTGGAGCACGATGATTCTACAGGCGATCTCCAGAGAAAAGACCTCCGGCTGTTTGAGGCAGATCCCAAGGGCATAGATGGCCCCTACAAAAAGCTCCAGAAGCAGGGCAAGGAACATGGGATACCCCATGAACCGAAGCTGGAAGAAGGAAGTAACGAAGCGTATTCCCAGGTATAAAACGGGGTAGAGAACGATAAATTCGAGAGGGAAGACGGAAAAGGATCCCACATAGGCGCCGGCGAATAGGGGAAGAACGATTCCCTCCCGACCGCGCATGAAGAGGGCACAGTAAATGGTCAGAATGAGGGCCATATCCGGTTTCAGCCGGGAACTCGGCATCAGCCTGGCAATGATCACGGAGATGAGAATGAACAATGAACCTATGATGATGATAGAACGTTTCCGGATGGATACATTCCGAGCTCTACTCATGGTGAGATTTCCCAAGCCGCGCGATGGGGGTCTGCGGTTTCAAAAGGATAAATACCTCCTCGAGCTTGCTGAAATCTACGCTGGGAACCACCTCCGCCTCCTGAAACAGCCCGAACCGTTTTCGCTTGACCTTGCTGATGACGCCGATCAGGAGCCCTCGCGGAAACCTGTTCCCAAAACCCGATGTCACCACCAAGTCTCCCTCCCGGATATCTTCTGTCCTCAGAACATTGAAGAGGCGGCAGTGTCCTTCCAGCAGTCCCCCCACGACCCCGTGGCACCGCGTTCTTTGAACGATCGCGTCCACTCTGCAGTTGTAGTGGGTCACGAACATGATGGTCGAAACAAGTCGGGTGGTCTTCAGAACATATCCCACGATCCCCTTCTCGCTGACCACGGGCATCCCCCGCTGCACACCGTCCTTCACCCCTTTGTCCACGACCACCGTGTCCATCCAGGGAGAAGGCGATGTGGCAATAATCTCCGCGGGAAGCATGGGAGTGGCGATGTCCCGCTTGAAGTTGAGAAGCTCCCTGAGTCGCCGGTTTTCCCGCTCCAATTCCTCCATACGGACGGCCTGGGTCTTCAGCTCCGCCACCTTTCGCTTCAGGTCATCGTTCTCTCTCTTCGCGTCGACAAGATCGAGGTAGTGTTCGAAAATCGCGTCCGCTTTCTGGGTTGTAACCGTGATCGCCTTCTGGAAGGGGAAGGCAATGTTCATCAGGACCCGATCCGCAAAGAAGGTACGCGTGTCTTTCTTCGAAAGAAACCAAAGGCTGACAAGCAAGACGACGACGGCGAAACCGGCAAGTTTTAGAAATCGTTTACGTTGCGCGTTTTTAGGACGTTGGATCATCCTTCCTACAGGCTTGAGGCGGTCAACCTCAGCAAATTGATGTCATCCAGGACACGTCCAGATCCCACAACCACCGTGGTCAAGGGATCGTCCGCTACCGTCACCGGAAGGTTGGTAATTTCTCTCACCAAGAGATCTAAATCCTTTAACAGGGCTCCGCCGCCGCTTAGCACGATTCCCTTGTCCACGATGTCCGCCGCCAGCTCCGGTGGGGTTTTCTCCAGGGCGATGCGTATGGTTTCTATGATGGCGTTGATGGGCTCGGAGATGGACTCCCGGATCTCCTCGGAGTTTATCTCTATGGTTTTGGGAATCCCCGTAACCAGGTCGCGCCCCTTAACCTCTAGAACCTGAGCCTCTTTGCTGGGATAGGCCGATCCGATCATAATCTTGATGAGCTCCGCCGAGCGTTCCCCGATGAGGAGGTTATAATGCCGTTTCACGTATTGCACGATCGCCTCGTCCATCTTGTCACCCGCCACGCGGACGGAGCTGGAATAGACGATCCCTGAGAGGGAAATCACGGCCACCTCCGTCGTTCCACCGCCGATGTCCACGATCATGTTGCCCGAGGCCTCCGTGATGGGGAGGTTCGCCCCAATGGCGGCCGCCATGGGTTCTTCGATGAGGTAGACCTCGCGGGCCCCCGCAGAGATGGCGGATTCGCGCACCGCACGTCGCTCCACCGGCGTAATGCCGGAAGGAACGCAGATGACGATGCGGGGCCGGACGAACGACTTGCGGTTGTGCGCCTTGATAATGAAGTGGTAGAGCATCTCCTCGGTGATTTCGAAATCGGCGATAACCCCGTTTTTCATGGGACGGATCGCCTCGATGTTGCCGGGCGTCCGTCCCAGCATCTTCTTCGCCTCCGCCCCAACGGCAAGGACCTTTTTGTTTCCCTTCTCATCCCTTTTGACCGCCACGACAGAGGGTTCGGAACTGACGATTCCCTTCCCTTTCACGTAAACCAATGTGTTGGCCGTTCCCAGATCAATGGCCAAGTCATTGGAGAACAATCCAATTAAAGCGTTCAGCATCTCATGATTCCTTTTCAAAAAATTTATTGGATTGTAATGTATCAAAATAAAAAAAGAATATCAAGAAATAAAACGTCCTTCTCCTACTCGATCCTTGACAACCCCCCCATAGCGTGATTATTGTAAAATTGTGAGATACTTGGGAATAGACTATGGGACGAAGCGTCTGGGATTGGCCATCAGTGACGAAATGGGTATCATCGCGGGAAAGTACGGCACGCTTGAGAGCCAGGGGGGCCGCCGGGACTTGGAGCGCATCAAGGCCATCATCGAGGAAAAACAGATAGGAAAGGTGGTCATCGGCTACCCGAGGAACATGGACGGGTCCACGGGTGAAACGGCCCGGAAAGTGGAGGCGTTCGTGGCGGGTCTCAAGGAAATCGTCTCCGTCCCCGTGGAAACCTGGGACGAGCGGCTGAGCAGCATTTCCGCCGAAAGGCTCCTCATCCAGGGTGACGTGAGACGAAAAAAGCGGAAAAAGGTTATTGACCAGGTGGCGGCCGTCATCATCCTTCAGAATTACCTCGACAATCAAAACCTCGCGATACAATGAAATTCATCCGGAAGCTCTCCTTAACGGTGGTGATACTCGTCCTCTGCGCGGTATTTGCCGTCGGATTCAACTTTTTCATCTTTCTCTATACTCCCTCGTCTCCTACTCAATCCATCTACGTGGAAATCCCCCGCGCAGCTTCCTTCCGAAAGATCTCTCACATCCTTCAGGAAAAACACCTCATCACCAACCGCTGGTTCTTTCTGCTCTTGGGAAGGTATAAAAGACTGACATCCCGACTCCAGAGCGGTGAGTATCTCATCCCTCCCAACACGCGCCCCCTGCGGCTTCTATCCATCCTCTCCACAGGCAAGGTTCTCCTCCACCCCGTCACCATCCCGGAAGGACTGACCGCCAAGGATATCGCCGACATCCTGGAAAGCAAGAGCGTCTGCTCGGCCTATAAGTTCTACAACCTCGCCATGTGTCCTCACCGGATTGTATGCCTCGCGGAGCAGTTCCGGAACCTGGAGGGCGTTCTGTTCCCCGACACCTATCTCTTCCCCAAGAATTATCCCCCCGCCATGGTCATCCACAAAATGGTAAAACGTTTCTGTAAAATCTATACCCCCAAAATGAGAAAACGTGCCAAAGAAATCGGGATGACCGACCGGGAGGTCATCACCCTCGCCTCCATGATAGAGAAAGAAGCCCTTCTCAAGCGGGAGATGCCCATCATCTCGTCGGTTTTCCACAACCGGTTAAAAAAGGGCATGCGCCTGCAGAGCGATCCCACCGTCATTTATGATCTTCCCTACTTCACGGGAAAGCTGAAGAAGGAAGATCTCCGACGCCCCACGCCGCACAACACTTACCGCTTCAAGGGGCTCCCCCCCGATCCCATCTGCAACCCGGGGCGGGCGGCCATCCTCGCGGCCCTCTACCCGGCTAAGACCGACTATCTCTACTTCGTGGCGAGAAACGATGGCACCCACGTCTTTTCCAAGACGCTCGACCAGCATAACATCGCTGTATTGCTCTACCAGCGCCAGCCGCCCGCTACTCCAAATCAGAAAGAATCTCCAACAGGAGAGAATCCAGGACGCGTCTCCCCTTCTGGGTCGCCTTTAACGCATCCTCATTAACTTCCAGCCATCCTGCCGCAACAAGGGGCCGGATTTTCCGGGACACCTCGCGAACCGTCTCCGGCCCGAATCTCCCCCCCATCTCTTTCATATCGACCCCTTCGGCCAGCCGAAGACCCGTCAGGAAGGTTTCAGCAAGCGCCTCGTTCCTCTTGAGGGGCTCTTGCCGCGGAAATCGCCAGGACCCATTTTCCGCCATTTCCCCGTAGGCGGAAAGGTCGTCAGGATTCTTCCAGTGACGGCCCCACGGCGTCCCTTCCTCGAAATAGGAAACGGCCCCTGCGCCGAGGCCGATATAGGGCCGCAGGCGCCAGTAGGCTAAGTTGTGGGCGCAGGCAAACCCGGGCCTCGCGAAATTGGAGGTCTCGTAGTGAACCAGTCCGGCCTTGGCCGTCTCTCCCTCAAGGATATCCATCATGGCAAGGACGACGTCTTCCCCCGGCAGGTGAAGCCGGCCTTCCCTTGCCAACGAGTCCATGAGGGTATCGTGCGCGAGGGTCAGGTGGTAGGCGGAAAGGTGGGGAGGACGGTAAGAGAGGGCCCGTTCCAGGTCCCTTTCGAAGTCGCGGGAATGTTGCCCCGGGAGGCCGAACATGAGATCCAGGCTCCAGTTTTCCCAACCCCCGCGGATAAGAGACAAAACGGCCTCTTCCGCCTGGCGCGCCGTGTGGATACGCCCGAGCCTCCGGAGCATGGCGTCCGAGAAGCTCTGGACACCCAGGCTCACGCGGTTGATCCCCAGCCGCCGCCAGCAGGCGAGCTTGGCAGCCGACAGGGACTCGGGGTTCGCCTCCAGGGAGAACTCCATGCCGGGATCCGTTCCCTGGGGAAACAGCCCTTGGATGAGAATCTCGAGCCGGCTCTCCGGGAGGAGGGAGGGAGTGCCGCCCCCGAAATAGCAGCTTGTCACCGTGTAGGGGCGGCCGGCAAGGAGTATCTCCCTCACCGCCTCCCACTCCTTCAGGAGCATTTCGATATAGCGGGGGATCTCCGCCTCCCGGCCCTCGAAGGAGGTAAAATCGCAGTAGGCGCACTTTGCCCGGCAGAAGGGAACGTGGACGTAGAGGGCGAAGGAAAGGGGCACCGCCGGGCCTGTAAGCCTCCGCGCGGTCTCTTCACCGGATCTTCTCATGGGAATGTCCTACACGGAGAGATACCGCTTCTGGATCTCCGTGTTCGATCGCAGGTCGGCCGTGGCGCCCTCGTGTTTTATCCGCCCCTTTTCGATGACATATCCCCGATCGGAGACCCGCAAGGCGAAATGGGCGTTCTGCTCGGCGATGAGGATAGGAATCTCACGTTTGAGGTTCAGGATGATCTCCTCGAGATGCTCCACGATGACGGGCGCCAGTCCCTCACAGGGTTCGTCCAGGAGGAGGAGCGAGGGATTCCCGATGAGGGCCCGGGCGATGGCGAGGAGCTGTTGTTCCCCGCCGCTGAGTTTCCCCCCCTGCCGTTTCAACAGTTTTGTAAGGAGGGGAAACATCTCCAGAATGGCATCGAGGTTCCACTTTCCGGCCCCCGGCCCGCCTTTTCGGGCGGCCACCTCCAGGTTTTCCAGGACCGTCAGCTCGGCGAAGATACGGCGGTCCTCCGGGACATATCCGATCCCCCGCCGGACGATCTCGAAGGGTTTAAGCCCGCTGATGACCTCCCCCCGGAAACGAATCGTTCCCTCCCGCGGCGGCACGAATCCCATGACGCTCTTCATGGTCGTGCTCTTGCCCGCCCCGTTCCGGCCGAGGAGACAAATGCTTTCGTCTTCACCTATATGAAGAGAAACCCCCTGGAGGACATGGCTGTCCCCGTAGTAGCTGTGAATCGCGCGGATCTCAAGCATGGGCCCCGCCTCCCAGGTAGGCCTCCTGGACCCGGGGATCGCTCCGTATCTCTTCGGGCGTCCCTTCGGAAAGAAGACGGCCCTGGTGCAGGACATAGATCTTCCTGGACACGGAGAAGACCACCTTCATGTCGTGTTCCGTGAGAAAAAAGGTCGTGTCAGTCTCCTCGGCCAGTCGGTGGATCAAGGCGATCATCCGGTCCGTCTCCTCCGGTGTCATTCCCGCCGTGGGCTCGTCGAGGAGGATCAGCCGGGGGGAGTTGGCCAGCACGATCCCGATTTCCACCAGCCGCTTGTCGCCGTAGGACAACCGAGTCGTGGGCGTTTCCGCGAAGGGAAGGAGCCCGAGGGAATCGAGGATAGCCTCTGCCTCGGCGACGAGTTTTGCGTCCCGCCAGTAGGGCCTGAAAAAGGAGGCCCCCTTCCGATGGTGGGCGATGAGGGCGGAAAGGATGTTTTCCATGACCGTCATGCCGTTGAAGATGTTCGTAATCTGGAAGGAGCGGCCGATTCCTATCCGGGCGATACGGTGGGGGGGAAACCCCGTGATGTCCCGCCCCTCGAAGAGGATTTTCCCGGA
>JALSPC010000159.1 GCA_026986155.1 bacterium
CAAGGCGCTCTCGGTGCACGGTGTCATCAAAGAGATGATTCCTCTTTTAGAACGCTACATAGAGGAAAATTTGCAACTAAAGGTTGCCTTAAGCGCGGAAAGGGATGTCGTCATCGCGGACCGGGGCCAATTGGAACAATGTATCCTGAATCTTGTCATCAACGCCCGGGACGCCCTGTGGGAGAAGAGCTCTCCATACGGTGAGAAATCGATCTTGATAGAGACGGAAGTGGCGGAAATCGGCGGAATTTACCTTAAGACACACATTGGGATTGCAGAGGGGAATTATATCGTTATCTCCGTGAGCGATACGGGGATTGGAATGGATGAGGAAACGCTGAGCAAGATCTTCGATCCATTTTTTACCACCAAACCGCTCGGGGAGGGGACGGGCCTGGGTTGCTCCACCGTTTTCGGTATCGTCAAGCAGAATGGGGGAAACGTCAGGGCCTACAGCGAGCCGGGAATGGGAACCACGGTTAAAATCTACTGGCCGCTCGCGGGTGAAGAGGTCGTGGCGGAACCCGAGGAAGAGGAGCCCCTGTTTCCCGTTACCATGAGGGGAATTGAGACCATCCTCGTGGTGGAAGATGACCGAGGGATCCGAGAATTCGTAACCCAGGCCCTGAGCAGTCTTGGCTATGCCGTGTATGGAGCGGAAAACGGAGTGGAAGCCTTAAAACTTATCGATGAACAGGGCATCACTCCCGATATCCTGTTCACCGATGTCATCATGCCCGGGATGAACGGAAAAGAGCTTGCGGATGCCCTATCGAAACGGGTCGAAAATCTGAAAATTCTGTTTACGTCGGGTTACACGGAGAACCACATCGCGCACAATGGCATACTGACACGCAACATCGATTTTCTGCACAAGCCTTATACCGTTCGGGAGCTTCTGAAAAAGGTCCGTTCTATTCTGGATAACCGTTTTTAATGTTTATTTAAAAATTCCAATAAAAGGCGCGTGTAGGCTGCCGGCTGCCGCTCGTAGGTATTGTGGCCGCACTTGGGAAGGACCGCCAGCTCCCCCTTCGCGAGGTGCCGGTAGAACGCCACCCCCTGCTCCACGGGAAAGAGAAAGCTCCGGTCGGGATAGAGAACAAGGGACGGGCACATGACTTCCGCGAGCCGGGGTCTCAAGTCGAACATCGCTCGTCCATACGCCCCGCCGAAACGGGAAAACTGGTGATAGAGCGCCTCGGCGTAGTCTTTCCCATGCCATTTTACCATCTTTTCCCGGATCCCTTTCTCAAGTTCGGCGAAACGGCGGGGGAACTTGGCGGCGTTGAATTCTTCCATGGTGACCTCGCTGTAGCACTGGGTGCTGGAGGTCATGAGGGTTCGGACCCTCTCCGGGTAGGCGGCGGTAAAATCGACGCCGATCACTCCCCCCTCGCACTGACCCACCAGGTGAAACGTTTCAAGACCCAAGGCGTCTGTCAGCTGGCGAAGTTCCTCGACGCTCTCCTCCCGGTAGCGGTCACTGACGTAGAAATCGAAGAACCCCTCCTTCGACGACTGCCCGAACCCGCGTCGGTCATACATGACAACCTGGTAGCCGGCGTCCAGCAACCCGGGCGTAATCTTCTGCCACATCTTCGTGCAGCCAAAGCCGTGGTGTAATAGAACGATCGGTTCTCCCTGACCTTGAACTTCGTAATAACAATCTATCCCGTTCAGTCTGATTTTCCCCATGCCGTTTCCTTTCTGAAAGATTAGTTCTCCGCGCCTGAACAATGGTTCCGTTTCAGGAAGGCGTCGATTCCTTGGGTTTCGCTCCCCGCGTTACGGCGTCACGCCTTTAACTCTTTCAATTTGTCAAGCAGAAGCCCTTTGAATCTATCCAACGTAACATGGAACGCCTCGACGCCCAAGTGCATCCAGTCCGAGTATTCGAGAATTTTCATGGGGTCTTCTTCCATGAGTTTGTCGTAGTAGCCGACGGCGTCCAGGACGATGGCCACGTCGTTTTTCGGGAAATTCTCGTTGATCTTGCCGATATCCCAGTCCTTGAAAACCAGGTCCTTGAACCGCATCCATCCCGGCGTTAGCCAAAAGACCTTGCGCCCCGCCGCGATCTCCTCCCGTTCCTAGCGCCCGGCCAGTGCGTCCACGCAGTTTTGCGCCTTGATACGCTTCACGTTCGGCCCGAAGGTCTCCAGGAGCTTGTCCAGTCCACTCATATCCACGGGGTCCACGTAACAGAGGCTACCGTAAACCACGATGACCTTGTCGGAGGTCTCTAAGGCCTGATTCACCCTGCGAAGGACCTGTTCCTTTAACTCCGAGCAGACCTCGTGTAGCCCCGGCGTGGTATAAAGGATCTTGTCGGCATCCAGAAACCCTTCCTCCTCCAGCTGTTTCAATTCCATCCGGAGAGTTCCGCAAGAAACGAGGGATACACCCCGAAAAGACGCAACTTTTTCATTCATTGTTGTTTCCCCCTTATAGTCTTTAAGGGCAGACTAACACGCGGGCGAAATCGCCCGCAAGAAAATTCCGTTTTGGTTGTCAAAATCCACCCGAGAATCCTGTGCCAGGGCTTCCGGTTTCCTTCCGTGTCGCTGGTGAAGTAAAAGAGGATGGGAGATTCGCTTCCAACGGAAACCCTGGGCGACCCCCTTTTCTTGTGGAAGGCATTTCCTGAAAAGTGTGGACACCGCGTTAAGGCGATGATAGAAAAGGACATCCAAGCACGGGGAGGGAGATATGACCTATTTGATTCTCGGCGCCGGCATGCAGGGCCGGGCCGCCATCTACGCCCTGCGGCGTATCGCGCCGGAGGCCACCGTTATCGTGGGGGATTTGAGCACAGAAGCGGCGCGGATCTTCATGGATAAGGTGGGCCTTCCAGCGCCCATGTTCGTTCAGCTCGACGCCTCGGACTCGAAGGAAGTCTTGAAGTGGATGGAAAAGGCGGACGTGGTCCTGGACATGCTTCCCATCGCCTTCACGGAAAAGATGGCGGCGCTGGCCGTGGAGGCGGGAACCCACCTCGTTAACACCTTCTATCCCGGCACGATCGGCGACCTGCGGGCGGTGGCTCGCGAAAAGGGTGTCGCGATTCTCCCCGAGATGGGGATGGATCCCGGCATCGATCTGGTCATGGCCCGCCGCCTACTTTGTGAGTTCGACGAGGTGACGGAATTCTTTTCATACGGCGCCGGCGTGCCGGAGCGCGAGGCCTGCGACAACATCCTCAATTACAAGATTAGCTGGATATGGTCGGGGGTGCTCGATTCCTACATCCGGCCCGCCCGCTTTCTCAAGGAAGGCGAGGCGGTGTCCCTCGAGCCCGCCGAGGTCTTCCAGCCCGAAAATCTTCACGCGTTAACCCTTCGGGAGCTGGGGAAACTGGAAGCTATCCCGAATGGAAATGCCCTCGCCTATATCGACATCCTCGGGCTTGAGCAGAGGCGGCTAAAGGCCATGGGACGTTATTCCCTCCGCTGGCCGGGCCACGCCGCCATCATCCTCCAATGGCACCGCCTGGGCTTTCTGGAAAAGGCGGTCAACCCAGCCCTCGGCATTGCCCCGTTCGACTTTCTGGTCAAGCATTTCGAACCCCGCCTGCAATACCGGGAGGGCGAGCGTGACCTGGGGATCGTGGTGGTCAGGGCGAGGGGGATGAAGGAAGGAAAGCCTCTCACGATTACCGACAGCCTTATCGACCGGCGGGACCTGGCAACGGGCCTGTATGCCATGAACCGCATGGTGGGGTTTACGGCGGCCATCGCGGCGCGGATGATTCTCGACGGGACCATCACCGCGCGCGGGGTCCTCTCCCCGGCGAAAGACGTGCCTGCGGGACCCTTTTTCGAGGCGCTTGAAGGTTTCGGGATGAAGGTTCAAAGGGACATGGCGTAAAGAGGAGCGGAGGAGACATGGATATCCCAACGGTGGCCGTGGCGACGCTTGCCACGCAATACAAGCGGAATCTCTTTCACAAGATCGACGAGATGTTTTCCCTTTTCGAGATGGACAAGCGGATCCCACGCAGGGGATTCGCCGCCGTCAAGCTGCACTTTGGGGAGGAGGGCAACACCACCTTCGTGCGCCCGATTTTCCTCCGGCGTGTCGTGGAGAATCTCAAGGAAATAGGCGCGCGCCCTTTCCTGACGGATACCTGCACCCTGTACGTGGGGGAGCGGAGCAACGCGGTTGAGCACTTGGCATTGGCCGCCCGTCACGGGTTTGTCCCCCCTGTCGTGGATGCCCCGGTCATCATCGCCGACGGGATCCGCGGGAACTCTTACCGGGAGATCCCCATAGAGGGAAAGCACATAGAGTCAGCCTTCATTGCCCGGGAGATTGTCGAGGCGGACGCCGTCATCGGGGTGACGCATTTCAAGGCGCACGAATTGTCCGGGATCGGCGGAACCCTGAAGAACATCGGGATGGGGTGCGCCGCCCGGAAGGGGAAACTGGCCCAGCATTCCAACGTGGCTCCCAAGGTCAAGCGCAAGCGGTGCGTGGGGTGCAAGACCTGCGTGGGTGTTTGCGCCTTTCACGCCATTACCATGGCGGAGGGAAAGGCGTATATCGACCCGGAAAGGTGCGCCGGATGCGGGGAGTGCATCACAGCCTGTCCCCAGAAGGCCATCCAGATCCAGTGGAACGAGACCATCCCGGTTTTCCAGGAGAAGCTGGCGGAATACGCGAAGGCCGCGCTCGTGGGCAAGATGTCCTCGAGCCTCTTTTTCAACTTCGTCTGGGAGATCAGCGCCATCTGCGACTGCAATCCTCATTCCGGCGCGCCCATCGCCCCGGGCGTCGGAATCGTGGCCTCCACCGATCCAGTCGCCGTGGATCAGGCGTCGGTCGACCTTGTCCGCCAGCCGCCGAGAGAGGTGCGTGAGGCCCTGCGCCTTCCCTACGAGGTTCTGGAAGACCCCTTCTTGAAAGAGTATCCCAAGACGGACTGGACGATTCATCTAAGCCACGCCGAACGTATCGGACTGGGGTCGCGTCGGTACAAACTCGTAAACGTGGACGCGCCGGATTAGCCCCCCTATAGTCTTTGGCCAATCACTCTTCAGACGTTGTACGTAATTTCTTATTTAAATTTTTATAAAATATACAAAATTATATTGCAATTTTGTTTTTTTATGCTATTGTATGCTCAATTTAAGGTAAAATTACTATGAACGATAAGAAAAAACTGGGGCGTCAATCAGCGGTTCTGTCACGGAGTTTTATTTCCTCTCCCGATCAGGTCCCATCCCTTCCTCAGGTTGCCCTGTCATTAATTCATTCAGTCCTGGACGATTCAACGAGTGCGGATGAAATTGCCCGTGGCATATTGTTGGACCCTATTCTTACTTCAAGGGTCTTGAAAGCCGCGAACTCTTCTCTTTTTGGTTTGCGGAAACCTGTATCGACAGTGTCACGTGCGATTCCTATCCTTGGAAGGAAGATTTTGAAAAATTTCATCCTGACCTCGGTGATTTTCGAAACATTCAAAATTGGTAACACTGAAGGATTCAAGGCCTTTTGGAAACACACTGTCGGCTGCGCCCTTGTGTGTGAATGGTTTTGTTCCAATGACGAAACCCTCCCCGACCCCGAGGAAGGTTTCTTGGGGGGGCTGTTGCACGATATCGGGAAGCTCATCATCTTTTCCCACCACTCTCACATGATGGAAAAAGTCCTGGAAAGGCTTTCCGATCAGTCCTATCTCGATCAACGGACGAAACCTCCCCTCATGGTGGAAAACGACATATGGCATGTTGATCACACGATTGTCGGAAAATGGGCCGCCGAGAAATGGAAACTTCCCGAGTCCATTGTCGAATGCATTTGGCTTCACCACCAGCCTATCACGTTTGATGAGCACGCCAAATCACTCCCGCGCCTTATCCGTTTCGCGGATGCCCTTTGCAATGTTCACGCTATAGGAGACAACTATTTTCTCAACAGCATCTACAAGCTTGGGTGCCATCTGCACTATGCCAATACGTTTAATATCATCAGGGAACTCTGGAAAATCGAAGAGGACGATATCAAGAATGTTCTTACGCATATCTACTCAAAGATGGGAGAATACGCGGAACTTTTCGATATTGAAACGGACTCAGAGGAAACCTTCATCCCGACGCTTTGCAAAGCGAATTATGCCCTTGGGCAGATGCATCTAAAAGTTGAGGAAGAGCGATCACGCCTACTTGTTCTTAATACATACATCAAAGCGCTTACAAACTTTATAAGCCATTGCGCCGACGACCCGTATCTGAGAACCTTGGTGGAGGCCACTTGGAGATTTATTTCTCCCATCGCGGTCCTTCACGAACTTATTCTTTATGTGGCGGCCGGTTTTCCGAAAAAGGTATACCTCTACAAGCTGACAAAGGATGGAATTCTTGAAAAGACCCAATACCGAGAAGAAGAGCCGCTTGATATCGATTCAATGCTGGATATCATATCCGGGCAACAGGATCTCAAAGAGAATTTGAAAGAAGCTTTCAACAGCAGAAAATCGATTCTCAGAAAATCAAAGAATAAGGAAGAAGGCGATGTCTATCCTTTCTTCTGGGCCATACCTCTATTCCTTTCTGAACCGGGCAAGGAGCAAGTTCTTGCGGGAGGCCTTGTCTGTAAGGCATCTGTTAGGCTTCATTCGAGAATCAAGGATTCCAACCTTTCTTATTATCTCAATAATTTTTCTTCCGTTCTCATGCCGATGCTTTCGATTATCCTGACTCTCGAAACTGCCAGCGATCGTGATGAACGATTGTCCTTATTCACTCAAAAACTCGGTATTTCCGAAGAACAGATGATTCAGCAGCAGCGCCTGGCTATCATAGGACAACTTGCCACCGGGGCAGCCCATGAAATCAACAATCCCCTCGCAGTAATCTCCGTCAAGGCGCAAATGCTTGAAAAAAAACTCAGTGAAGGCGATCGGGAGAAATATATAAATGTAATCCTGGGTCAGACAGAACGGATTGCTAAGATTACTTCGGATTTGATGAACTTTGCAAGGCCGACAAAACCCCAGCGTGAGTCTGCGCGTCTCAAAGATATCCTGGATCAGGTTGCCTCCGTGGTAAGGGCGAGAATCGGGCCTCGGGAGATTCGATTCATCGACAATATCCCGAAAAATCTACCTCTCGTCTATGTGGACATGAAGCAGATTGAGCAGGTTTTTATCAATTTAATCATCAATGCTTGCCACGCCGTCGGAACTGATGGAAAAATTGAAATCTCCGCAACATCCTCAAAGAACTATGTTATCGTTTCCGTCAAGGATAATGGCATCGGTATCCGAAGGGAAGACCTTCCAAAGATCTTCGATCCTTTTTTCACGACGAAGACAGAGGGAAAGGGTACGGGGCTTGGGCTTCCCATTTCTCAGCGGATTATAGAGATAAACGGTGGAAAAATAACGGTAGAAAGTGAAGAAGGGAAAGGAGCGACCTTTTTCGTGTGGCTTCCTATTGATCAGAGTTTAGCGTTGGGAAATATTGAGAAGGGGAGTGCAGGGTTGCCGAACGACAAGGGTAAAAGAATCCAGCGGGTTCTTGTCGTGGAGGACGAGCAGCATCTGAGAGAAGTTCTAAAGGAAAATCTGACCCGGGAAGATGTCTGTGTCGAGGCTGTCGAGGACGGTCTGGCCGCGATAGAAACCCTTAAAAACAATACATAT
>JALSPC010000160.1 GCA_026986155.1 bacterium
GTGGTGGCGCTCCTGGCGATCCTCGTGACGCTGATCATCCGTCCGTCCGGATTGTTCGGGCGGCAGAAGGAACTGGAGGAGAGGGTCTGAGATGACGGAAGAGGGACGGCGAAAGGAACGCATCGACCGGGGCATCAAGGTCCGCACGAACGGCCTCTACGCCATCTCCGGGTGGCCGGAACTGTCTTACCTGATTTTCCCCCGCTTCATCCTCATCGCGGGGATGCTGTCGCTTCCCGTCGTTTTCGGTTTCGCGCCCTACTGGCGACGGGTGGTCTGCATTGTCTGCGTCTATGCCCTGCTGTCGCTCGCCTTCGATTTCCTGGCCAACTTTGTGGGGCTCATCAACCTGGGAAGCAGTTTCTTCATCGGGATGGGGGGCTATCTTACAGCGATCCTGAACGTGAACCTGGGGCTGCCGCCGGTGTTGTCCATTCCCCTCGCCACCGTCCTGGGAGCGGCCATCTGCACCCTCGTTCTCTTGCCCTGCCTCCCCCTGCGGGGGATCTACTTCGCCATCGTGACCCTCATGTTCCCCCTAATTCTCGAGAAACTGATTCAGGCCTTCAACATTCTGGGGGGGACGAACGGCATTATGGGCCTGGACGGGTTCCCGAACGCGTGGTGGGAGGGTTACACGGCGATCATCGTGACCCTCGCGGTGTTGTTCGGACTGCGCCGCCTCGTCAACGAGGACGTGGGACTGGTCCTGCGCGGGGTCAAGGACAACGACCAGGCGGTCAGGGCCTCCGGCATCAGCGTGACCTTCTGCAAGGCCCTCGCTGTATTCATCGCCTCGGGCATCGGTTGTTTCGCCGGGGCGTTCCTGTCTCACCTCTACATGTGGGCGGGGCTTTCCCTGTTCGCCCTCGATTTCTCCATTATGCCCATCGCCGCCACGGTCATCGGCGGAGGCGGGACCCTGGTGGGGGCCCTCATCGGGAGTTTCATCCTCGTGCCGCTCTCCGAGTTGCTTCGAAGCTTCGGGACCCTGCGGGTGGTCTTCTATTCCCTGGTCCTGACGGCGTTCATCGTTTTCAAGAGTGAGGGAATCATGGTCTATGCCCAGCGAAAATACCACCAGTTCGAGCGATGGGTGAAGGTCTGAAGCCGCCGGTCATCACCGTGGAGGGCCTCACGAAGCACTTTGGGGGGGTTTACGCCCTCAAGGACGTGAGTTTCACCCTTCACGAGGGGGATATCCTGGGGATCATCGGGCCCAACGGCTCGGGGAAGACTACGCTCATCAACTGCGTAACCGGGTTTTTGAAGCCGGACGCGGGGACGGTGCGCTTCAGGGACCGGGATATCACGGGGCTGGCCCCTCACAAGATCGCGCGGTTGGGGGTGACCCGCACCTTCCAGGTGATGCGTCCCTACTATTCCCTGCCGGCCTACAAGAACCTGATCATCCCCCTCTGGTCGCCGAGGGTCCGGAAACTGGGGGGATGGCGCGGGGGCGGCCGGCACGGCGATCGGGACACGGTGGCGGTGGACATCCTGGAGGAGATCGGGTTCGAGCGGGATTCCTACGTGCCGTACAAGATGGCCTCTTCCCTGCCCACGGGCTACCTCAAGCGCCTGGAGCTTGCGCGGTGCATCGCCCTGAGGCCGGAGGTGGTCATCTGCGACGAGGTCTTTTCGGGATTGTCCATGAGCGAGATCGCCACCATGGTGCCCCTCATCGAGAAGCTCCAGATGGAGGGGATGACGCTCATCATGGTGGAGCACCGCCTGCGGGAGCTCTTCCGGGTGGCCAACCGGGTGATGGTCCTGAGCTACGGCGACAAGATCATGGAGGGGGACCCGGAGGTGGTCATCGAGGACGAGCGGGTCAAGGAGGTCTACCTCGGCTGGGAGGGGGAGGCGGAGGATGATTGAGGCCCGGGACCTCATGGTTTTCTACGAGAACATGATCGCCGTGAACAACGTGAGCCTGCGGTGTGACAGCGGGCGGATCGTGGGAGTCTTCGGGGCCAACAGCGCGGGGAAATCGACCCTCATGTATGTCCTGTCCGGCATCATCCTGGATATCCAGCGCAAGGAACGAATGCGGGGCGGGGAGCGGGTCACCGTCTTTTCAAAGATTACCTACGAGGGGAGGGATATCTCCGGGATGAAACCCCATCAGCGGGCGCGGTTGGGGATCATCCTCTGCCCGGAACGGCGGCGCATCTTCCCGGAGAGCTCGGTCCTGGAGAACCTCAGGATCGGGGCCTACCTGGCCACGCGGGAGCAGGCGAAGGAGACCCTGGACTACGTCTTGACCCTCTTTCCGACCCTGGATCGCCTCAAGGACCGGCAGGGAGGATTCCTCAGCGGGGGAGAGCAGCAGATGCTGGCCATCGGGCGTTCCCTCATGGCGCAGCCCAAGCTGCTGCTCCTGGACGAGCCCCTCCTGGGGCTGGCGCCTTCCATCCAGAAGGACGTGATCCGGGCCATCAGGGAGATCCGACGGGACCGGGGCATCTCCATCATCGTGACGGAGCAGTACGCCCGGCCCGTGATCCCTATTGTCGATTACGCCTATATCCTGGAGAACGGTTCGGCGGTGATGGAGGGGAAGGGGAAGGAACTGATGAACAACCCTGACGTGAAAGCGGCGTATTTCGGCGTATGAGCGGGGACTATACCTTTTCGGCCTTTGACGCGGCATGCGAACGGTATGCCGACCGCCCCGCCCTCGTTTACCTGGGCGAAACCTTCACCTACGGAAGGATGAAGGAGGATATCGACCGATGTGCCGCGGCGCTTGCCCGTCTCGGCGTGGGGCCCGGCGCCAAGGTCATGCTCTATATACCCAACTGCCCCCAGTGGATCATCGCCAACTTCGCCGTCCAGAAAATTGGGGCGGCCGTGGTGCCCGTGTCGCCCATCTACACCGCCTTCGAGATCGAATACATGGCCAACGACGCGGAGGCGGAGACGATTATCTGTCTCGACACCAATTTCGGCTACGTGAACGAGATTGCCGGCCGGACCCCCATCCGTAACGTCATCGTCACCAACCTCACCGAGATGCTTCCAGCTTGGAAGCGCGTCATCGGCCGCCTCTTCGACAAGATCCCCGCGGGAAAGGTGGAGAAAAGGGCGGGAGTTTACGGCTTCAAGGCATTGTTGAAGGGGGCTCCGCCGGAACCGCCCCGGGTGGACATCGACCCGATGAAGGACCTGGCCTACATCATGTACACGGGAGGGACCACGGGGTTTCCCAAGGGGGTTCCGGGCAACCACCTCGGGGAGGTCACCTATATCCGGGACATCATGGAGGACGTCATCGGGGACCGGGCGCGCCCCGGCGAGGACGTGGTCATCATGATCAATCCCCTCTTTCATATCATGGCGAAGGGGTTCACCCTCGCCTTCGGCCTCAACTTCGGCAACAAGGTGATTCTCATGCCCCAGCCCCAGGTGGACGCCATCCTCAAGGCCGTCGAGCGCTACAAGGTCCGGTGGATGCTGGGGGTGCCCACCCTCTACCGGATGATCCTGGAGAACGACCGTCTCAAACAGTACGACCTCTCTTCCCTGGAATACTGCTACTGCGGGGGCGATGTCCTGCCCGCCGAGGTCTTCCGCCGGTGGCGGGAGCACACGGGTGAGCCCATCTACCAGGTCTACGGCTCCACAGAGGCGGGTCACGTGACCTACAGCCGTCTCGACCGGGAGCCGGATGCCAACACGGTGGGAACGCCCCTGAAGTCGCGAACATGCCTTATCGTCGATCCGGAAGCTTTGACCCCCGTCGAAAAGGGGGATTCGGGAGAGCTCCTTGTGACCTCAAAGGAGAACCTGAAATACTATTGGAAGAAGCCGGAGGAGACGGCGCGCTCCTACGTGGAGGTCGCGGGAGAGACCTACTACCGGATGGGGGACTACCTTCGGGAGCGGGAGGACGGGCAGCTCCAATTCGTGGAACGGACGGCGGACATTATTAAATACAAGGCCTACCGCATCTCCGCCTCGGAGGTGGAGGCGGTCCTCCAGGATCACCCGACCGTGGTGGGGGCCTGCGTGGTGGGGGTTCCCGACGACCGCGTGGGCGAGCGGATCAAGGCCATTGTCGTTCTGAAAGAAGACGCCCGCGGGGTGGGGGGGATGGAACTCGTCAAGTGGTGCCGGGATCGCCTCGCCTCCTACAAGATTCCCCATTACATCGAGTTCCGCGACATGCTGCCCAAGTCGAAGGTGGGCAAGCTTTTGAGGCGGGAGATCCGGGACGAGGAACGGCGGCGGCAGGACGGGTAGCGCGGGTCTTTAAGGTCCGGGAATCTCCGCGTGAAGAGGGCCGCATCTACCTTTGTTTTATTAGAAAATCCTAATGTTTTTGAAAGGGGACGAAAGATGGCCAAAAAGAAAGAGCAGCCCCGAACCATAACACTTTACGTTAAGTGAGGATATTTTATTTTTTATAAAACATAACAATAAGTTACGCTTATATTTGCCAGGTTACGGAAAGTGGCAAAGTGGCCTTCGGGGGGCTTGACAAACTTTTTCAAACTATGTTATGACCAATCTCAGCCTTTAAACGGCATGTGGAAGGGAGAAAGGAATGGCCAAGGAAATCAAGGAAGGTGATGAGCTTCTAAAGGTTGAAAATATCCACATGAGTTTTGGAAAGGTGGCGGCCCTTTCCGGGGTGAGCTTCACCGTTCGGAAGGGGGCGATACACTCCATCATCGGGCCCAACGGAGCGGGGAAGACCGTCATGATGAACTGCATCAACGGTCTCTATCACCCCCAGCGGGGGAACATCATATACAAAGGCGAGAAGATCAACCATTTGAAACCCCACCAGCGCGCCCAGATCGGGATCTCCCGGACGTTTCAGAAGATTGAGCTCTTTTCCGGGATGACGGTCCTGGACAACATCCGCCTGGGGCGGCACATCCACATGAAGACCGGCATCGTCAGCGGTGCCCTCTACGTGGGAAAGGCCTCCCGGGAAGAGATTGAACACAGGGCGTTCATCGAGGAGGAGATCATCGATCTGCTGGAGATCGAGCACATCCGGGACAAGATCGTCGGCATGCTGCCCTACGGGCTTCAGAAGCGCGTGGAGCTCGGGCGCGCCCTGGCGCTGGATCCCGAGCTATTGATCCTCGATGAGCCGCTGGCCGGCCTGAACCTGGAAGAGGTGGAAGACATGGCCCGGTTCATTCTGGACGTGAACGAAGAGGAGCGGTGGAAGGTGACCTGCATCCTCGTGGAGCACGATATGGGTGTCGTGATGGACCTTTCGGATACCGTGACGGCCCTGAATTTCGGTGAGATGATTGCGGACGGAACACCCGAGGAAATCCAGTCCAACCCGGAGGTCATCAAGGCCTATCTCGGCGCGGAAGACCTGTATGTTTCCAGGGCATAGCAAGGGGGAATGAGGTGGAGATAACCAAGGACCTGACGTTACCGAAACTTTTTTACCAGAAGGCGAAACACTACGGGGCGAAGAAGGTCGCCATGCGGGAGAAGGAATACGGCATCTGGCGGCCCTTTACCTGGGAGGACTACTTCAACCACGTGAAGCGGCTGACCCTCGGGTTGGTGAAGCTGGGCCTGAAACCGGGAGACAAGGTGGCCATGATCGGAGACAACCGCCCCGAGGGCCTCTGGGCGGAGATGGCGACCTTATGCGCCGGCGGCATCGCCGTGTGGCTCTTCCAGGAAAGCATGCTGGAGGAGGTCCAGTATATCATCGACCACTCCGACACCCGTTTCTTCGTGGGGGAGGGCCAGGAAGAGGTGGACAAGGCCCTGGCCATCAAGGACCAGTGCCCCAAGCTGGAGAAGGTGTTCTGGGACGACCCCAAGGGGATGCGCCACTACCACCAGGATTTCCTCATGAGCCTGAAGGAGCTGGAAAAGCTGGGGGAGGAGCTGGACCGGGAGCAACCTGATCTCTTTGAAAAGCTGGCGTTCCAGGGGCACGGGGACGATGTGGCCCTGCTCTTCTACACCTCCGGAACCACCTCCAAGCCGAAGGGGGCGCTTCTCTCGCACTGGAACATGCTGACCATGGGCAAACATCTCATGTCGGTGGATCCCTGCTACGAGTCGGATGACTTCGTGTCCTATCTTCCCTTCGCCTGGATCGGGGAGCAAATGATGTCCATTTCCTGCGGCCTCCAGGTGGGTTTTACCATCAACTTTCCCGAGGAGCCGGAGACCGCCCAGGAGAACATCCGGGAGATCGGCCCCCACGTCATGTTCGCGCCGCCGCGCATGTACGAGCAGATGACCCGGACAGTCCAGGTGAAGCACCTCGATTCCTCCTTCACCAAGCGTTTCTTTTTCAACTTCTCCACCAAGGTGGGCTATAAGGTGGCCGACCTGAAGTTCGACAAGAAACCGGTTCCCCTCTACCTGAAGATATTGAACAAGATCGCCTACCTGACGGTCCAGAAAAAGCTTCGGGATCACCTGGGGCTGTCCCGGGTGCGCCATGCCTACACGGGAGGCGCCGCCATGGGCCCGGATCACTTCCGTTTCTTCCATGCCCTGGGGGTGAATTTGAAGCAGATCTACGGCCAGACGGAGATCGCGGGGATCTCGGTGGTCCACCGGGACGGCGACATCAAGTTCGACACGGTGGGCAAGCCCCTGCCGGAGACGGAGGTTAAGATCACCGAGGACGGCGAGATCATCTCCAAGGGGCCCTCGGTCTTTCTCGGCTACTATAAGAACCCGGAGGCCACGGAGAAGACCCTGAAGGATGGGTGGCTCTATTCCGGCGACAAGGGCTTCATCGACGAGGACGGGCACCTTGTGGTCTTCGACCGTTCCAAGGACGTCATGACCTTGAGTGACGGGCGTCCCTTCTCGCCCCAGTACCTGGAAAGCCGCCTGAAGTTCAGCCCCTACATCAAGGACGCCTGGGTCATCGGGGACAAGCGGCCCTACATGACCGCCGTCATCTGCATCGACTACTCCGTCGTGGGGAAGTGGGCGGACGACAAGAAGCTCAATTACACCAGCTACCAGGAACTGTCGCAGATTCCGGATGTCTACGACCTGGTGGAAACCCAGATAAGGATGGCGAACAAGGACCTGCCCGACGTGGCCCGGATACGCAAGTTCGTCAACCTTTACAAGGAGTTCGATCCGGACGACGGAGAGTTGACGCGGACCCATAAGCTGCGGCGCGCCTTCGTGGAGGACCGCTACAAGGATATCGTGGACGCCCTCTACACCGACGCGGACGTCATCCACATGGATACGACTATCACCTACGAGGACGGACGAGTGGCGGAGATCAAGACGGATCTCCGGATTCAAAAGGTTCCAGAGGAGGGGAAAAAGAAATGAGTCAAATGGATCTCTTTTTTATGACGTTGACCACGGGCCTCATGGTAGGGGGCATCTACGCCCTCGTGGCCCTGGGGTGGGTCATCATCTACAAGTGTTCCGGGGTTCTCAACCTGGCCATGGGCGAGTTGACCATCATCGGGGCCTACGTGACCCTCACCTTCTACCAGATGGGGGTGCCGTTCGTCCTGGCCGTGGTTATCTCCCTC
>JALSPC010000161.1 GCA_026986155.1 bacterium
ATCGCTGTCATTCTTCCAGGAAAAGCGGGCGGGCTTCACCTTCTTCAAAGACGGCGCCCGCCCCGCTTTTTGGCGGGACAATCGGCCCCCTAACCTGGGGACATCATCCCCCAACACCTTTCGGGGCGCCGAAAACCCCTCGCTGGCGCGCGCAACCGCAAAATCCGGTCATAACCCCGCGCAAAATCCAACGCCTCGCAAACGCCACCCCGCCGAATTTCAAGTTTTTCGCTTCACGATGGCAAATCATATACCCCCGAAGCAAAAAGCCCAAATAGGTAAATATACGGCTTCGAAATTTGGCCCGTGTTGCGTTTTTAAGTTCTCCAGGGTTTTGTATGGGTAAAATCCGCCTCGCCACCGTCACGGGGCGGAAATCCCCACGCGCAATCGTGGAAACCAGATCTTTCAAACATCGGATATTGAAAATTCAACATACCCATGGCATATTAAAATATAGAGGTTTTCAATTGTGAAAATTCGTGACGTGATAAAATTGATTGAACAAGATGGATGGCGACTTTTTAGACAGAAAGGAAGCCATAGACAGTATAAGCACCCGTCAAAATCGGGGCTTGTGACCATAGCGGGGCACCCGGCCGATGAGTTGGCCCCAGGGACCTTAAACAGCGTATTAAAACAGGCAAGACTCAAAGGAGATAAGCGCCATGGCTAAATTCACCGTCATCATTGAAAAGGCAGGGGGAAATTATTCCGCCTATTGCCCCGAGCTTCCCGGGTGCGTGGCCACGGGAAAAACGGAAGCGGAAACATTAGAAAGGATGAAAGAAGCCCTAAGTTTCCACCTGGAGGGACTGAAAGAAATCCATGCCGCCATTCCTGAAACAACCTGCACGGTCCGACAAATAAACATCTAAGTGCCCCCAGAATCGGCCCGCGATCGGATCCGCGCCGTGTTTTCCGGGGAAGTTTTGGAACCCTTCCCCCAGTTTTCGAGAGACACAAAAAACTGAGAAATCCCCCTCAATGCTGGACAAAAGCTGGATATTTTAACCATGCTTTATGATTTTATATTGAAATTTCAATAAGATGCTTGTTTATATCCCTGGTCTCCGGAACCAAAGGTCACGGGTTCGATTCCCGGATCGCCCTCCAAAGTGATTTCAAGGGGTTAGATGAATAACTGGCCTTTTAGTTTTTTTCTGCCTCTTGACATTTCACACGAAATGACAAGAGGCTATTTCACTATTCGGTTAAACTCGGACCATATGACGTCATATTTTTCTGTCCGCATACGTTTTGGCGTCCTTTGAAGAAGATACGCTTCCTCAGTTTCAGGATGGTCTTTTTTTCGATCTGTCGGATACGTTCCCGGGTGACGCCGAATTTCCTGCCGATGGCCTCAAGGGTCTGGGGCTCTTCGTCTCCCAGGCCGTAGCGCAGCCAGAGAATTTTTTTTTCGTTTTCACTGAGTTGCTCTATCTCGCAGGTAATTTGCTGGAGGCGCTCCAGCTTTTCGACAGACTCGAAGGGAGAGACATCGTCCTTGTCAGAAAGGGTATCAAGCAATGTGTTTTCCGAATCCGACTGTTCGCTTAATACGGCATCGAGGGAGTAGGTTTTTCTCAACAATCCCAGATGCTTTTCGATGGATTCAGGCGTCTCTGGAATGTGCTGTGCTATCTCTTCAGGGGTGGGTTCCCGGCCCAGGGTTTGGTTGAGTTCTTTAATAACCTTGACGATCCGCGATATTTTTAGGCAGATGTGGGCGGGCAGACGGACCGGTTTGGACTGGTTGATGATGGCTCGCTCGATGGATTGCTTTATCCACCAGGTGGCGTAGGTGGAAAATTGACAGCCCCGGCTCAAACTGAATTTTTCCACGGCTCGAATAAGGCCCAAGTTCCCTTCCGCGACCAGGTCTTGGAAGGGGATGCTGGCGTGGGTATAGCGTTTGGCGATATGGATCACGAGCCGGAGGTTTGCCTCGATGATACGTTTCTTCGCCACCGCGTCTCCTCGGCGGTATTTCCTGAAAAGCCGGGCGATTTCCTCATGTTTCAAAGAGGGAATCTTCCCGATGTCGTCCAAATACATCTTCATGATGTTGGGGACGGCCTTCCGGTCTGTTTTTTTTGGGGGTTTCGCCTTTCCCGTCATGGAGACCTCAGGTAAAGAAGGGGATCAACTGCCGTGCTTTTCTTTCGAATCTCGAAATGGAGTATGGGATACGCGGCGTGTCCTGATTTTCCCACCGTTGCAATGGTCTGCCCCTGCCGGACCCACTGACCGACATTGATAAGGTTTTCACGGTTATGGGCGTAAACGGACGAGAATCCCCTGGGGTGCTGGAGGATGACGGTCCTTCCAAAAGGACCGTAAACACCACTGTAGATGACCTTACCCGACTGGGCGGCCTTCACGTCCGCCCCGAGAGGGGCCTGAATATCGATCCCTTTGCTGACTTTGCTCTTTGTTTTTCCAAAGAAGGTAACAACTTTTCCTCGGACCGGCCAGATGAATCCCTCCCGGCGGATGGCGGTCTTCTGATTTGGAGTGAAAGCAGTTTTCTTGACGGTGCTTTTGTAGGAAACCTTGGGAATGATCAGGCGAGTACCCGCCACCAGTTGGGACGGGTCCGCGATGTGGTTTACCGCCATGAGGTCGTGAAGACTGACGCCGTAGTGTTTCGAGATGCGCCACAGGGTTTCCCCCCGGCTGACCACGTGAATACGGTAGGGGGATGACGGTTTCTTCACGGGAGGCCGAGGAGAGGGCGCGGGACAGGTGGAGGTGGGGAGAGTGCAATTCGGGCATGTACACCCCCCCGCATAAAGGACGGCGAAGATTAGCATTAAAACGGGACTGAGGGTTTTCATAATCTATTTATTTCCTCGTCGAGCCGTTTCGAGATTTCCTCCATGGAACGGGCTTTCCGAATTGCCGGGTCCACGTCCCAGGTGGCATACCCGATGACAGGAATACCGAGTTTCAAGGCGATAGCGATCTCTGAGAGGGTTCCCATCTTTCCACCGACGGCAATCACGGCCTGGGAGGTCTGTACCACAAGTATGTTCCTCGCGTGGCCAAGACCCGTGGGGATGGGAAGCCGCACGTAGGGGTTCGCGTCGGCGGGATCGCTGCCAGGCAGGATGCCCACAGTGAGCCCCCCGGCTTCGAAAGCCCCCTTTGAGGCGCCCTCCATGACCCCGCCGAGCCCTCCGCAAACGAGGACGGCGCCGCGCTCCGCGACGTGGCGGCCAACCATGTAGGCGGCTTGATAGAGGTCCTGCCCGCACATAGCGGCACCGATGACTCCAACACGTATAAAAGGCTTACGCGTTTCAGGCATGATTTCTCCACCCGTAACGCCCGATGAGTTTCACAAAGGTGCACGCGCCAAGGTTTTCCGTTTTGAAACCCTCCGGCGTGCGCGTGACCCGGAAGAGATTCTGTACAGAGCTGTTTCCCACAGGGATAACCAGACGTCCCCCCTCGGCAAGCTGGCCTTTCAAGATCTCGGGAATATCGGGGGCCCCGGCGCTTACGATGATAGCATCGAAAGGGGCTTTCTCGGGCCATCCGAAGGTGCCGTCCCCTATCTTGACCGTGACGTTGTAATAGCCCATGCGATTGAGAATGGTGATGGCGCGATGGGCCAGGGATGGGATCCGCTCGATGGAATAGATTTCCTCGCCCAGCTCCGCGAGGAGGGCCGTCTGGTAGCCGGAACCCGTGCCGATTTCAAGAATCTTTTCCTTCCCCGTTAATTGAAGGGCGTCGATCATGAGGGCCACCATGTAAGGCTGGGAGATGGTCTGGCCGTCCCCGATGGGGAGGGGATAATCCTCGTAGGCCTGGTTCTGGAGGGCTTCCTCTACGAAGAGATGCCGGGGGACTTTGCGAAACGCCTCCAAGAGCCGCGGGTCGTGAATGCCTCGCGCCTCGATCTGGTCCTTGACCATTTGGTTGCGTTTTCTTGCAAAATTCAAACCTCCGCCCCCTGACTGCCCTTTGATGTAACAAAGGCCTCTTTTATTGTCAAGAATTTCACCTTCGTCTATGCCCTCCCGTAGTCGTCTTCCAGCCGCTCGATATCGTCCTCGCCGAAGTAATCTCCTCGCTGCACCTCGATGAACACAAGGTTGTCCCGCTTCCCCGGGTTCTGAATACGGTGGGCCGCGCCTCGTGGGATGTCCACCGATTCGCCCGCTTCGAGGGGGATTTGCTGGCCATTCAGCGTGACGAGGGCCTTCCCCTGGACGACGTGCCAGTGTTCGGAACGCCGCCGGTGCCGCTGAAGGCTCAAGCGTTTCCCAGGTCGAACGACGATCCGTTTAACCTTGTGGTCTGGCTCGTCGCTTAGGACCACGTAGTAGCCCCAAGGGCGCTGATCCTCTCGCCGGGTGAGGGCGTGGATCTTTTCGTAGAGTACGGGGATCTGCGCCGCCATCTTTTCTGTCCGGAAGGTTTCCAAGAAATGGACGCCTTCCGGGATTTCGATCGCATCGACCGCATTGAAGAAGCGGCGGGGAGAGGCAGCATTCGCCAAGGCCAGCGCGATACCGTCCGGCGGGCCGCAGAAAGTGGTGAGAATGGGCACCTTCAGGTGCGCGGCAAGCAGGAGGGCCGGGATGCCGACGAGGTTGTGGACGAGGTCCGTCCCTTCCAGCCCGTTGTAAACATCGTAGATTTCCTTGAGAGTCTCGAGCGGGACGCCGGAAGATGAATCGCTGTCCTTTAGGGGAACCGGATGGATCGTGAACTCGATACCGGCTTCCCTAAGGATTTCTGGCAGCCCCGAGGCAATCCGGGCGCGAGGATCGTTTCCGGAAGGAAGCTTTTCATCCGGCGCAAGAATGACGACTTTCATCGGAATCCTCCTGAACTGTTTTGCCATGGCGCCCGGTATCGTAACAAATCTCCCCTTGAAATAGAAGATGTCAGCCCCCGTGGAGTCTCAAAGAACGCCCAAAACAAAACCATCCCTCAGGGAGGTAAAGGTGACTTTCATAGCCTTTCCAAGAAGGTTGTCCCGCGACTTAACGCGCACGGGGAGGTAGTGGAGGCTCTTGCCGCTCCAGGTGCCTTTCCCTTTGCACTGTTCGAAGATTACCGTGTCCGTCCTTCCCGTCCATGAGGCGTGAAAGGCCGCGCGCTTTTCACTCGCCAGGGCGAGAAAGCGGGCAACACGGGCCTTCTTGGTACTTTCCGGGACCTTTTCCGGGAATGACGCCGAGGGAGTGCCGGGCCGTTCCGAGTAGGGGAAGACGTGGAGATAGGAAAGGGGGAGACTGGCAACGAAGTCGACGCTCCTTTCGAAGGCCTCGCTGGTTTCTCCCGGGAAGCCGACCATGACATCGCTTCCGATGGTGCAATCCGGGATGGCGGTTTTGAGTTTGTTGATGAGCCGCTCGAACGACGCCGGGGTATAGGGCCGGTTCATGCGCTTAAGGATTTCCTTATCCCCGTTCTGGAGGGGAATGTGGAAGTGGGGGCATATCTTTTCCGAAGAGGCCGCGATTTCGATGATTTCCTCGCTAAACTCCATGGGTTCCAGGGAACTGATTCGCACATGCCCCCGGAAGGAATGGGCCTCTATCGCCTCCAAGAGGTTTCCCAGGTTTTTTCGCGGCGACAGGTCCCTCCCATAGAGTCCCAAGTGGATGCCGCAGAGAACCACTTCGGGATGCCCCGCGGATTTCAGGGCATCCAGTTCGCGGAGAATAGTTTCGATGGGCTTGCTCCGGCTCTTTCCACGAACCCGGGGGATGACGCAATAAGCGCACCGGGCGTCGCACCCGTTCTGGGCCACCAGGTAGGCCCGTACGTGCCCGCCGAAGCGATTAAGGGTCATCCACCAGCCCCCGGCCACTTTGGGGAGGCAAGACGTAACGATGCCGGGAAGACGGGGTTTCTCCGCGTTAGGAGCGACGCAGGTGACACCGGGAAGGGACCTTAGAGTTTCCGGGTCTCGGTCCGCGTAACACCCCGTCACCAAGATCTTGGCGTCAGGGCATCGGCGGGCCGACCGGTAGATGAGCTGGCGGGATTGCCGGTCGGCCCGTCCCGTGACGGTGCAGGTGTTGACGATAATCCAATCGGGACAGGCGTTCGGGTCCTCTTCCTCGATCGCGCCCGCGGCGAGGAGGCGTTCACGAATCCATGCCGACTCGTAGAAGTTGACCTTGCAGCCAAGCGTGTGAATGGCAAACGTGATCATGGCTCGACAGTCTCGATAACCCCCGCGCCCACAAGGCGGTTGTCCTGGTAAAAGGCGGCGATCTGGCCCGGCGTGATGGCACGCTGGGGTTCCGAGAAGGTTACCTTGGCGAGTCTTGCCTCCAGTACCTGCACGATGGCGGCCGCGGCCGCATGCCGGTACCTTATCTGGCAGGCAACGGGAAAGGTTTCGGTTTCCGGGGAGAGGTGCCAGCGGCATTCCGAGGCACGGAAGGTTGTCTTGTAGAGATCTTCAACTTTTCCTACCTGGACCTGGTTTTTTTCGGGAAACAGGGCCGTGACGTAGTAAGGGGTTTTATCCGCGATGCCGATTCCCCGCCGTTGCCCGATGGTGAACCGGTAGAACCCCTCGTGGGCGCCGAGGACATTGCCTCTTGAATCGACGAATGTTCCTTTTTTCGTTTTTTGGCCGATCCACGCCGAGATAAAGGCACTCAGCGAGGTCCCTTCCAGAAAGCAGATGTCGTGGGACTCGGAACGCAGAGAAACCGGAGCGCAGAGGTCTTTCATCCCTTCCTTTATGTTCTTCTTTGTTTCCTCGCCCAGAGGCAGGAGGAGCCGTTCCAACTGTTCCTGGGTGGCGAAGGCGAGAAAGTAGGACTGGTCTTTCGACCGGTCCTTCCCGCGGGCGATAAACCAGCGCTGGTGGATGGGATCAAATTCCTTCTTGGCATAATGGCCCGTGGCCATCAAGGGTATCCCCAGTTCCTCCATGATTTCCGTCATCACATGGAACTTTATCCGCTCGTTGCACCACGCGCAAGGGTTGGGGGTCTTGCCGGCGAGATAACGCTTTACGAAAGGTTCGATAATGGTTTTTTTGAACCGGTCCCGAAGATCTCGCGTGACAAGGGGGACGCCAAGGGATTTTGCGAGGATTTCAAGATGCCTTTTCGTGGCCTCGTAAGACGGATCGTGGAGAATGAGGTGGACGGCGGTGACCTGGTAACCCGCCTCCTTCAAAAGGTAAGCGGCGGCAAAGCTGTCCACGCCGCCGCTCAAACCAACGATGACGCCTTCGCGGCTCATCACACCTCTTGGGCGGAGAGAGTGGCGACGATGACTCGGGGCGGGCACGCCAGGACACAAAGCTCACATCCACTGCACTTTTCGGTGTCGAAGACGACGCGCATCTCAGGGCGCTGGATGAAAAGGGCATGCGTGGGGCAGACCGCCGCGCACGCCCCGCAGTGAATGCACCGGTCTTCGTCCTTCTTGATGTTGGCTTCCAGCGGCTCGTAAACGACGCCGTGTTTGTCCAAATAATCCATGCCCCGTTCGAAT
>JALSPC010000162.1 GCA_026986155.1 bacterium
CGCGCGGACGACGATCTCCCGCACCGCCTCCCGTTCCGTCCGGGCGGCGTCCAAAAACGCCTTGTAATCCTCGCAGAAATCGAGGGCCGTCTTCCGTTCCCTCTGGTTCAGGACATCCCAGGCGGGTCTGGGGGTCAGCTTCAGCAGTTTCTCTATCTCTTTCGTCTTCTTTTTCGCTGTCATGGTTCCGTTACCTTTCTCTTGATTTTCAGGACCTTGTCCAGGATGGTATCGGCCGCGTCCTCCTTGCTCTGCAAGGGGAACTTCCTAATCTTGTTGAAACGGTCGATGAGCATGATGCGGTTTGTGTCCACCTCGAACCCCGCGTCGGGCAGGCTCACGTCGTTGACAACGATGAGGTCCAGGTTCTTATCCTTGATCTTCTGGATGGCGTTTTTCTCAAACTTTTCCGTCTCCGCGGCGAATCCCACCAGGATCTGGTGACTTTTCTTCGCGCCCAGGGCCTGGAGGATGTCGGGGTTCCGCACTAACTCCAACTGGAAGGCCTTGTCGGATTTCTTCAACTTGTGGGGGAAGGGCTTGTCGGTGCGGTAATCGGCCACCGCGGCCGCCATGATCACGATATCGGAGTAGGGAAAGTGCTCCATGATCTCCCGCTCCATCTCCAGGGCCGTCTTGACCCGGATGAGCGTGACGCCCTCCTTGGGGACGGAGAGGCGGGTGGGGCCGCTCACCAGGATGACCCGTCCGCCCCGGCGCTTGGCGGCGTTGGCGAGGGCGTATCCCATCTTGCCGCTGGAACGGTTGGTGATGAACCTTACGGGATCTATCGGTTCCTGGGTGGGGCCGGCGGAGATGAGGATGGTGAAATCCCTGAGGTCCTTTTCCGTGAAGATATCCTTGGTCTTTTCCACGATACAGGAAAGGTCGGCCAGGCGTCCGATGCCTTCTTCGCCGCAGGCCATCTCCCCCTCGTCGGGGCCGATGAAGTGGTATCCCATCTCCCTCAGCAGGGAAATGTTCCGCTTGACAACGGGGTTCAGATACATGCGCGAGTTCATGGCCGGGGCCAGAAGGACCGGTTTCCGGGAGGCGGCCAAAAGGAGGGTGCTGACCATATCGTCCGCGATGCCCGCGGCTGCTTTGCCGATGATGTTCCCCGTGGCGGGGGCCACGATCAGGATGTCGCACCAGGCCGTCGCCTCGATGTGGGGTATGCCTCCCTTTTCCAGGAGATTGAAATCGTCCATCAGGACGGGCCGATGGGTCAGGGTTTCCAGGGTTAGGGGCTGAACGAACTGCGCCGCGTTCCGCGTGAGGGCCACCTGGACCTCGCACCCCGACTTAATGAAGAGGCGGGTGAGCTCAGGAATCTTGTAGGCGGCGATGCCCCCCGTGACGGCGATGAGGATTTTCTTTCCCTTCAACTGGTCCATTGGCCCCCCTGGTAGTTTAAAAAGCTTTTTATCTATACCATGGAAACGGCTCAGAGACAACAATACTGCTTGTTGAATCACGGTTCCGTCAAGGTTTTCAGATATCTATGCCGATCAAGCGAGGCATCTTATCGCCTGTTCTGGCACATTATTCATCCAGATTTTGCTACGCAACCGGTTCCACCCAACCTTCACCCGATGAAGGCTGTTTTCAATACGCCAATGCCCTCGTACCAGTCGCATGG
>JALSPC010000163.1 GCA_026986155.1 bacterium
CCTTCCACCTTTTACCTTTTACCTAACTTCCATCCATGCCAATCTGTGACCCATAAAAATTCTACGTTCGGTCATCATAAGGGTAAGCAAGGAAAGAATAGCTAAAGAACCCGAAATAGGTTGCTTTCTTTATGAAAAAGTAGTATTTTCAATTCGCGAATCGCGTATCGAAAAGGGAGGAATTGGCTATGAGACGACATAAAGGAATGCGCCCGCATGATGTGGTTATCCTGCTCAAAATAGCCGCTTTTAAAGGTAAACACTGGCTCGCTAAAGATTTGGCGCAGACCCTAAACATCAGTGCCAGTGAAGTAAGTGAGTCCCTAAATCGATCAAAATTAGCTGGACTTATCGCGGGAGATAAAAGACGATTGATGAAAAATAACCTGCTGGAGTTTCTGGCGCATGGTTTGCGTTATGTCTTTCCGGCGGAAATAGGGGCCATTCAGCGTGGTATGCCCACGGCGCATTCCGCCCCACCATTGAACGACTTTTTGGGTGGTGAAGAGCCTTATGTCTGGCCCTGCGCGGAGGAAAAAAAACGAGGCCAGGCCATCGAACCCTTACACCCAGGCGTGCCAAGCGCCTGTGCCAAGGATCCACTTTTGTATGAACTTTTGGCCTTAACAGACGCCTTGCGTCTTGGGCGTGCGCGGGAAAAACAACGGGCGGTGGAAGAATTGCGTAAGCGAATTTTATAACATGAATTTTTTGGGAACAACGGAGAAATATGTGCTGAATACGAAAAAGCAATGTATCAATGCCATTGAAATCATTGCCCGAGCCTTGGGAGATTTGAATGAACAGGTCGTTTACGTGGGCGGGGAAGTGGCCGGATTATATGTTGATGACCCCGCTGTCCCAGAAATACGCCCTACTAAAGACGTCGACATTGTCGTGGAAGTCGCTTCGCTATTTCAACTTGAAGAACTACGGCAGAAATTGGCGGCGCGAGGTATTCACCCCGCGAGGGATGAAAAGGTTATTTGTCGCTTTACGTATCGAAATACTTTGCTCAATATCATGGGCACACGAGAAATCGGTTGGGCGCCAGCCAATCCCTGGTTTCAAGAAGGTTTTAAGCACGCGCAAATCCATAGTCTCGATAGCATAAAAATCAAGATTATGCCGCTGGCTTACTATCTTGCAGCAAAATTTGCCGCTTTTCGGAACAGAGGGAATGACCCCAGATTCAGTCATGATTTTGAAGATATTGTCTATATCTTGGATAATCGAACAACCTTTTTGCCTATACTGGAATCGGATGAGGACGTTAAATCTTTTTTAGTTTCAGAATTTAAATCGATATTCGTAAGTGAAACATTGCAGGAAGCGATTTTAGCGCATCTTGAACCGCCCACTCAAACGAAACGGTATGAAAAGTTGGTAAGAAAGTTACAAAAGATCATCGGTGATTTGAAATAAAATATCTGGAACATTCATCATCCGTTTGCGGTTGATGGAGAAATCAAAAATCTGTTCCATTCCTTCCCCACCCCCACGCCTCCATTTGACAAGGGCAAGGAAGCTTGAAATAATTAAGACAATAAATATATTTCCCTCATAAAATCGGGAGGATGAGATGAAGGCCGAATTTACTGCCATTATTGAAAAGGCCACGGAAGGGGTTTGCCTGAAGATGTGATTCGTGACACGGTGCGGGTTGCATGAAACGCCGGGATCTTGAGCGCAAACTCAGGATTGCCGGTTGCTATTTGAAAAGGGAGGGTGCTTCACACCAGCCTTCAGGCTTCCACCTTTTACCTATTTTTTTCATCCGCGTGAATCTGCGTCCCAAAAAAAGAGTGAGAGGGACGCGAACTTACGGAATTAGGAAAAGAAATGCGTGAAGCCCAGCTTTTCATTAAAGAATTCCCAGCTACGTGCCGGGAACCGGTAAGAAATTAAACGCCCCTTTCCACGATCTTCGATTTCATGGTCGTTGACTTTTTTTACTTTGATGTATATATTGTTTATACGTGATATGTGTCTGGACGGCTTGGGGTCATGAAAATAGATCATAACACCCAGCTAAATGGAATACACGAGGGGGCAACGATGACAACGCAGATGATCATCAGGTTGGACCCAAACCTGAAAGATAAGGTTAGCAAGTTAGCGCAAAAAGAGGGGAAAAGCCTCAGCGGACTGGTCCGTGAACTACTTGAAGAATACACAAAAGAACGAGATGTGGGATCGTATATCGATGATTTGTGGGATCGAATTGGTAAAAAATTATCTGAAAGGAAGATAACAACGGTTGATATCGATAACGTGATCCAAGAAGTACGGAAACGAAATGAATAAAGTCGTTATTGACACAAATGTGTTCATTTCTTCTTTTTTTGGGGGCATTCCGAGAAAAATAATTGATTTATGGAAAAATGGAAAAATAATTTTATGCCTGTCACAGGAGATCGTTGATGAATATTTCGAGGTTTTGATACGACTGGGTGTCGACCCGCGCGAAATCAAAGAGTTGTTGAAATTATTCGCGGAAAATTATTATTCTATATTTACGGCAAAAACACCAAAGTTATCTGTTGTAAGAGACGATCCAGATGATAACAAATTTATAGAATGTGCCGTCGCATTGGATTGCAAGGTCATTATTTCGGGTGATAAACATTTAAGGTCTATCAGGAGATATATAGACATTGATATTTTTTCTCCGAGAGAATTCATTGAGCGGGCAAGCTCTAATACCTAATTCATCTGTGTTCATCCGCGCGAATCTGTGGCACATAAATCCAAGCCACGTGACGCCATGGGCGGGAATCGCGTTTCCATGTTATTCACCTTAACAAGGCCGTCATATCCCTGAGTCGCAAGAACAAGGCATTTTTTATATCGCTCATGAAGCCGTTGATTAATTGCACGTTTGTTGTATATTGGAAATGGAAAGTGATTGACGTTGCGTGCCGGGGCTATGTTCCCCCTTTTAGTCCTCAAGGGGACATCGGGTCCCGCCTTCTAACATCAAACGTGGCTGTTTCGGCGGGCAATCCACCGAGATATTTCTTGAATGACCTGAAGTGAAGAAAAATTATCGAAACATGTTTTCCCCCGCCTTGGATATTTCCAATCCGCGCGCCGGAACGGCGGATTGGAAATATTCGCCAACGTGTATTTTAACGTAAAGGAGGTCAACGATGGGCAGTAAGCAATACTTTGATATGGTTGCCCGTGAGTGGGATAATATGAGAAGCGGTTTTTTCTCCGAAAATGTAAGACAAAAGGCGCTCGACGTCGCCAAAGCACAAAGGGGAAAGGTCGCCGCGGACATCGGAGCGGGCACGGGTTTCATGACCGAGGGGCTGGTTTCTCATGGATTAAGGGTGATCGCGGTAGATGAATCGCAAGAAATGCTTGACGTGATGCGTAGGAAGTTTCGCGACGTTGAGGAGGTTGACTACCGTTTAGGAGAAGCCGAACATTTGCCCATTGCCGACGAGAGCGTCGATTACGTTTTCGCCAACATGTATCTTCATCATGTCGATTCACCCCAGAAAGCGATAGCGGAGATGGCGCGCATTCTGAAGCCGGGGGGCAAACTTGTGATCACGGACCTGGATGAACATCATTATGAGTTCCTGCGGACAGAACAATCCGACCGATGGCTGGGATTCCAGCGCCAGCAGATTCAGCGATGGTTCACAGGGGTGGCCCTGAAGAATGTGTCTGTGGATTGTGTGGGTGAAAACTGCTGCGCCCAGGCGGATTGTGGGAACGCGTGTGCCGGTGTCAGTATCTTTGTGGCATCCGGGGAGAAGTGATTGACAAGAAGGAATACGTGTGACATTAACACACTCGATCCGCGTGCCGTGACCTGTAGGCGTGTCCAGAAACAAGTTGCCATCACCCGTCGGCCATCGGCGCAAAGGAAGGATGACAGAGGTCAGTCGGCGGTTGGCAGAGAAAAGCTATAAATCCGCGCAAATCTGCGGCCCATACAAAAACAGGGGTTAAGCGAAACCGCCTAACCCCTTGAAATCATTGGAGCCAACGAGCGGACTCGAACCGCTGACCTGCTGATTACGAATCAGCTGCTCTACCAGCTGAGCTACGTTGGCACGGGTTTCTTTTTAGCACAAATCCCCCCGCCTGTCAAAAGTTTTCGGCGCGCCAACTCCCTACTTTTCCGGGGTGAAACGGTAGGTATAGCTCCAAGTTCCTCTTCCCCCGTTTTCATATTTGCGGGTGATACGCTCTCCCAGGTTAATTGGATGGCGGTCAAGAATGGTATCGAACGGTATGATAGGGACATGTTGAAATTCCCTCTCTGATTCTTCCCTGGATGGCGCGGGAGGAACCAAGTTATACCGAACGGGGCCATGGGATGTTTTCAAGATGACCGCCGATCCTACGTTAAGACCAAAGGCAAACACATCTTTTCGCATCTTGCGATGGGGAATTTCTCCTGACAAGAGAATCCCGATCAATAAGGTCGCGGGGGTCTCCAGGTCGAAGTTGGTTTTTTCCCAGTGACAGTAGCCGTTCTTATCACAATAGAGACGCTTTTCCATACCCTTGAGGTGTCCCTGTCCCGAACTCTCAAATGGATTGTTGAGCGGCAGAAAGTGCAGAGGGCACGCGCCCAATTCCTTGGATTTTTCCAACCCACGGGCATTGAATACCATCTTTGCCAACAGGAGGTTTACCACGCGGACTTTGTAATCGGCATGGGTAACGTAAACCTGCCTTCCCTGCTCGTCGTAATAGGTGTCGTCCACTTTTATCGATATATCTGCGGTCCAGGGGGTCCAGACGGGCTGGATCGTAGCACTTGCTCGTTTTTCACCGCTTCGCGCGGTTACCGTGACAGGCTCTTCACGCTTCAGAGTGAGCCGTGTCGCGGCAACCCCAGTGGCATCGCTGACGGTCTCCTCCGGGGCGAGTCCGCCTCCGCTCCCGCAAGAAAACCGGACGGTTTCCCCCTCCACGGGGCAAGGTCCGCATCTCAATTCCGCCTTCACGGACGTGCTACCGCCGCGGGGGACCTGTTTTAGACCCGCCTGCAGCCGAATAGAGGAAATATCGCTCTCGCGCCAGAATAGCTGGAGCGAAACCTCGGTGAATCTTTCCGAAACCGACTCCCTCTTCCCGCGCTGGGACGCGAGCACCGTCACGGGACCGTCACCGTCCGTCTCCCCGTTGGAGAAAAATCGATCCAGGAGAACACCCTCGGCGTCCTCGCTGAATAGGGTCAGCTGCCAGCCAACAAGCTTGTGGCACCTTTTTTCACCCCTTGGGATCCTTCGGATTCCAAGGGTCGCGCGCTTTTCAATCTTCGATTTTATTTCTTCGGCAGTCTGGACAACCTCCCGGCGCTGGACGCCCGCGAGCCTCGCGCAAAACGCGTCTATTTCCCCCTTCGTGACCAGGGGCGGGCAATCGCTGCCGGATACCGGCATGGCGGGCAGTGCCAGAGACAAGAAAAGAAAGAAAAAAATGAAGGCGCGGATCCGAACTCGAAACCTTTTCGAAGGGATCGCGGCATTTGCCATGCCTGCGTCACCCCCTTTACATAATCAATCAGTTACCCGGAATCCCTCGTTTTTCACTCCCCCACCACGGGCAAGACGAGACGTTTTTCCACCATGTCGATGACGGGAACGGCAAAGGCCTTGTCCTTCAGCAACTGGTTCACGAGGGACTGGGGATACGAACGGTAACGGAGTTTCACGATGAACTTCACCTCTTTTCGCACGCCCCTGGGAATCATGATGGCATAGGTCTCCGCGGCCATTCCCTTGGGGGGAATCGTCCGGTTCCAGAGAAAGTGGTCGATCTTCCAGGGCTTGAGGGTATGCTGGCCGTTTTCGTCCACCGCGTAGGCGTCGAAGATTCGCGCGTCCCGCTCGATCGCCCCCGCCTCCGTCAGGTCCCCGGAATGGTAAAAGACCCTTCCGTCCTGGTCTGCCACTCGCACGTTCAGCCACATCTGCCGCAACTCGGCAAGCGAGGTCGGCAGGTTGTGCCCCGCCGCCACGTTTTTAACCTTTATCTTGAGCTTGATGAGCCTCCCGGGGGTCACCACCGCGTCGGAAACCTCCAGTTCCAGGGCCGCCGCCGTCTGGAGCCGGTGCATAATCTCCCGGGCGTGATCCTGGAAGCCCTCTTCCCTCGCCATGGCGGTGTTGGCGCCCAGGAAATAGTGGGGAAAGAAGGGAGAGCGTTCCGGTTTCAGTTCCGAGGCCGGGCCCCACATCTCCGGCGGAACCAGGGTGCGGGCCGCCTCCACGGCCTTGTCGACCGGCATCATGTGACAGTGCTGGCACTGGATGCCCTTCCGGGCGTAAACGGACTGTTTCCACTCGTCGTAGGTCCGCTCCACGGCCAAGTTGCCGTGAAAGGACTGGTGACAGTTGGCGCAGATCTTCGAGGTGACGTGAAGGGAAGACCATAACCCTTCGTGAATACCCCCCGCGTCGCAGTCCTCGTAGGGACCCCGCTTGATGGGACCGGGATTCAGGGTGAAGGAGGCGTTCCCCGGCTCCCCGAATGGGGTTGCAACCCCGTTGCTCTCCGACATGACGTGACACGCGTCGCACTGGACACCGAAGGTGGAAACGAGGTCCGTATCCTCGGAGAAGATGCCTTCCACGTTGGTGACGTCTCCCGTGGCGAGACCGATGGGTGTGTGGCACCCAATACAGAACTTGTCAATCTTTCCACCGGTCTCCTCGGACCCCACCGCGACCAGGGCGCGCCAGATGGGATCGGTGAAGGCCGCCGCGTGCATGGAGCCCTTCCACTGCTGGTAGATCTGCTTGTGGCAGACGCCGCACTCCGGGGCGCCCTGAAACTGGTCGAGGGAGAGGGGCATCGCGCCTCCCATCCGAATAAGGGACGGGTAGAAGGGGTAATCGGGATGCAGGTCCTGCGCGGCGGGCGCCGCCGTCTCCCCGGCGGGGTTTTCGCCTTCCGGCTTCGCGTCCTCCGGGGAGACCTTTTTCTCTTGCTGCCCGGGCGCCTTCTCCGGGCTTTCCGGGGCGGGCTTTTCCTGCGCCCCCGGTTCCGTCTTCTTATAAGAAGGGGTTACCGAGGGTGTTTCCAGGGGGGGCAGTTCGTTCAGTGTGGCCGAGACCCCCCACCCCGTGACGAAGACCGCCAGAACGATCCCTATGATGACGAAACGAAAGTTCTTCATACGCTTTACCTCAGCATTTTTCGAAGTCGTTCCACGTTGACCGTGTCCATGGGCACCTGGGTATCGGGCGCCGTCTTTGGGGTCTCCAGGATGAAAGGAAGGGTTGACAGCCTCTCGTCACGCAGAAAGAAGGAGAAGGCCTCCTCCCCGATTTGACCCCGCCCGATGTGTTCGTGGCGGTCCACCCGCGATCCCAGTTCCCGCTTCGAGTCGTTGACGTGGACGACCCGCAGGGTATCCAGGCCCACGACCCTGTCGAATTCCTCCATGGTCCGCGCGTAA
>JALSPC010000164.1 GCA_026986155.1 bacterium
ACGGGTTGGTCGCAGAGCCGGGCGCAGAGGGCCGCCCGAGCGCAGACGATGGAGGCGGTGTCGTCCTTGCCCCCGAAGCCCCCGCCCATGGGGATCGTGATGACCTCGACGCGAGAGAGGGGCTCGCCGAGGATGGCCGCCACGAAACGCCGGGCGGTGAAGGGGTGCTGCACGCTCCCGTAGACCTCCATCACGCCGTCGGGCCGGGGCACGCAGACGGCGGATTCCGGTTCCATGTAGGCGTGCTCCACGAAGCCGGTCCAGAACGTGGCGTCCACTACCACGTCGCACGTCTCGAGGACCTGGAGGGCGTTTCCCCGGCGGACCTTGTGGTGGTTCACGATGTTGTCGGTTTTGCCCGGCCGAATGACGGGCGCGCCCGGTTCCAGGGCCGCCACCGGGTCGGTGAGGGGCGGCAAGGGGCGGGCGGTGACCCGGACCCGTTTCGCGGCCTCGACGGCGCTTTCGCGCGTCTCGGCCACCACCAGGGCGACCACGTCGCCGTGGCTGAGGACGCGGGATTCCGCGATCATGGGGTAGTCCGCTTCGATCTGCCCGTAGGTGATCGCGCCGGGGATGTCGCCGGCGGTGACGACCCGGACGACCCCCGGCATGGCTTCCGCCTCGCGGGTATCGACGGACAGGCCTTCCGCCCGGACGTAATCCGAATAGACGGGAACAGCGTGGAGCATCCGGGGGAATTTCAGGTCGTCGGCGTAGCGCGCCCTCCCGGTCACCTTGGCGACCGCGTCGTTCCGGAAGGCGCGGGACGGACCGGTATCGCGGGGTTTCATCTGCGTCTCGGCTCCCCCCTTTCCAGAATCTCCATGAGCTTCTCTCCGGCGTTTCGCACCCGGGCGAGGAACATCATGGCTGCGATGATGTAGGGTTTCTGGGAGGCCTCCCGGTAGAGCGCCACCCGGTACCGGTCGAAGACCGATGCCGCCACCTCCCCCTCCTCGCAGCTGACGCCCGTGATGTCGGCGGGAAGGCAGTGCATGTAGAGGGCGGCGCCGTCCTTCGTCTTCGCCATCAGCTCCTCGGTGCAGGTCCAGTCCTTGTGCCGGGCGTTCTCGGCGAGGAGCTCCTTCTCGAGGGCGTCGATGCCGTCCCAGTCGCCGTCTTCGTAGAGGCGCGTCCGTTTCTCCATGGCGGCGAAGGGCGCCCAGCTCTTCGGATACACGATGTCGGCGCCCTCGAAGGCCTCCGCCATGCCGCCCGCGCGGGTGAAGCTACCCCCGCCGGCCTCGGCGTTCCTTTTCGCCACGGCCTCCACCTCGGGCATCACCTCGTAGCCCTCCGGGTGGGCCAGGACCACCTCCATGCCGAAGCGGGTCATGAGGCCGATGACGCCCTGGGGCACCGAGAGGGGCTTGCCGTAGGACGGCGAATAGGCCCAGGTCATGGCAATCTTCTTCCCCTTGAGGTTTTCCACCCCCCCGAAACGCTCGATGAGGTGCAGCATGTCCGCCATGCTCTGCGTCGGGTGGTCGATGTCACACTGGAGGTTGACCAGGGTGGGGCGCTGCTCCAGCACCCCGTCCTCGAAGCCTTCCTGGACCGATTTCGCCACCTCGCGCATGTAGGTGTTGCCCTTTCCGATGAACATGTCGTCCCGGATGCCGATGACATCCGCCATGAACGAGATCATGTTGGCCGTCTCGCGAACGGTCTCCCCGTGAGCCACCTGGGATTTCTTTTCGTCCAGGTCCTGGACGGTTAGCCCCAGCAGGTTGGCGGCGCTGGCGAAGCTGAAACGGGTCCGCGTGGACTGGTCCCGGAAGAGGGAGATGGCCAGGCCGCTGTCGAAGATGCGCGGGGAGATGTTCGCCTCGCGAAGGCCGCGGAGGATTTGGGCCACGCGGAAGGTGGCCATCAGCTCGTCCTGGGATTTTTCCCAGGTCAGCAGGAAGTCGTTTTGATACATTCCCTCGTAGTCGAGGGAGGAAAGGGTTTCAATCAGCGCGCGCGTGTCGTTCATCGTGTCTCCTTTTCAGGGTATGATATGGGTTCCTTCTTGCCCGAGAACCGCCGCTTCCAGGGTCTCCGGGCTCGTGATAATCACCTCGCGGCCGCCGTCTTCGATAAACTGGATGGCCGCCCGCACCTTGGGGGCCATGCTCCCCGGGGCGAAGTGCCCCTCCGCGAGGTACTGCTTCATCTCCGCCACCGTCACAGTGGCCAGGGGGGTCTCGAAGGGGGTTCCGAAGTTGAGGGAGACCCGCCGGACGCCGGTGGAGATGATCATGAGCGGCGCCCCGATGCCCGCGGCGAGGAGGGCGGTGGCGTAATCCTTGTCGATGACGGCGTCCACCCCCTGCAGGTCCCCGTCTTTTCGGATCACCGGGATCCCGCCGCCGCCGACGGTGACCACGTTGAAGCCCTCCGCCACGAGGGTGGAGATGGCCGCCTTCTCGATGATTTTTTTCGGCCTCGGGGACGGCACCACCCGGCGCCAGCCGCGGTTCGCGTCGTTTTTGAGGATCCAGTCCGGGTGCTGGCGCTTCAACTGGGGGAGCTGCTCATCCATGTAAAACTCGCCGATGGGTTTGCTCGGCGCGTCGAACGCGGGGTCGCCCGGATCCACCTCCACCTGGGTTACCACCGTCACGGTCTTTCCCATGGCGTCGGTTTCCCCCCGACGGCGCAGGGCGTTGTCCAGGGCCTGCTGAATCTGGTATCCAAGTGCCCCCTGGGTGTCCGCCACGCAGCTCACCAGGGGGACGATGTGCAGGCCCTCCACCTTCCGGGCGATCTCCGACCGGCGCATGATGAACCCCACCTGGGGACCGTTTCCGTGCGTGATGACCACGCGGTAACCCCGCAGGACCAGGTCGGCCACGTGTTCCATCGTCTCGCAGATGGCCTGATACTGATCCTCGACGGTCTTGTGCGCCATGTTCTTGATGAGGGAATTTCCCCCGATGGCGATGACGATGAGCCCCGCGCCCGTCGCGCTTTTTGCCTTCTTCGCCACGTCCAAGTTCCCCTATGCCTGCTTTTCGAGGTAGATGCGGGGCATGACCGCGTAGAAGGCGGCGCATCGGACCAGGTCCGCCTTCCAGGTCTTCTCGTTGGGGGCGTGGGCCTCCTTCTCCTTCCCGGGGCCGAACCCAACGCAGGGGATGCCGAACATCCCCATGATGGCCACGCCGTTGGTGGAGAAGGTCCACTTATCCACCCGCGGGGCCTCCCCGAAGAGGGCCTGGTAGGTCGCCACGGCCGAGCGGCAAACGACGTGGTCCTCCGGCAACACCCACGTGGGGAAGTAGCAATCCGACGGGTAAACCAGCCCCTTGTAGGAGGGGCGCTCGTAGGTATACATGGACACCTCCGCCTCCGCCGCCTTCGCCGCGGGCAATTCGCGGATCTGGGACAGGGCGAGGTCCTTGTCTTCCCCCCAGGTGAGGCGCCGGTCGATGGAGATGGCGCAGCTGTCCGCCACGGCGCACCGGGACGGGGAGGTATAGAAGATTTCGGAGACCGTGAGCGATCCCTTGCCCAGGAAATCGTCGTCTTTCAGGCGGGGATGCAAGGCCTCCAGGTCGTTCAAGATGTGTCCCATGCGGAAGATGGCGTTCACCCCCCGCTCGGGCGCGGAGCCATGGGCGCTGATGCCCTTCACGTCCACGCGGATCTCCATCCGGCCGCGCTGCCCGCGGTAGATGCCCCCGTCCGTCGGTTCCGTGGAGACCACGAATTCCGGCCGGATTCCCGATTCCTTGATGATGTATTGCCAGGGCAGGCCGTCGCAGTCCTCTTCCTGGACCGAGCCAACCATCAGGAGGGTATAGTCGCCATCCAGGCCCAGGTCCTTGATAATCTTTCCCGCGTAGACCATGGACGCCATGCCGCCCTCCTGGTCGCTCGCGCCCCGCCCGCCGATGCACGTCTCGTCCTCAAACCCCTCGTAGGGGTCGAAGTCCCACGTGTCCGGGTTGCCCACCCCCACCGTGTCGATGTGGGCGTCCAGGGCGATGAGATGGGACCCGCTGCCGATGTAGCCCAGGACGTTGCCCATGGGATCGATCTGAACCCGGTCGAACCCAACCTTTTCCATCTCCTCCTTGATGCGCAGGATGACGCCTTCCTCCTGACAGCTCTCGCTGGGAATGCGGATCATGTCCC
Organism: bacterium; assembly: GCA_026986155.1. Classification (GTDB taxonomy): domain Bacteria; phylum Desulfobacterota; class S145-22; order S145-22; family S145-22; genus JAOZMY01. Next base: position 4,129 of record JALSPC010000164.1, read on the forward strand.
GCAGAAAGCGGGTCATCTCCGGCTCGTATTTTTTTGCCAACGCGTTAATCTTCTCGAAATCCGGCTGTGTCATGCTCGTTTCTCCCTTCGTCCGTGAAAGGCCCATGGCCTGTAAGTTTTATCCATCCTCGATCAGGATACCCTTTTAATGAAATTTAAGCAAACGCCGTGCCATCCGTATTACGCGCGTGCCGAATTCAAAATCCCCTTTAACCATGCCTAATTGCGGAATTTGCCTTCCGCGCGACACGATCCAGGATCCAAAAACTTCTCATATTGAGAATTCTCCCCTTCGCCCCGGTTTTCTCAGGCGGAGGGTTTTGCCTCGACCTCGATCGGTTCCGTGGGAAGCTCCTGCATCTCCTCGGGAACGCCCTCCTGGTAAGGAATCAGGAGATTGAGGATGATCGCCGTCAAGCCGCCCGTCGTGATCCCGGAGGAGAGGATACTCTTTATCAGCGCGGGCATGGCATTCAGGATGCCGGGGACGAAACTCACCCCGAGACCGGTTCCGAAGGAGACGGCCATGATGAGCATGCTGCGCTTGTTGATGGCCTCGGACGCGATGATCTTGACCCCCGCCGCCGCCACGGTTCCGAAAAGGATGACGGTGGCGCCGCCGATGACCGGGGGAGGCGTCAGGGAAAAGACCCCGCCCACCAGGGGGAACAGCCCGACCAGCGCCAGCATCCCCGCAATGTAATACCCCACGTAGCGGCTTCCGATGCCGGTGAGCTGAATGATCCCGTTGTTCTGGCTGAAGGTGGTGTTGGGAAAGGTGTTGAAAAGGGCGGCAAGCCCCGAATTGAAGCCGTCTCCCATGATCCCGCCCTGCAAGGCCCGCATGTACCTCTTCCCCCTGATGGGATGCCCGGAAAGCAGGGCCGTCGCCGTCAAGTCGCCGATGGACTCGATGGTGGTGATCACGTATAGCAGGGCCACGGACAGAAAGCCTGAGAGGCTGAACCTGAAGCCATATTTCAAGGGGACGGGAACGGAAAAGACACCGATTTCCCCCAGTTTCCCGAAATCGACCCGCCCCATGAAAAAGGCGACGATATAGCCGACGACGATGCCGGCCGCCACCGAGCTCATGCGGATGATGGGTTTCTTGCTGGCGTTGAAGGCAATGATGATCACCATGACGAGGCTCGCGAGGGCCAGGTTCTGGAAACTGCCGAACGTGTGGTTGTGCATGGCGGCAAACCCGCCGCCGAAATCGGTAATGCCCACCCTGATGAGGGACAACCCGATCAGCGTGACCACGATACCGCTGACCAGGGGCGGGAAGACGCGCTTCATCTGGGGCAGAAAGCGGCTCAACACCATCTCGATGAAACACCCGCAGAGACAGACACCGCAGATCGTCGCGATGGCCTCCTGGGGCGTGCCGCCCGCTCCCGTGACGGCCAGCCCGATGGCCATGATGGTGCTTAGGAAAGCGAAGCTCGTTCCCTGGATACTCAACAGCCCCGACCCGATGGGCCCGATGCGCCGCGCCTGGATGAAGGTGGCGACTCCGGAGATGAACAGGGCCATGCTGATGAGGTAAGCGCTCATCCCCATGGGAAGTTTCAACGCCCTGCTGACGATGATCGGCGGCGTGATGATGCCGACGAAGATGGCCAGGAAATGCTGAACGGCCGCCACGATGGACTGCGCCAAGGGCGGCCTGTCATTGTAGGCGTAGATGATTCCGATGGCCTTTTCCGTTTCGATGTCGACATCGTCTTGGATTCCGATGGCTTCCTCTCTCCCCATTACACTCCTCCCTTCGGTGTCAAGGTTTGAAACGACCGGCATTCGTTCGATTCTTGCCTGAAGACTCGCTGCATTATTACCCGCCGGCTTGAAACTATCCGAAAATCCTTCCGCAAATCTCGTTCCAAAAGGTTGTTCAGATGAAAAATTCTTGGAACTTCTTATGATTATAGGGAACTTGGAGGATGGTCCCATCGCGGGATACGCCGTGTGAACGGGAATGTTTCTCATTTTGAGAATTTAGACACGTCTTCTCCCGCTAAAACTTTCGATTTTGAACGGAATTTAGATGAGAATTTGAACAAGGCTCATCCACGCGCATTTAACCACAACATGGAAAATATTCTCATGTCTCTTTTGTTCAAAACCCTGTTTGAGCATTTTTTCACGAGCGTTTTTGATATTAGTTTTTCTTATGGTAGCATAAAAATAATTATGTTGCGCCTCTCCAAGCGTCATTGTAATCTTTTAAAATCAAAAAGAATCCCCAAGGGAGGAAGAAAGAAAGGAAGGAGGTGACTGAATATCTGAAAACAGGATTTTAAAACAACCCTTTTGAAGGAGGCTATTATGGCAGGAAAGTTCCCCAACCCTCACGAAATCCCCACGATTCCCGGCACCGAAGGCTGGGAGCGCATGTATCCCTATTTCTACCGCTGGACCACCAAGGACAAGGAACGGGAAGAATACGAAAACAACATGTTCTGGTTCTACGATGGGCTTCACTACCCGGAACCCATGTATCCCTTCGACATCATCTGGGATGAAGCGTGGTTCCTGGCCCTATCCCAGAACAACACGCGGGTCTTCATCGTCCCGCCGGCCCTGGGCGTGGATCACCGGCTCATCAACGGCTACATCTATATCTCGCCGGTCCCCGTTCCGGACCCCAACGAGATTCCCAAGCGCGCCGAGATCTTCATGAAGCGCGCGGGATACTACTACCAGAACTGGGACGAACTCTACGAGAAATGGAAGACCAAGATGGTCGATGTCATCCGCCAGCTCGAAGCCATAGAGTTCAAGGAACTGCCGGAGATGGAAGACGAATCCCTCGTCTTCGAGGGCGTCGGAAAGACGAGCGGATACGAACTGCTGAAAAAATACGACGAGCTCATCGACCTGGGGATCCTGACCTGGCAGTATCACTTCGAATTCCTGAACCTGGGCTACGCCGCCTACGTGGTCTTTCTCGATTTCTGCCAGAAGACCTTCCCCGGCATCTCCCTCCAGCGGGTCACCCAGATGGTCTCCGGCATCGACGTCATCATGTATCGTCCCGACGACGAGCTGAAGAAGCTGGCCAAGCTGGCCGTGGAGTTGGGCTTGGACAGTGACGTGCTTGCGAGCACGGATGTTTACGCCCTTCTCGATTCCCTCAAGCAGTCGGAAAACGGCAAAAAGTGGGTGGACGCCTTCGAAGAGGCGCGGGATCCCTGGTTCTATATCTCCTCGGGCAC